>DATMHK010000264.1:0-41892 GCA_035554995.1 Gemmatimonadaceae bacterium
CCGGAGTTGTCGACGCGGAACGTGTGCAAGCCGGGGAGCGGCGAGCGGCCGCGCACCTTCACCGCGCGGAGCTTGCGTACCGCCGAGTTTCGATCGACGTCCTCCGAGAGCCAGAGAATACTGTCGGCGACCGTGAACACGGGGTGCCGCGCCTCGTTGTCGGAGTATTCTCCAAGGAGGAAGGATGTGACCTCCCAAGACGTCAACTGCAGCGCCAAGCGCTGGATGAAGTCCGCCAGCGCAAGAGCGGCGCGATCGACTCCGAGCGTCAGGTGTCCACCAAGCGTACGAAACGAGTCGACGGCGACGAATGCCGGCCGGTGTTCGGTCATCTCCGAAACCATGCGAGCCAGAACGGCTTCGAGGTC
Organism: Gemmatimonadaceae bacterium; assembly: GCA_035554995.1. Lineage (GTDB taxonomy): Bacteria > Gemmatimonadota > Gemmatimonadetes > Gemmatimonadales > Gemmatimonadaceae > JAQBQB01. Next base: position 369 of record DATMHK010000264.1, read on the forward strand.
GCCGCTGGCGGCTTCCGTGCCGAGGTTTACGAATCGGATCGCGGCCGGCACCTTCGAGGCGTCGAAAAAGCCGAACTGTTGCTGGTACCGCAGCATCTTCACTGTCGGCTCGCCGAGCACGGTGAAGTACAGTGCGCTGCGCTCGTTCGTGGCATTGGCGAAGAGGATCTGCTGGACCAGCGTGGTCTTGCCAGCTCCAGGCGCGCCGGCCACGAGGTTGAACGAATACTCGCAGAGCCCGCCCCCGAGCACGGCGTCCAGGCCGGGCACGCCCGTCGGGACATTTCGGATGAGGGAATTAGCGGAGGGTGTCATGTCGCTCGATCTCCACCCTGCGGCTGCGGCCGCGGAGCGCCGTCGCCGGTCAGTTGCATTGCCATATCCGCTCCGACGAGCCGCGAAAGTATGTCGAGGACGCCGCCAATGAGCGCTTCGATCGCCGCCGCAACCTCTGCTTGGCCATGGGTGCCGATGCTTGCCGCAATGTCATCGGCGCGAACGCCGTCATCGCCGAGCACGTGCAACTCCTTCAACGCCGGATGTGCTTGTTCAGTGCATGCGAGCGCTCGCGCGAGGAGGGCAGCGCGTCCCGCCTCGCCCATCGAATTGCGCAACGCGTCGGTCACGCGCGTGTACGAGCGATGAAGCGTGGCCGCGTCCGATCCGGACGATTCAACCGCCTTCGAAGGTGGCCGGCTCATTAACGCGCAAACTGCCTGAAGAGTGCCGAGTCCCATCGGACCACATCACGAAACGTCGCGTACGGCGGCGGAATGACGCCGCGAATCATGGCGGACACGGTGTGTGTTGCCCCCGGCAGATCGAGTCGCGGGATCGGCTGATCCCGAGGATCGGAGCGACCGACGCGCCTGTGTGCGACACGACCACGACAATTCGAAGTGGTACTGTTGACGGCTCGGCGCCTCTGCGGAGCAGAGCGCGGCATGAAAACAACGTACCAGTCCGTTGAAAAGGACTTCAGTGGACGTTGGTCGGACGCCGTCGCACGCGAGGACGACGCGTTGTCGGGCTCGGCGGCCGCGCACGCGGCGTGGATCGCCATCGCGGGGATGGCGGCGCTGTATATGTTCCACAATGTCGAGATGGGTCCACTGATCGGGGTCTCATGAAGCTCAATACATGGTTCGCGGTTGTCTTCGTTCCCGCGATCGTCGGCGCGCAGCAAAGCGGCTACGTCACGGTTTCCGACGGCGCACGTCTTTTTTATCGAACGTCGGGCCATCCGGGGCGAGGCGTCGATACCATAATTGCCGTTCATGGCGGACCCGGTCTCGATCTCGGGACCATCTACAACGACATGGCGGCGATGTTCGGCGATCGGCACGTGGTCATCTATTACGACCAGCGCGGCGGTGGACGCTCTGATCTCCCCGCGGATACCACGCGCCTCTACGCGCCGCGTCAGATCCAGGACCTGGACGACGTGCGCAAGCATTTCGGTTTGAACCGGGTCACACTCGTCGCGCACTCGTACGGACCGTTGCTGGCCGCGAGCTATGCCATCGCGCATCCGGCAAACGTCAAGAAGATGATCTTCTTCGGTCCCGTGCCGCCGCGGAAGGGCGACTACAGCGCCCGTTACGGGCGCAACTTCAGCGCGCGTCTCGACAGTACGCAGCGCCGAGCGATGCAGGCCGCCAACCGTCAGCAGCTCGACTCGACGGCCTCAGATTCCGCCGCGCGCGCGGGGTGCCGCGAGTACTGGAGAATTGGAATGCGACCGCGGTTGAGTGAGCCGGACCGCACCTGGCCGCTCATGAAAGCCGACTTTTGTGAGACCGACTTGCGTGGCATTCGCTACGGCGCGCGGTACGGCACGCGAACGATCACCAACTCGTTCGGCGACTGGGACCTCAGACCATCGCTCGCGTCGCTCAAGGTGCCGCTGCTCGTGATGCACGGCGAAGACGAGACGATTCCGATGGATCTCGTCGAAGAATGGGTCAGCGCGATGCCGAAAGGCATGGCGACGCTGATCAAAGTGCCGCGAGCGGCGCACTTCGTATATCTCGAGCGGCCGGAGATCGTGTGGCCGGCGGTGGAGAAGTTTCTCGCGGAGCCGTAAGACAGATCGCGAGGTGTACGTTACCTCGGCAGCTCCCTCGCCGCGCGCTCGACGCTGGTGAGAAGTGAGTCGAGCGTAGATCGAGTGAGGAGGCGCCCGTCCAGCACGACCGCGCGGATCCGGCGTGTATTGCCGATGTTCTCGAGAGGATTGCCGTCAAGCAACACCAGGTCCGCGATCTTTCCAGGCGCGACAGTTCCGGAATAATCAGTTGCCCCAAAAACTATGGCAGGATTGAGTGTTGCGGTGCGTAGCGCCTGCAGTGGCGTGAGTCCGGAGGCAACCATCAACGCAAGCTCTTCGTGTATACCGAATCCCGCGTACACGAACGGATTGAAAGCATCCGTCCCCGCCAACAGCGGAACGCCGGCTTGTGACGCGAGCAACGTCAATCGCTTCATCTGCTCGAAAACGGCGGTTGCGTGGAGGTTGGTGTCTGGCTGGCTCGCTGCTCCTTGCCAAGCCGCGCGAACGGGTGGCGCGATATAGCGCATCCGTGGGTCGCGGACTGCGCCGGGTTCGCGCGCGCGAACGAAGCCTTGCCAAAGCGTCAGCGTTGGGACGATGCGTACGTTGGCTCGAGCGAGGTCGCGCATCAGCGTCGCACACTTTTGTGAATCAAAGCTGGCGATCGGCGCACTTTCCTCGCGAAACATTATGGCGGCATGGGAGGCGAATCCCGTGTCCGCCGCCCGCATGTCGGCGACGAGTTGCGCTCGGAGAGTCGTCTCGTGGCGCGAGCACGCGAGTGACAATCCGATCCCGTGCTCGAAAGTGTGTAGACCAGCCAATACCGCTTCGCGAGGCGAGATGGCGGTCGGGAGGTGCCCGTCGATGGCGATGTTTTTCCTACGAGCCGCATTGGCAATAGCCATGAACGCGTCCGGCTCGAGAAACTGATACACCTTGATAAAGGAGTAGGACGCAGCGAGCGAGTCGACCAATCGCCTCGCCTGCGAATCGGAGGTGACGGAGAAAGATCCCGCCCACATCGGTTGCCGGCCGTCAAGCAGCGGCGAGCCGACGACGAGCTTCGGCACCGGTGTCGTATCGGTGTTCGGTCTGAGTTGTCTGAGTGCGGCGTCCGAACCCCACATGATCCTCACGCCGGTGACGCCATTCGCGAGCTCCAGCGGCCAGAGCAAGGCCTGATCCAACTTCTTCGATTGAAAGTCGTGAGCATGCATGTCCCACAACCCGGGAATCACGAATGCTCCTTTCGCATCGAGCACCCGATCGTTGGGCTCAGGCAGGTATGCCGCCGACGAGATGGATTCGATCCGACGCCCCTTCACGATCAACGTTTGGTTTGTTCGAACGGCCCCGATGGCGACGTCGACGACCGTGGCATGCGTGAGAACCAATCGGACGTCGCGCGGTTGTTGGGCGTCCGCGGACAACGCGACGACTGTGACGGCTAGAAACAGCGACAGCCTGCGTGCATCCATTGGGAAGCGTCTCGGTAGTGTGATCGCCGCGGAGCGGATCGTATTGCGATCGCCGCACGAAAACTTAGCTGAAGAGCGGGCCGCTATAAATCCGCATGCTTGCCGTCTCGGAGCCGTGGACTCTGAGTTCCTCAGGAAACCCGGCCACGGCGTCGCGCGGGGTAGCGATCCTGCCCGCCAGTCGCCATATCAAGTGGACGAAGCCCCACGACTGAGATGACAAAGCGAGGCTCTGGCAAATCCGCCCGTAAGGCGCGTCCCAAGCCGTCCGCAAAAACCGCCACGAGCCGGGACGGTCCCCACATCGTCGGCATTGGCGCGTCCGCCGGTGGACTCGAGGCGTTCACGCGGCTCCTCGGCGGCCTCGCCCCCGACACCGGGCTCGCCTACGTCCTGGTCCAGCACCTCTCGCGCGAGCACGAAAGTCTTTTGCCCGAGTTGCTCGGCCGCGCCACGACAATTCCCGTCGCGCAGGCCGAGGACGGTACGCAGATACAGGCCGATCACGCGTACGTGATTCCGCCCAATGTGACGATGACCGTCAACGATAGTCGACTGCATTTGGTGCAGCGCCCACACGGACGCGGCGTGCACCTTCCGGTCGACGCATTTCTCTCGTCGCTCGCCGAGGTGCATGGCCCGAGCGCGATCGCGGTGATCCTGTCGGGCGCCGGATCGGACGGATCGCACGGAGTCGAGGCGATCAAGGAGGCCGGCGGAATCGTCTTCGCCCAGGACGCGGCATCGGCGAGGCACCCGAACATGCCGGAGGCTGCCGTCGACACCGGGGCAGTGGATTTCGTTCTGCCGCCGGAGACGATCGCGACGCGCCTCACGCAGATCGGCCGGTATCTCGCCACCTCGAGCAAGCCGACACCTGAGACGGAGAAAGCCGCCGGGGAAGATGACCTGGACTCGATACTCAAGCTCGTCCACCGGCGAACCGGAGTCGACTTCCGGCAGTACCGGCGCGGTACGGTGGACCGCCGCATCCTGCGCCGCATGCTGGTCAATCGGACGGAGAAACGCAGGGATTATCTCCGGCTCGTTAACAAGGATCCCGCCGAGCTGGATCGGCTTTATCAGGATATTCTCATTGGTGTCACGAGCTTTTTCCGCGACCCCGAGGTGTTCGAGGAGCTCCGCGCCACGGTGTTTCCCGAGTTGGCGCGGTCACGCCGGCCCGACGCGCCGTTCCGCGTCTGGGTCCCCGGCTGCTCCGGCGGTGAGGAGGCGTATTCGCTCGCCATCGCCGCGATCGAGTTTGTCGAGGGGTCCGGGCTCGACGTCCCGATTCAGGTGTTCGGCACCGATTTGAGCGAGCCGGCCATCGCGCGAGCCAGGGCCGGCCTCTATCCGGAGAGCATTGCCGAGCAGGTATCGCCCGAGCGCTTGCGGCGCTTCTTCGTATCCGAGCGAGGCGGCTACCGCATCGCCAAATTCGTGCGCGATGTCTGCATCTTCTCGCGGCAGAACATCGTGCGCGATCCGCCCTTCTCTCATCTCGACCTGATCAGCTGTCGGAACGTCCTCATTTACTTCGAGCCGGCACTGCAGCAGAGAGTATTTCCGATCTTTCATTACGCGCTCGAGCCTTACGGCATGCTGTTGCTCGGCACAGCGGAATCGGCCGGGATGGCATCCGAGCTGTTCGAACCGTTCGACAAGCGGCACAAGATTTATCGGCGCCGTGAGCGCGTGGCGGGCCGTTTGCCCGAGCTCGACTTCGCGAAGCACGGAACCCCTTGGCTCGAACCGCACGCGCCGAGCGCGCCGCTCAAGCCGGTCGCCCCGCCCCAGTCCAGCCACAGCGGCGTCGATCTCGGGGCGGAGATCGATCGACTCCTGCTGTCGCACTTCGGCCGTCATGCCGTGGTCGTCGACGACAAGTTCGCCGTCGTCGAGTTCCGCGGCGACACGACGCGTTTTCTCGTTCACGGATCCGGGTCCGCGAGTCTGGACGTCCTCCAGTTGGCGCGGCCGGAGTTGGCGATGCCGCTTCGCATGGCCCTGACCCGCGCCATGACGGAGAACCAACTGGTTCGCGAGAAGCATCTCACGTCACACGATGGCCGCAGCCGTCAAGTGACGATCGAGGTGCTCCCGCTTCCCGCGACCAAAGGAGTCAAGCGCATGTTCCTCGTGCTCTTCGACGAGGAATCGATGGCTCCCGCGTTGATTTCCGAGCCGACCACCGCGGCCGATTCACCGCGCCGAGCTCGAAAGCAAGCGGACGAGCTTCAAGCGTTACGCCAAGAGCTCCAGTCGATGAGGGCGTATCTGTCCGAGATCATCGCCCAGCACGAGACGAGCATCGAAGAGCTTCGCGCCGCGGGCGAGGAGATTCAGTCGAGCAACGAGGAGCTTCAGAGCACCAACGAGGAGCTCGAGACGACCAAGGAAGAGGTCCAATCCACCAACGAAGAGCTGACCACCCTCAACGACGAGCTGCGGCAGCGCAACCACGAGCTGGGCGAAACGGCCAGTGATCTCGCCAACATCCTCTCGAGTACGACGATTCCGATCGCGATCGTCGACCGGAATCTTCGTCTGCGCCGCTTCACTCCCGCGACGAACCGGGTCATGAACGTGGTGCCCACCGACGTCGGTCGACCGTTGACCGATATCAAGATGTCGTTCGAGCTGCCCGATCTCGAAGAGATGATCTCCAACGCGACGGAAACGTTAGCCGTAAACCGTCGCCTGATTCGGGACAACGCCGGAGCTTGGTGGGCACTCACCGTCCGACCGTACCAAACTGTGGACCGCCGCGTAGATGGAGCGGTGCTCGTTTTCGCCGACGGCGCCGAGGCGTCGGAGGAGCGGCGGCTCGCGCTGGAAGCGGCGGAGAAAGCGCGCGCGGTCGCGCTGCGCAGCAATGAGGCACTGGAGGCCAGCGTCGCCGCGCGCGAGCGTGCCGAAGACGACCGCAACGTGCTCCTCCGCGCGCAGGAAGAGGAGCGACGCCGCCTGTCGCGAGAGCTACACGACGAAGTCGGCCAGCACCTCACGGCACTCGGACTCGGCCTCCACGCGCTGTCGAACGTCACGCCCCCCGGCTCCGAGGTCGATCGCCGAGCGGAAGAACTGCGCGCGCTGGTCGGACGGTTGGGGCAGGAGCTGCACGCTATCGCGCTCCGCCTCAGGCCAAAAGTCCTCGATGATTTCGGCCTCGAGCCGGCGCTTGCCAGCTACGCCGAGGAATGGTCGAAACAGGCGGAGATTGCCGTGGATGTCCACGCGCCACTCGAGGCGCATCGGCTGAGCGCTTTGATCGAAGGCGCGATGTATCGAATCGCTCAGGAAGCGTTGACCAACATCGCGAAGCACAGCGGAGCCAAGCGCGCCAGCATCACGATCGAGCGGCGCGCTGGGACGCTGCACGTCATCATCGAGGACGACGGAAAGGGGTTCGACTACGATCGCGTCACCAAATCACCGGCGACCGGGGTGGGTCTGGGCCTGCTCGGCATCCGCGAACGAGTCGCGCTCCTCGGCGGCACGGTCGACATCGAGACGACTCCCAGGAAAGGGACGACGCTGTTCATCCGCGTCCCGATAACCGAGGCGAGTACCGGTCAGCGGCAGGGGGGATCGGCGGAGAAAGGCAATGAATGATTCGACGACGGACGGCCGACACTCCAGCAACGACGTGCTACGCGTCGTGCTCGCCGACGATCATCCCATCGTGCGCGAAGGCTTGCGGCTCCTCGTGAACTCGCAACCGGACATGCGCGTCGTCGGCGAAGCCGCGGACGGTGCGGCGGCATGCCGCGCCGCGACGGAGTTGAGGCCGGACGTGCTGGTGATGGACCTGTCGATGCCCGTGCTCAGCGGCGCCGATGCGACGCAGATCGTGAAGCGCGACTGCCCTGACGTTCGCATCCTGGCGCTCACCGTCCATGAGGAATCCCTTTATCTCACGCGGCTGCTTCGCGCCGGCGCATCGGGCTTCGTGTTGAAGCGATCGGCGCCGGAGGAGCTCGTCCGAGCCGTGCGTGCCGTCGCGGCGGGCGGAACGTACATCGACCCATCGATCGCCGGAGCGGTCGTCGAAGGATATCTCGGCGCGAGCTCAGAGGTCGAGGATCTGCCGCATGACACCCTGAGCGATCGCGAACGAACGGTGCTGGTGCGTGTCTCGACGGGCTTCAGCAACAAGGAGATCGCCGCCGAGCTCGGGCTCAGCGTGAAAACGATCGAGACCTATAAAGCCCGCGCGGCCGAGAAGCTCGGGTTGAAGACGCGCGTAGATATCGTGAGATATGCCGCGCGTCAGGGGTGGCTCGAGGGGCCGCGGGGAGCTGGGGCGGGGTCGGAGGATCGCTAGGCCGACAGAGCTCTCTATCGGGGACGCACTGCTGAACTACTTGACGCAGAGGCGCAGAGGAGCGCAGAGGCGCAGGGGAAGCGCCGCAGGCGCTCCCGTCTCCGTGCGCAACGAGCCCGGACGAACTTTTCTTTGGAACTGACGCTCAGGATGCTTCTTGTGGTGTCCCGAGCGGCGGTCCCCAAGAAATCCCGGCTTGTAGCGCGAGGAACGGAGATCTCCACACGGAACCCCTCCGCGCCTCTGCGGTCCTCTGCGCCTCTGCGTCAAGTAGTCCAGACCGAAATCCACCGAGTGGTTCGGTCCTAAATCCACCCACCGCACGCCGCCGGCGGCGGCGGGCCTTCGTGCGTCACGGTGTCGCCGGCCACGAATCTGATCGTGGCACGGATCTGTCCGCGGAGGCTGTACCCTTGCCGCGCGAACTTCCGCGTGCGCTCGATGGCGAATGCCGCGAGGAGCGCCTGCCGCTCGATCGGCATAGCGAGTCCGGACCGGTAGGCCATGATCGAGTCCGGCGACACCATCAGTGCTTCCGCGACCTCGGCGAGCGACGCCGCCTCCGCCGAGAGAATCCTATCGAGCAGGTCGTTGGCTCGATGCTTTGACGGGTTGAGTGCCATTATCCCCTCTCGCTCGGCCGATAGAATTCTTCAATGCACATCGTGATTACCTCGGCAAGCACCTCGTCGCTTCGGGCCTGCGTTGCAAAGGAAGGCGTCGACACTCGGCGTCGCTGCTCCTCGAGAACGTCGTCATCCGAGACCTCGCGCCACGATTGTTTGACGATGACAAGCAGGTCCTCCGCCTGGAGCCCATGTCCGCGTGCGGCGTCACAGGCTTCTCTGACGCCCCGACGAACGCGGTCCGGCCGGGTGCCGGCGCGGGCGTCCGCGAGAATCTCGTGTAGCAGCGGCCGCGTCAGATCGCGCACCTCCGTTTCGCCGGTACGCGCGCGGCTCGCGCCGCCTTTGTCCCTGGGCTTCATGATGCTCGAACCGTGAGGGGGAGACGGGCGAACGTCTCCCTTCCAATCGCGTGACAACCGCATGACTCTCGCTCCAACCCTTCGAGGTCGACGATCTCGACGCAGTCGCGTGTGCACCGGATCAGCTGGCGGTCCTCGAACGATCGCATCGCCAGCGTGACACCGTCGTGGCGGACGCCGAGGATGAGCGACAAAAACGCGTGCGTAAGTGGGAACTCATTCTCGCCGACGCGCTCGCGGGTAAGGAGCAGCCACCCCGCAAAGCGTTGCTGCAGCAGATGAGTGGAGAGGCACGCCGTGGTCCGCGCGGCGCGCGCGAGTACCGCTCGCGTGTACCGCAGCATGATTTCGTGAAGTGGCCCTGGAACGGCGGAAAGCCGCCTGAAGACTCGGGCGTCCATGCGCCGCACCACGCCGGATCCCAACGCGAACGCTCGAGCGGTCGAATCGGTGTCGTTCAAGAAAACGTGGAGTCCGGCCATGCCGTCATTGCCGACGGCGTCAACCTCCACGGATCGACCGTGGACTGTGTTGACGACCGATACGATAGCGGTCTCCGGGAAGTAGACGTCGCCAATCGATCCATCGGCGCCGAAGAGCGCGACCGGTGGCGCGATACGCACGGTGCTGAAATGCGGTTTGATCCCGTCGAGCACAGCGACGTCGAGCGCCGCCAGGAGCTGGTTGCGCACGGGAACGTCGTCGAAATACAGCGTCATCGCGGGCGACGCGGCCCCGCCCGCTTTGGTCGATGGCATGCCGACATTTTGGCTCGCGGCACACGCCCGGAGTATCGGGACTGTCGGAAACGGCGTGTCGGGATATTCCTGTCACCAAAACCAGACGGACGACTCGCTAGTCCTACCGCTCGGGTGCTCCACCGCCGGCCCGCGCTCCTTTGAGCTGCGGCCAGTTGATGACGACGAACCCGGTCGTCGCGACAGTATGCGGTTGGCGAACCATCAGGAATTCCTTGCCGTCCGGAAACACATCCCAGTTCCGACCAACCCGCCGAGCTCTAATGAACGTATCCGCGAACAACGAGTCACGGCGCAGTACGCGCAATGGCGAGCCGCCGAGTTCGGCAGACATGACGGCCGCCGGCGTCCGGAAAAACAACGTCGATCCCGAGCGCGACCATAGGGGCTCGGTCCCACCGTCTACGGAAACCGCGATGCGCGAGCCGCCCAGTATTGGCTGCACGTAGACCTGTTGAGACCCCGTCTCGTCCGACACCCAGGCCAGCAGCCGACCGTCGGCGGAGATGGCCGGCGAGTCATTGGTTCCCGAGCCGCCGGCGAACAGTCGAAACACGCCAATCGAGTCCATCGGCGTCAGGTACACTCCGCCCCGGTTCTCGGGCGTTTGCCGGCCCATCGCTCCGAACCCGTGCGCCACGCCGGGAATGAGCGCGGGAGTGGCCGCGCGCGACTTCTCGCGACCGAGCACGGAATCGGCGCTGCTCCGATCACGCGACCGCGACACGTACTCGACGGTGTCTCCCTTGATTCTCACGACCACGACGCGCGCCCCGCCGCTGCCCGCGTCGCGAGTCCATTCCGGATTCCGCCCTGAGTCTGGGGGCGTAAGTCGCTCGAGAGCGCCTGTGCTCAAATCGATCAGCGACACGCCCGCTCTCTGGTCGGGGCTCACCTGATTGACCGCGATCGTCCGGCCATCGGGCGAGACTCTGGGAGATTGAAAGTCCAATGTTGCGCCCGGGAGGCGACGCGCCACTCCGGAGCGACTCACCGCCATCAATTCCTTGACGATGGATTGTGTGCCCTCGTGATACGCGAGGGTGCCGTTGTCTGACACCGTGACCCCCGTCGCGCCGCCGCTTCCCTGCCAGACGTTCTCCAGCAACAGCGATGGCTGGCCCGTGACCGCCCGCTTTCGCAGTGAGAACGGCGCTACGTAGACCAGATTGCCGGATCGGCCGAACACGATGTGGCCGCTCGAGACATAGTGCGCATTCGTGCCGGAAATCCCGAGATACGTGAGGGCTCCGCTATTCAGGTCGACGACGGCGAGCCGCATGGAATCGACGACGAGGGTGCGAGCTCTGTTGATCGTGATGAGCGCGTATTTCCCTCCGGGCAGCACCTCGGGCCAGGACAAGCTGTACTCGCCGTGAGTCGTGTCTGCCCGCGCAAGCAGCCGCGCGTCTCGGCCTTCCGGCGTGCCGATCCAAAGAGAGTTCGACCGCGTGAAGAGCAGGACGCCATTGTCGCCCCACACCGGGGCCGAGCCCGAGTCGGCGAGCGTCTGCGGCGTGCCGCCGGTCGTCGGAATCTTCTTCGGAATCCGATCTACTTCGTACAGAATCCAGTCACCCTGCGGCGAGAACGTCGGCGAGACGTTGTTGAAAACCCCACCTGCCTCGCTACCGCGCACCGGCTGCGCGACTGGATCGTCGATGCGCCGAAGGTAGAGCGCGCGCTTGCCCTGCTTCACGCCGACGAAAACGATCTTGGTGCCGTCCTTGGAGAGCGCCAGCTTCGTTCCGCCGCCGTTGTAGAGCGAGACGCTATCAGGAAGCCCAAGTTGGAAGCGCGCCGCAGTCGAACGCGGCGCGGGCCGCGTCGCAAGCCAGACCGCCGCGGCAGTGGCGACGACGGCGACCACACTCAATGAGGCAACCAACAGGCGCGTTCGCCTGATGCTTGTTGCCGCGCTGGTCGTTTGCGCGGCGCCGCGTCCACTCGTCGTGTCCGCCATGACGAATGGCCGCGCCCCCGTGAGGGCGAGCGCGAAGTCGCCCGCGGTACCGAAGCGATCGGCCGCCAGCTTCTCGAGCCCGTGACGCACGGCGGCGTCGACATGGGCGGGCACGTTGCGACGAAGCACGGTGAGCGGCCGAACGTCTTCCGTCATCAGCTTGGCGATGATGGACTGCGCGCTCGTGCCCGTGTGCGGCGGCTCGCCGGTGAGCATCTCGTACGTCATCGCGGCGAGCGAATAGATGTCGGTGCGGCCGTCGATCACACGGTCGCCGGTCGCCTGTTCGGGCGACATGTATTGCGGCGTGCCGAGCGAGAGACCCGTCTGCGTGACGCGCGCGCCACCGGCGTTGCTCACCGCCAGCGCGATCCCAAAGTCGGCGATCACCGGCTGACCGGCCTTGAGCAGCACGTTCTCCGGCTTCATGTCGCGGTGAATGACGCCGTTCTCGTGCGCGTATTCAAGCGCGCCCGCGAGCGCGACTGCGATGCGCACGGCCTCCTCTACGGGCAGCTGCTTCTCGCGATCGACTCGCGCGCGCAGCGACTCTCCGTCCACGTACGGCATCACGTAGTAGAGCTGCCCGTCGCACTCGCCCGAATCGAAGAGCGGCAGCAGGTTCGGATGCTGGAGGTTGGCGGTGACCTGGATCTCGGAGAGAAACCGCTCGACGCCGAGCACCGCGCCGAGCTCCGGCTTGAGGACCTTGAGCGCGACCTTTCGCCTGTGCTTCAGGTCCTGCGCGAGATACACGGTGGCCATGCCGCCCGCGCCAATCTCGCGTTCGATGGCGTAGCGCCCGAGAAGAGCCGTATTGAGTTGAGCGATCGCGTCCATCGTCGGACCGACGGGGAGGGAAGCCGGAGGGCCGGGGGAGGGGGGTCGACGCTAACGTACGCGCGCCGGGGGCGACCGGCTAGTTCAGTGCGGCGGCTCGAGGCTGCGCCAACCAAGGCTCCGAGGCGGGCGTTCACGCGGACAACCCGAGCCCCTCGTGCATGAAAACAAAGCTCATCGCCAGCGTCAACGATTGATCCATCACGACCCGATGCCCGGCGTCCGCGTCCGGCTTCGCGACGTCGTCCAGCACTTTGATCATCTTCGCCCGGTCGAGAAACGGCACGTTCGCCGCCGCGGAGCCGCGGAGCGTGTCCTGCATCAGCGCGTGGAGCGGCTGGTCGGGATTGAGCGTCGCCGGTGGGCTCAAGAACGGATGCTTCTGGCGCTCGTACACCGTCTTCGTGATCACATCCTTCACCGCCTCGCGCAGGATGTACTTCTCCGTCATGCCGCGGATCTTGAGCGACACGGGCACGCGCTGCAGATACTCGGCGACGTGGTGATCCATGAAGGGAACGCGGCCTTCGATCGAGTGCGACATCTCCATCCGGTCGCCCAGGTTGGAGAGGATGTAGTGCGGCAACAGCGTCTTTGCCCAGAGATAGAGCGCGGAGTGCACGGCGTTGCGGCCTTTGAGCCGGCGCTCGACGTCGAGCGACGAGAGCAGCGTTCCCACGACGTCGACGCCGGCGTGGGCGTTCAGGAAGTCGTCGCGCATGAGCCCTCGCGTGCGGACAGCCGATCCGCTCAACGCCTCGAGCCACGACGGCGCGGACCCGAGCAGCGTGCGGCACAGAGCGCCGGTGTCGGTGTCGCCCTCGGGGAGGAGCAGGCCGCGTGAGACCTGGTTGTTCTCGACGAGCTCGCGCAGGAGACGAGCCGTCTCCTCAGGATCCTGGCCGGTCGTGTGATGCAGCAGCATGTCGCGGCGGAAGTGCGGATAGCCGGCGAGAATCTCGTCCGATCCTTCTCCCGTGAGCACTACCTTATATCCGCTCTCGCGCACCGCGCGGCTCAACATGTACTTGGCGACCGTGTGCCCGTTGATGAACGGGATCTCCGACCGGATGACCGCGGCGCGGAAGTTGGTCGCGAGGTCGGCCTGCTTCATCGGGATCGGCTGATACGTGGCGCCGCAGTGACGCGACATCTCCTCGGCGATCACACTTTCATCATACTGTACGTGGTCGAACGTCAATGTGTACGCGCGCACCGGACCTTCATGATGTCGTGACGCGAGGCCGAGCACGGCGCAAGAGTCGATGCCGCCGCTCAGGTAGCAGCCGACGGGCACGTCGGCCCGAAGGCGCGTCTTGACGGCCTCCTCGAGGACGGTGCGAAACCCTTCGATGTACTCGGCGTCGCTCTTCGGCGACGGCGCCTGCGCCGCGTCGTCTCGCGGATAATCGACGTCCCAATACTGATGGACGCGATGTGCCTCCCGAGTGGCGCGGAGATAGTGGCCGGGCGGAACAGCGTGAACGCCATTGAACAACGTTCGCTCTCCGGGGAGCACGAACCCACCGGCGTAGACCGACTCCTCGCTCCAGCGCGCCGGCACGCCCATGGCGAACAGCGCCTTGACCTCGGAAGCGAGATAGAGCGCTCCGTTATGCTCGGCGTAGAACAACGGCTTCACGCCGAAACGATCGCGGCCCGCGATCAGACGCTGGTTGCGCTCGTCCCAAATGACGAAGGCGTACTCGCCGCGAAGATGGTGCAGGCACTCCGGCCCGTACTCCTCGTAGAGATGCAATGCGATCTCGCTGTCGGACTTCGTGCGAAACCGGTGGCCGCGTGCCATGAGCTCGGCGCGAGTGCGCTCGAAGTCGTAGAACTCGCCGTTCACGACGATATGGATCGTCGCGTCTTCGTTCGAGATTGGCTGGTCACCCGTTGTGAGGTCGATGATCGAGAGGCGCGTGTGACCGAGCGCCGCCCGTCCGTCTTTCGACATCCAATATTGCTGCCCGTCGGGTCCGCGATGCCGGAGCGCCGACATGCCGGCGAGCATCGTCTGAGGGGCGATCGACGACCGCCGCGACAGGACCGCGGTGATTCCGCACATGATGTGTTGGTGGGGGAAGGGTGGGTAGCGGCGAGGCTCGGACGCTGACTTGAACTGGCCGTCCTTCATCAAGGTAATCTCGGCCACTGGCTTCCCGCGCGGCTCGCGCCAGGCACATATTTGCCCCGTGATTGGACCTTCGCGCCTGCCTCCAGATGACCGTCGCTGACCTCGCCACCGCCCTCTCCGACCGATACCGCATCGAGCGTGAGCTCGGTGCCGGCGGCATGGCCACCGTCTACCTCGCGCGTGACCTGAGACACGAGCGTCCCGTAGCGGTCAAGGTCCTGCATCCCGATCTCGCCGCCGCGCTGGGCGCCGAGCGATTCCTCGCCGAGATCAGGACCACAGCAAATCTTCAGCATCCGCACATCCTGCCGCTGCACGATTCCGGTGCGGCCGACGGATTCCTGTACTACGTCATGCCGTATGTCGAAGGCGAGTCGCTGCGCGAAAGGCTGACGCGCGAGCGTCAGCTTCCTATGGACGACACCATTCGCGTCGCGCAGCACGTGGCGAGCGCCCTCGACTACGCACACCGTCACGGCGTCATCCACCGTGATATCAAGCCTGAGAACATTCTCATTCACGAACGGTCGGCGCTCGTCGCCGACTTCGGGATCGCCCTGGCCGTGCAGAGCGCCGGCGGGCAGCGCATGACGCAGACGGGGCTGTCACTCGGTACGCCGCAGTACATGAGTCCCGAGCAGGCGATGGGCGAGCGGACGATCGACGGGCGGAGCGACATCTATTCGCTCGCCGCCGTCGTGTATGAAATGCTCGCCGGCGATCCGCCGTTCACCGGATCGAGCGTCCAAGCCATCGTGGCCAAAGTGCTGTCCGAGCGACCCACGTCGCTCCGGACCATTCGCGACACGGTGCCGCCGGCCATGGAGCACGCTGTTCTCACCGCGCTTGCCAAGCTTCCCGCCGATCGGTATGCGACGCCGGCCGACTTCGCCGCCGCGCTGACCGCGCAGACGACAGCGTCAACAGCGTGGTCCGCCCCCGTGATGCGACGGTCCCGATTGCGCGACCCGCTGGTGCTTGCGCTCGGCGCGGCCGTCATCGCACTTGGCGTGGCGACAGGCCTGCTCGCCACTCGTGGGGGGAGCGTCGCCGATTCGTTTCCGGTTCGCTCCGTGATCTCTCTCGACAGTGGAGGCCCGATCGGCACCGGCGTGCTCTCGCCCGACGGTCACTCCGTCGTGTATTCGCGAGGAGGACGCTCGGCAGTCGGCCTCGCGTACTACATTCGGCGTCTCGACCAACTCACGTCGCGGGAGATTGCCGGGACTGACAAAGTCACCCGCGCGCCGGCGTTCTCGCCGGATGGAAAATGGATCGCGTACATCCAAGGGCGGCGTCAGTTGGTCAAGGTGCCCGTAGACGGCGGCGCGCCCGTCACGCTCGCCGCTGTTCCCGATTACGGCGGGCTCGATTGGTCTCCGACCGGCGAGATCGTCGTCGGCGCCGGGATCGACGAAGGGTTACAGGGATTGTTCCGCGTCAATCAGGCGGGCGGACCGCTTGTCCCGCTCACACGGGTCGACACGGCGCGCAAGGAATTGAGTCATCAATCGCCTCGCATCCTCGCGGACGGAAAGACGGTCCTTTTCACGATCTGGTTCGGCAGCGCTGAAAAGTCAGAGATCGCTCTTACCTCACTCGACGACGGCAAAGTGGTCCCGCTTGGCATCCTTGGTCCGACTCCCCTCGGTATCATAGACGGCCGCCTGGTGTACCTCAGCGTCGACGGCCTCCTGATGGCGGTGCCATTCGACGCGCGCACAAAGCGTGTGACGGGAACGCCGGCGCTGGTGCTCGACGGTATCGCGTTTCAAGGCGGCGGCGGGTCCGACCATGACGAAGCGTCGATGACCCACGACGGAGGACTCGTCTATCTCCGCGGGAACGAGAATCGGCGACTCGTCTGGGTCGATCGGAACGGTAAGAAGAGTTCGGCGGTCGACGACGTGCGCGAGTTCACTTTCGTCCGGCTATCGCCCAACGGCCGACAAGCCGCGCTCAACATCGCGACGGGCACCAAGCGCGACATCTGGACGCTCGATCTGGCCGCCGGAACACTGACGCCGCTAACGACGACGGGAACGGCGCGGAATCCGATGTGGTCTTCGGACGGCAAGCGCATTCTCTACGTCTCGACACAGAGCGGGCGCGCGGGCTTGTGGTCGCAGCCGGCCGACGGAAGTGGCCCGCCGCAGCTCGTGGTGGTTCCACGGCGCAACGCCTGGTTCACCGATCTGTCGCCGGACGGCCGGAACGTGGTCTACAATGCCATCGCCACCGTCAATTTCGATCTCGAGAACGTGTCGCTCGACTCGACGCACGAAGCGCGTACTCTCAGTGGATCTCCCACAGCGATCGAAGTCTCGGGCAGATTTTCGCCCGACGGACGTTGGGTAGCATACGTCTCGGATGAGTCGGGGCGCCTCGAGGTCTACTTACGTTCGTTCGCAGAGAACGCCGGGCGAGTGCTGATCTCAACCGCAGGCGGCCGCCGGCCGATCTGGGCGCCGAGCGGCAAGGAGTTG
This sequence comes from Gemmatimonadaceae bacterium, assembly GCA_035554995.1. Classification (GTDB taxonomy): domain Bacteria; phylum Gemmatimonadota; class Gemmatimonadetes; order Gemmatimonadales; family Gemmatimonadaceae; genus JAQBQB01. Next base: position 17,408 of record DATMHK010000264.1, read on the forward strand.
TTCTACTGGGAGGGCAACCGGCTCGTGTCGGCATCACTCATCTTTGCCCCGCAGCCGGCAGTGGTCTCGCGTACACCGCTGTTTTCCGGGAGATACGCTGAAGATTTCGACGTCTCGAACGACGGGAAGCGATTTCTCATGGTCGAGCCGGAGACCTCGGGGCTCGAGCTCGTTGTCGTTCCGAACTGGCAAACCGAATTGAAACGCGTGACCGGCGCAAACAAGCCATAAGGAGCGCCGGAGCGCCGGAGCGCCGGAGCGCCGGAGCGCCGAGGAGCCGAGCTGCCGAGCAGCCGAGTAGCCGAGGAGCCGAGTCGTTTGCCAGGGCGTTCCCGGCCCCGTACCTTCTCCGCGTCCCTACCCGTGCGCCGATGCACACCGCAGAGCACCTCAACACTGCGCTCGCCGGTCGTTACGAGATCGTGCGTGAGATTGGCCAGGGCGGTATGGCCACCGTCTTCCTCGCGCGCGACGTCAAGCACCATCGTTCGGTCGCGCTCAAGGTACTGAGCTCCGAGCTCGCCGCCGTGCTTGGGCGGGAGCGCTTTCTGGCGGAGATCGAAGTCACCGCCAACCTGCATCACCCGCATCTCCTTCCGCTCTTCGATTCCGGCGAGATCGAGGGGCTCTTGTTCTACGTGATGCCGTACGTCGAGGGGGAGAGCTTGCGCGCGCGGCTCGAGCGCGAGCGACAGCTCTCCGTGGAAGACGCGGTGCGGATCGCGTCGGCGATTGGGAGCGCGCTCGCCTACGCGCATCGGCATGGTGTCATTCATCGCGACCTCAAGCCGGAAAACATCCTCCTGCATGAGGGCGAGCCCCTCGTGATGGATTTTGGGATCGCGCTCGCCGTATCCAACGCGGGCGGTGCGCGGGTGACGCAAGCCGGTATCTCACTCGGCACGCCGCAGTACATGAGCCCCGAGCAAGCCACGGGCGACCGGCAGATCGATGCGCGGTCGGACATTTATTCATTGGGCGCTGTGACGTACGAGTTGCTCGCCGCCGAGCCGCCGCATGTGGGTCCGACGGTGCAGTCGATCATGGCAAAAGTGATCGGCGACCGGCCGCGCGGTCTGCGTACGCTGCGCGACACGGTGCCCGAGCACGTCGACGCGGCGGTGATGCGCGCGTTGGCCAAACTGCCGGCGGACCGTTGGGCGTCGGCCGCCGATTTCGTCGATGCGATCACCGGCAGCAAAGCAATCGCCGTGATGGGCGCGGCCAACGCGTCGCTCGCGTACACGGGACTGGTGAAGCCGTTGCCCATCGTGCCCGAAAGGCCGCCGATCGTCACGCGACGCGGGCTGAGTATCGCCGGGGCCAGCATGGTGCTCGCCGTGGCGGCCGGTGCATTCGGCGCGCTCGCGCTGAGCAAACATGAATCCGAGCCGCAGTCGCGCTTTCAGATCGACCTGCCGGATTCGCTTTCTTTGACCGGCGGTGCTCACGCGCCGCAGTTTGCATTGTCGCGCGACGGCTCACGCGCCGTGCTTTTCAGCGAAAACAACATGCCGGGCCCGCTCTACACCCGTCGTACCGGCGAACTGCAACTCGACGCGATTCCGGGCAGCGATTCTGCGTTCGGCGCCATCCTCTCGCCGAACGGCAGCGAGGTTGCGTACTGGATCACCCCCGGTTCGTTGGGAGGCACGGGACGTTTGATGCGGATTGGCATCGGCGGTGGCGCGCCGGTCAAGATCGCCGATTCGGCGACGGGCGCGGGACAGGCCAGCTGGGGCGACGACGGTCACATTCTTTTCCGACGCGACGACCGATTGATGCTCGTGTCGAAGGATGGCGGCCCAGTACGGCTCGTGGCGCAGCCCGACACGGTGCGGGGGCAGTCCGCCCTGGGCTGGCCTCACATGCTTCCCGGCAGCAAGGCGGCCCTTGCCACCATCCTGCATGGGCGTCGAGAAGACCCGGACTCGCTCTATGTCGGCATGATTTCATTGCGCGACGGGAAGGTGAGGGAATTCGGCTTTCGCGGACTCGCGCCACACTATGCATCGGGGCACCTCCTGTACGTCCGACAAGACGGCCAACTTTTCGCGCGCCCGTTCGACGCCGCGAAGGGGAAATTCACCGGCGAAGAGCGCGCGGTTGCCAAGGACGTGAACTTGCGCAGCACAGGGCTGGGCGCTGTCGCGTTTCAGCGAGGCGTCACCGATTTTTCGGTCTCCGAATCGGGAACGATCTTCTTCGCTGATGGCGGCCGAGGTTTTGGGACCGCCGGCGGTGGAAACCTCCGCACCATCGCCATACGTCGCAAGAACGGAACAGCGGACCCAGAGGCCCTCCCGGTGCCGCGTCGGCTGTATGAGGAGTTACGTGGATCGCCGGACGGATCAAAGCTCGCCCTCACGATTGGTGATAGCAGCAGCGCCGCTCGCAGCGACATCTGGCTACTCACCTTTGCCTCCGGGCAACTGCGGCCGTTCACGCGCGATGGTACGAGCAGCCATCCGGTGTGGAGTCCGGACGGCAGCCGCATCATCTACCGCGTGAGCGATCCGAGCGGAAAGACGATGCACCGCTTCTTCTCCGCGCCTTGGGACGAGAGCGGGCCGGCCAGTCAGATCGCGGGCCTCGATGGCGCCGAATCCGTCGAGTTTCCGGAACCAGGCGGCAAATACATCGCCATCGTGCGCGGAGATTCGACGCGTGACGCTTCTGCGTTGACGAATTCAGACATTCTCATCGCGCCCATCGATTCGCCCGCCGCGGCGAGACCGTTCGCCTCAACCGGCATCCGGGAACGCATGCCTCGTTTTTCTCCCGACGGGAAATGGCTCGCGTACGTCGGATTCGAGCTCCCCAGCACGTCGGGCGCCGCGACGAACGGCGAGGGGACGCTTCTGTTGCGCAGCGTGCCGGGGCCTGGAGCGGTCACGCAGGTGTCGATCGAAGGGGGTAACCACCCGCTCTGGTCGCGCGATGGTCACACGCTTTTCTACTACGCCGGCACCGCCAGCGCGCCGCTCGTGAGCGCGCGCATCGCCGACGGACGAGGACCCGAGTCACCTGCACGCACTGAGGTATTCGCTCGCCCGGCACCGCGAACCGGGTTTGCCTCACCGGTCGCTCCGTGGACGACCGACATGCTCCGCAATGGCGACGTCGTCTACGTGACCGCAGGCACGCCACCGGCAGCTGCGGGCTCGGCGACCGGCTCGAGCGCCGCCGTGGTGGCACGGGGACCCGTCCCTACCGCACCGGTTCCACACCTCATCGCGATCCTGAACTGGCTCGCTGTCGAGCGCGCAACGGCGTCCCGCAAATGACCATCTCGCGCCATGGCTGACACTGACACTCCGCGCCGGACGGCCGAGCAACTCAGCGTCGCGCTGGCCGGTCGATACGTCGTCGAACGAGAAATCGGCGCCGGCGGCATGGCGACCGTGTATCTCGCGCGCGACGTGCGGCACAATCGCAAGGTCGCGCTCAAAGTATTGAAGCCCGACCTCGGCGCCGCTCTCGGACCGGAGCGATTTCTCGCCGAGATTCAGGTCACGGCCAACCTTCAGCATCCCAATCTGCTGCCTCTCTTCGATTCCGGCGAGGCCCGCGCCGCGGATGGTGGCCTTCTGCTCTTCTACGTCATGCCGTTCGTCGAAGGCCAGACGCTGCGTGAACGTCTCAATCGTGAAGGGCAACTGCCGGTGGACGTCGCGCTGCGGATCGCGAGCGACATCGCGGGCGCGCTCGACCACGCCCATCGACGCGGCGTGGTGCATCGCGACCTGAAGCCGGAAAACGTGCTGCTCCACGAAGGCGTCCCGATGGTCATGGACTTCGGCATCGCGCTCGCCGTATCCAACGCCGGCGGCGAGCGGCTCACGCAACTGGGCCTCTCGCTTGGCACACCGCAGTACATGAGCCCCGAGCAAGCCACCGGTGACCGCGAGCTCGACGCGCGCTCCGATATCTACTCGCTCGGCGCGGTGACGTATGAGATGCTTGCCGGTGCGCCGCCGCACACCGGTAATTCCGTACAAGCCGTGATCGCGAAAGTGATCATGGATCGCCCGATGAGCGTGCGAGCAACGCGGGAGATGGTGCCGGCGCACGTGGACGCCGCCATAACGCGCGCACTGGCGAAACTTCCCGCCGACCGGTTCAACACGGTCGCCGAGTTCGCGCGCGCACTGACCGGAGAGCACGCGCTGGCGGTGCGCGCCACGAACGCGCCGGCTGCACTCGGCACGATGAATGCCGCGCCGGCCGTGACCTCTTCCATGTTCGCCGGCGTGTTGGCAAAGCCCGTCGCGCGTCGCGTCGCCATTGGATCGGGCTGGCTCGTGATGCTCGGCCTCGCGGCCGCGGGCGGCGCGCTCGGCGCGCTGGCGCTCGTGCGCACACCGGCGCCGCCGTTTGCGAAGCTGCCGATCGCGATTCCTGACAGCGTCGTCCTGCCGGTGTTGGGTCGAGCGGTTGCACTCTCTCCCGACGGAACCCGACTGGCGGTCGTAGCGTCGAGCGGTACTTCGACGCGTTTGTTCGGCCGGCCGATGGCGGGCGTGTCGTTCACGCCGCTGCACGGAACGGAAGGCGGGCGGGCCCCGAGCTTTTCACCGGATGGCCAGTCGCTCGTGTTCGTCGCCGGTGGACGGCTCATGAAGGTGGCCGCGGAAGGAGGCGCGGCGCTGCCGCTTGCGGATTCTGTCGATGGGCAGCCGAGTTGGAGCGCCGATGTCGTCGTCTTCACGCGTCGTGGTTCATTGTGGGCCGTGCCGGCGGCGGGTGGCTCGCCACGCCTCGTGGCACGACCTGATTCCGCGCATGGTCAGCGGGCTTTTGCTTGGCCAGAAATGCTCCCCGCTGGAGACAACGCGCTCGTCACCATCGAGCGGTCGGCGGGTGCCTCGCCGGACTCCAACCACATCGGAGTCGTCTCGCTTGCCAGCGGTCAAGTGAAGGATCTGGGTGTTGTCGGCACGGGCGGTCGGTTCGCCGCGCCCGATCACCTCGTGTACGCCACAGCCGGCGGCTCGCTCTGGACAGTTCCGTTCTCACCGCGCAAGGGCGCCACGTCCGGAGAAAAACGGCTGCTCGCGGGTGACGCGCACGTGGATAGCACGGGTGCGGCCGACATCGCGGTGTCGGCGAGCGGAACCTTGGTCGTCGGTCAACGTGCCGGCGCGAGGGCGACGGACGCGGCGCGCGTCTCGCTGGCCGTCGTGGACCACAGCGGCGACATCAAAGTCGCCGGCGCACAGATTGGCGACTTTTATTCGCCGCGCGTTTCGCCGGATGGCGCGCGCATCGCGCTCACGGTGCGCGAACATGGCGGTCAAACGGACGTATGGTACTTCGAGCCCGGCACCGGTCAACTCATTCCGGTGACGCGGAATGGCGTGAGCCACTTCCCGGAATGGGTCGATGCGCGACGCTTGGTGTTCCGGGTCAATGTCGCCGGCGTCGGCCACTATGAGTCGGTGCCCTGGGATCACAGCGCGCCGGCCACGACGTACCTCAATGCCGTTCGCGCGGCGATCGGCGCGGTCCACAACCTGTCGCTCGGTCCCACCAACGGCTATCTCGCGCTCATGCGAAACCGTCGATTGTCTGGGGCCGAGCTCCACCAGGACATCTGGATCGCGCCGATGGCTCACGTCGATGACCAGCGCGAGGTCGTCTCAACGAAAGCCAGCGAGTTGTCGCCGCGCATTTCACCGAATGGCAAGTGGCTGGCGTACACGTCCAACGAGTCTGGCGCGTTTCAGGTCTACGTGCAGCAAGTCCCCGGTCCCGGGACGCGCATTCCCGTGTCGGTGGAGCATGGCTTCGAGCCCGTGTGGTCGCGCGACGGAAAGCAGTTGTACTACATCTCTCATGACTTGCTTCTGTCCGCACATGTCGATGAGTCGAGCGGATTTCGCGTGACCAAGCAGGACACGCTGTTCTCCTTCGGCAAGCACGACTTTGTCGTGCACCCGCCGTTGGCGCGCGGGCCGGCGCTCGATTCGTACGACGTGTTTGCGAATGGCGATATGGTAGTCTTGAAGCGCGGTTCGGCGACGGAGCAGGGACGCTCGAGTCTCGTTGCGCTGCTCCACTGGCGGCAGAGGCTCACGTCGATGGTGGCGAGCCCCTGACGCGTGACTATCGAATCGGAACGACCGTTTTGATTGCGTCCGTCGATCTCAGGTGAGCCGCCCGGAGACGCGAGTATACTCGGCAGCTCGGCGAGCCCACGCCTGGCAACGGCGCGGCCGCCATTGCAGAATACGTATGACCCACACTGGAGCCTTGTAATGGTTGCCCCACTGGCGCGCGGAATGGCGTGCGTTGTTGCTCTACTCGCCTCGGCCGCAACGGCCAACGCGCAGACCAAGCGTCCCATGACGTTCGCCGACATCATGGAGCTCAAGAACGTCGGCGGCGTTTCGCTCTCGCCCGACGGGTCGAAGGTCGCGTACACCGTGGCCGGCTGGGAGCATCCGAACGCGCGGCCGTCCACTGATCCAGCGAAGCCCGATACCGCGAAAGGCGACAAGCACGAAACACGCGCACATATATGGATGGTGGCCGCAACCGGCGGAACGCCGCGCCAGCTCACCTTCAGCGAGCGCGGCGAGAATGCGCCACAGTGGTCGCCGGACGGCCGTTCGCTGGCGTTCCTCTCGTCGCGCGGAAGCGCCGCCGATACCAAGTCGCAGATCTGGATCCTGCCAATGGACGGCGGTGAAGCGTACCAGCTCACAACGTCCAAGGAGAGCGTGACCGGCTTCGGGTGGTCGAAAGACGGCTCGCGCATCGCGTTCCTCGCCGTCGACACGCTGCCCAAGACGGACGAGGCCAAGACCGCTCGGCGCGATGATCCGCAGGTGTTCGAGGCGAACTTCCGGCTCTCGCACGGCTGGGTGATTGATGTCGCGACGAAGCGCGCCACCGAGGTGGTGCACGGCAATTTCACCGTCAATGGAACACCGAGCTGGTCGCCTGATGGTTCGCGGCTCGCTTTCATGGCCGCACCGACGACGCTGCTCCGCGATACCCGCTCGGACATTTACGTCGTCACCATCGCCGATAAGTCGTTGACGAAGCTGACGTCGAAGCCCGACGCCGGGTCGCCACCGGCGTGGTCGCCCGACGGCAAAACGCTCGCGTTCACCGAGCTTCCGCAGAGTCACACCGCTCGCGCCGACAGCATCATGGATCGCGAGATCGGCAACGATCATCTGATCCTTTACGATGTCGCGTCGGGCAAAGCGAAAGACACCTACGACGCAAAGATCGACATCTCAGCCGGGAACCCACGTTGGACGCCCGACGGCTCGCGCGTGTTGTTCACGACGGGTGAGCGCGCCTGGGCCGCGATCTACGCCTACGACGTCGCGTCGAACAAGCTGAATCGCATCGCGGGCAAGCTGCTGATCGGAAACCCGTCGCTGTCGAAAGACGGACGACTCGCCGCGTACACATTGGGCTCGGCGGACGCGCCGGCCGAGGTCTACGTGAGCGACTTGACGTTCGCGTCGCCGAAGAAGCTCACCGACATCAACCCACAGCTGCGCGACATCGCGCTCGGCGAGACGGAAGTCATCACGTGGAAGAGCACTGACGGAACGCCGGTGGAAGGCGTGCTCCTCAAGCCTGTCGGTTATCAGGCCGGGCGAAAGTATCCGCTGCTCGTCGAGGCGCACGGCGGCCCGACCGGCGCGACGAGTGTCGGCTTCAAGGCGAGCTGGGGATCGCCGGGCCAGGTGTGGGCCGGCCAAGGCTGGGCCGTGTTGTATCCGAATCCGCGCGGCTCAACGAACTACGGTGAGAAGTTCACGCGGGCGAACATCATGGATTGGGGCGGCGGCGACTACCGCGACATCATGACCGGTGTCGACGACGTGATCAAACGCGGCATCGCCGATTCATCGAAGATGGCGTTCGAGGGATGGAGCTACGGCGGCTACATGACGGCGTGGGTCGTCAGCCAGACGAGTCGCTTCAAGGCGGCGCGGATGGGCGCGGGACTGTCGGATTTGCAGAGCATGTACGGGACGACGGACATCCCGGGCTACATCGGCACCTTCTTCAGCGGCGTTCCGACGCAGAAGACGCTCGACTTCTATCGCGCGCGCTCGGCGATCACCTTCGTCGACAACGTGACGACGCCGCTTCTCATTCAGCACGGCGGGAGCGATCAGCGCGTGCCGATCGGCCAATCGATGGAATACTTCCGCGCGCTCAAGGATCGCGGAAAGATCGTCGAGCTGGTGTTCTATCCGCGCGAAGGGCATGGACTCGGCGAGTACTATCATCAGCTCGACAAGATGCAGCGCGAGCGCGATTGGATCACGAAGTACACGCTGGGCGGCCAACGCGTGGTTCCTTGAACGAAGTTTCAGCTTCGTGGTTCCGTGAATTCATCCCTTCGGTCGGATGAATTCACGGAACCGTGGATCGTTCCGGAGTCCCTCGAAGTCGACATCGTCGTGCAGCATGTTTGTTCCCGCTGGACCGAAGGCTTGAACCAGAAGCCCCAGCGCCTGCCGGTGATCTCCGAGGAGCGCCGCGATTCTCGCACGACCCACGACGGCGTCGTTCCCCGGCACCGGCACCGCGCGCTCCATCATCTGCAGTCTCACCGAGATTGACTCGGCCGCCGTTCGCCGGCCGCGGCGGCCGGCGATCGCACCGAGCGCGGCGAGATAGTACGCGTTCGTGGTATCCATCGCGGATAGCGCGGCGTATTCACGCTCGGCGTTGTCGAGGTCTCCGAGCAGGTAGAAGACATCGGCGAGCTGTGCGCGCCGCGCTTCTGTCGACTCTTCCTCGCTGGGCCGATGTCGATGCCAGGCGACGGCACGCTCCAGCGCGGTGCGCGCCGCGTCGGTGTGACCGTGCGCGCGCAGCTCGCGCGCGGCCGTCTCCATCGACCAAGCCGGTGTGAACCAGCCCTCGCGTGGCAGCGAGGCTGCCGAGTCGAGGAGTGACAGTACCTTTGCGGGCCTGCCAAGCGCAGCGAGTGACCGGATCTCCTGCGTGAGCGCGACCAAGCTTCCCCTGCGGTGCGACCGCGCTCGACGCGCCATCGCCAGCTCGATCTCATGATCGCCGAGCTGATGGTACGCCAAGGTGAGGACATTCCAATACGACAACGCCGGGTTGCGAGAGAGTGTGTCCAACCCGGGATATGAAAGCGCCGTGACGACCTCACCCGGACGATTCACGTGGGTTGCGCTGATCGCGTAGCGGTACGCGTAGCGCTCGGGCGCCAGTTGGGCCGCGAGGCGCAGCGCACGCCGCGCTTCGGGCCAATTCTCGGCGCGACTCGCTTCGACGAATGCGATCACATCCTGCTGCAATGGCGTGAGACGGTCGCGGACACGCGTCAGCGCGACGAGCGTGGAGTCCGCCGGCGCGCGTTCGCCGAATTGCAGCGCCGTGACCGCCGCCTCCACGAGCGGCCAGGTGAACATCGTATCCAGCACGGCTGCCCAGCGAAAGCGCTTGATAGCTTCGGCGAATTTGTGCTGCTCGGCCAACTCCCGCCCCTCGCCGTACTCCACGAACGCTTCGAGCGTCGGTGGAGTCGACGCCGCGATGGGGAAGAACCGCGCCGACGCGACATCGCGAATCGCTGCCACGCCGCCGAGCACCCGAGACTGCAAGCGGGCAACGATGCTATCAGCCGGCGCACCTGAGACGGCAATGGTCGGCAGAGCCCAGACGGTGCCTCCGGTACGCACGTCCTTGATCGCGGCATCGAGCACGGTCTTTCCCTGGTGCGACCTGATCGTTCCCGATACGAGTAGCGCGGGCCGCCTCCACCGGTGAGATCGCTCGTTGGGGGATTCGACGTGCTTGAACAACGCGGCATGTTGGAGGTCGGTCGCGACGCGCGCCGACGCGAGCCGGGCGAGGTCGCTCAACGCGGTGTCATCCGTGACGTTCTCAAACGCGGCGACGCGAACGAGCGTCGGGTCGACGCCGCGAAGGCGAGTTGCGGCAACCGCTCCGATTATCAAGACTGCCGCCAATCCCGGCATCAACGCGCGCTTCGGCGAACGCCGGCGTGGCCGGCGATCCGTCCGCGTGTCGTCGGTCCGATCAGCGACTGCGTCGGGTGGTGTCACACTCTCCGCGTCGATCGGCGGGTGCTCGCTTAACGGGGACGGCGCGTCACGAGCGTGCTCTCGTGACCGAATCTTCTCGAACAGCGCCTGGGTTTCTGGCGACGGAGCCAGCTCGAGCTCCGCGGCGATGCCATCGGCAAAGTGCCTGTATGCTTGCGCGGCGCCCGCGCGATCGCCGGCCCGGTCGAGCAGCGTTAACAGACGCCGAACACCCACCTCATCGAACGGCGAAAGCTCGACGCTTCGCCGCGCCCACAACGCGGCCGACGAGAAATCGTCGTTACGCGCGTGCTGGTCGGCGAACACCCGGGCCGCCTGCGAGGCACGTTGACGCAAGCGGCTACGCTCGACCTCGAGCCACTGCTCGAAACCGGGGGCGCCGGATGGAAAAAAGCCGAGGAGGAGATCACCCCGGTACAGGGCGAGCGCCTCGGGCAGTTCTGCGTTCTGGATCGACGTCTCGAATGCGCGAGCATCACACCAGAGCCGCGTGGCATCCACTGCCACCTCGTCCCCCCGGCTGATGATGACATCCGCACCGAGCTCCCGCCGCAGAAAGTAGATGGCTCGATTGAGCGCCGCGCGTGCGCGCTCCGCGTCTTGCTCGGGCCAGAAGAGCGGCAACAGCCGGTCGCGGCGATGAAAGCTGCCCGACGATGCGATCGCGAGATATGCGAGCAGCGCCGCGCGGCGGGGTTGGGCGATGACCGGCCGAACCTCCACCCCATCTACATCGCGCAGCTCGAGACTGCCCAAGGTTCGAAGCCGGTACATGCGACCTCGCGGAGCGGATCATACGCCGCCGATCTGCCGTTCCGACTCCCCTGCGCGCTCAGGGGAGCCACAGGGGAGAGCACGGCCAGAGACTCGAAGGTATTGGCGCCGACGACAGCCGGCAAATGCTCTATGTAAACGTTTTGAGAGGGGAAGCTCATGTTTCAAATGTTGAAAGCCACGACGATGATGGGGTTTGCCGCTTTGATCGTTGCCAGCCCAGCCCCGCGATCAAATTCCGCTCGGCGCGTTGCCTGCCTCACCACGACCGTCAGCGGTCCGGTTCAAGGGCTGGATCAAGGGACGACGTGCGGGTTCTTGGGAATCCCCTTCGCCGCGACCACCGGTGGCCAGAATCGCTGGAAGCCCCCGCAGCCCGTCACGCCGTGGACGACCACACTCCCCGTGACGGCCGGAACCGGCAACTGCGCATCCCTGAACGGCACGACCCCCCAGGGTTCAGAGGACTGCCTGAAGCTGAACGTTTGGGTCAGGAACCCGCTGCCTGCCGGCGGCGCGCCCGTGATTGTCTGGATTCACACGGGATCGTTCACCGGCGCATCGGCGAACTTCGCCGGGACGAACGGGCGGAAGCTTGCCGAGGAGATGGGCGTCATCGTCGTCGAGGCCAACTACCGGTTGGGAGCATTCGGTTTCCTCGCCCATCGCGCGCTCGAGGGTGAGGATGGCGCGAGACAGTCGACCGGAAACTATGGCCTGCTCGACCAGCGGGCCGCTATGCAGTGGGTGCGCGACAACATCCAGTTCTTCGGCGGTGATCCAAATAACGTCACGCTCGGGGGCACATCAGCCGGCGGCCAGAGTGTCGGGCTTCACATGGTATCGCCGGGAAGCGCCGGTCTGTTCCACCACGCCATCATCGAAAGCGCCTATCCAACTTCGCGCTGGAAGTCGCGTCAGACGGCGCTGGGTCAGGGTGACCAATTCGCCACGGCGCTCGGGTGCACGGTCCCGTCGCAAGCGGCTGCCTGCCTGCGAGGAAAGACGCAAAACCAAGTGCTGCTCGCCGTGCCCCAGGGCAACGCGCAGGTGCTCGAGCAAGCCAACGCGATCTTCTGGGAGCCCGTGGTCGATGGTGTCGAAATCCCCGACCAGCCACGCCGGCTGTTCCAGCTCGGAGAGTTCGCTCACGTACCGGCGATCGTGGGCACGAATCGAGACGAAGGCTGGGGCTCGTTCATTACGCGCAGCTTTCCATCGCCGGTGACGGAGGCGCAATATCTGGCATGGCTCGCGACCGAATTCGGCGACGAAGCGCCGAACGTGCTGGCGATGTATCCGCTATCGGCATTCCCATCGCCGCAGGAGGCGATGGCGCGCGTCGTCGGCGACGGCCAATTCGTGTGTGAGGCGCGGCGATTGGCGGATCTCATCGCCGACGGCGGGCTCAGAGGCCTCGGACCGCATCCGGAGCATGACACGGGTAAGCGGGAAAAGATGCCGGTGTTCATGTACTCATATGAGTACGTGTTAAATGACCTCAGCCCGGGTCACGTGATCCACGGCGTCGAGACGAACATCATCTTCGGGAATGCGTACTCGACGCCACAATTCGCGGCGAACCACGCGCTCACCGCGGACGACCTGCAGCTGCACGCGGCCATGGAAAGCTACTGGACGCTGTTCGCGGCGGCCGGCGATCCGAATCATCCGGCCCTGACGCCGTGGCCCGACTACCGAAAGAATCACAACAATTACCTGACCTTCGACGTGCAGCTTTCCCCCGGCGTGGACCAGCGTCAGGACGCTTGCGCGTTTTGGTCGCGGCTCTTCTTGCAATCCATGTTGAGCGGCGCGCCTGCGTCGGCGCCGTAACAGTCCATTCAGCGAATCCGCAACTCGTACTGGAGTCCGGTCTCGTAAACGAGACCGACCATTACCAAGTAGTACCCGCTTACCGGAACGCTGATGACCATCGTCGTCAGGTAGTTGTTGCCGGCGGCCGCCTCGAGACGACGGCCGTCGGGCATGATCATCCGGATGCTCGGACCGGAATAGCTGTAGTCGAGTACCTGGATATCGATCCGATCTCCCGCCTCGAGATAGATCCGGTACCGATCAGCGGGGGACGCGCGCCGACCGTTCCCCTGGCGTTCTCTCGTCGTTGTGTTAGTTCTGACGGTAACGCCCAAGCCAAGGGAAGCAATGCGCACTCTGACGTCCGGCTTCGTTGTGATGCTGATCTCGAGCGCTTCGATCGGGGCGCAAACGCAGCGCACTGGGCGTGCGAGCGTCGCACCGGATACGCTGATCGCCATCGTTGGTGCAACGCTCATTGATGGAACCGGCGGCGCCGTGGTCAGCGACGCCACGATCGTCGTCCGTGGCAAACGCATCGCGGCCGTCGGTCCGCGCGCATCGGTTCGCGTGCCCGCGGGGGCGCGCATTGTCGACGGCACGGGCAAGTTCGCGACGCCGGGCTTCATCGACACAAACGTCCACCTCTCGCTCTACAACAACGGCGAGTCGATGGTGCGGTACGAGGATCGGTTTCTCGACATCGTCGTCGAGGCGGCGCAGACGGAGCTCAAGCACGGCATCACGACCGTCCGCGACAGCTACGGCGCACTCCTTCCGCTCGTCGCCATTCGCGACTCGATCGCCAAGGGCAAGCTGCTCGGGCCGCGCATGCTCGTCGCCGGCAACATCGTCGGATGGGGCGGACCGAAATCGCCGCTCTTCTCGAATACCACGCCCACGACGTTCTTCGACGAGCGAATGATGGACTTCATCGCGCAGGGGGCGGGCGAGGAATTGCTCGAGATGGCGCCCGACTCGCTGCGCGTCGCCATCGACAAATACCTCGACAAGGGACCGAACTTCGTCAAATACGGCGGCACGGCGCACACGAACAACCTCATCACGTTCTCGCCGCGGCAACAGGAGGCGCTCGTCGAGGAAGTGCACAAGCGGGGTCTCTTCGCCGAGACGCACTCCACGAACCCGGAGCCGCTCCGCATCTCCGTCCTCGCCGGCATCGATCTGATCCAGCACCCGGAGATTCACGACGTCCCGATTCCGGCCGATCTCGTGAAGTTGATCGTCGATCGGAAGGTGATCTGCTCGATCCTCTCGAACAGCATCACCGGCAAGCCGTGGAAGGATTACCTCAAAGCCCAGCAGCGCACCGACTCGGCGCGCGCCGATTCGCTGAAGAACGATTCATTGAAGTCCATGGGACGTCCCAAAACAGGCTGGGAGCTCAAGCGCGAGCGGGACGCGAAGCGGCCTGCGGTTCGACGCGCGAACGCCCAAGCGCTGATCAACGGCGGCTGCATCACGACGCCGTCGACCGATACCTACTTGAGCGGTGCGCCGGAGTTCAGCCGAACGCCGCGGAGCGACGCGCATCTGATGCCGGGCACGGCGACTCTGGCTGCCATTGAAGGGTTGGTCGAGCTGGGAATGACGCCGGCGCAGGCGTTGGTCTCGGCGACGAAGAATGGCGCAATCGCATCCCAAGGGCTCAAGGACTTCGGGACGATCGAGGCGGGGAAGTACGCGGACATTCTACTGCTCGACGCGGACCCGTTGGCCGATATTCACAATATTCGAAAGCTGGGCTTCGTGATGAAAGAGGGGCGGATCATCGACCCGAAGCGGCTTCCCGAGAAGCCAGTCTGGACGAAGAAGGAGGTGCCGTAGTGAAGACCCGTCGAGCTCTCGCGGCTATCTACCTCCTTACAGGATGGCTTGCGCGGCCCGCGATCGCCCAGCAGCCGACAGCTCGCCGCGACACGGTTCCGTTGCGCGCCGATTATCGGGATCTCGCCGAGCTCTTACGGAATCTCCCGGTCGTCTCGCCGCGACCGTTCGATGAATCGGTCGCCCTCTGGTTGGGCGCTCTCCCACTTTCTTGCCTCGATCGACTCCAGCCGCGGCCGGGCGGTCGTGGAGGTGGACGCGCGACTGTCGCCGCGCCGACGGACAGCGGGCGTGGTCGGGGCGCCAATGCCCCCGATTCGACGACCAACGCCGCTCCGGCACGCGGCGCGAGTGGAGCGCCCGGGCCCGCCGGCAACAACACGGGCGCCGGCTACTTCTGGGTCGCGAACTACACGCTGATGAACGACCACGATCGACTTCGTGCGTTCTGGGGCTGCAACGACTGGCACTCGGCGGTTTCGTCGACCTGGGCGGCGATTAGAGTTCTGCAAAGTTATCCGAACAGTACGCTGAGAGACCTCACGCGCGAGAAGCTCAACGCGCACCTCGGCCGAGCGAACCTGGACGGCGAGCTCGCGTTCTTCCGGGCGACGGCCGAGGCGATCAATCCCATTCCCTCGGCGAGTCAGACCGGGCTGTTCGAGCGCCCATACGGCTTTGCCTGGCTGCTCGAGCTCGCGTCCACGCTGCGTACGTGGCCCGACAGCCAGGCCAAGCGCTGGTCGACAAACATCACGCCGCTCGCGACGTGGATGGCCGACAGCCTTGGCGCCTATTTCACGAAACTCGTCGAGCCGATTCGGACAGGCGCCCAGGGCAACACCGCGCTCAACATGACCCTCGCCCTCGACTACGCTGATGTCGCGCATGATGCGAAGCTGCGCGCGGCGGTCGTGTCGGCGGCGAAGAAGTTCTATCTGTCGGATTCAACCTGTTCGACGCAAACGGAGCGCGTCGTTCCCGCCGCCGCCGGTCGAGGCGGACGCGGCGGAGGGGGAGGGGGAGGGGGAGGGGGAGGTCGCAGTGCGAATACGGATACCTCGCGACGGCAGACAACGGCGCCAAACGATCTGACCGCGGCGTCTCGCGGAGCTCCGCCACCGACGCCGTTTGGCGGCGGCGGCGCGGTGATCGCTTCACCGTGTTTGAGTGAGGCGGCGCTCATGACTCGTGTGCTCGACCCGCGCGCGTATCGCGCCTGGCTCGACCGTGTACTTCCGCCGCTCCAATCCGGCCGCTTCTCGCCACTGACCGAAGCGATTGCCATTCCGACGAGCGCTCCCGCTCCGCAAGCGCCTCCGAACGGTGTTGCTGCCGCCGCCGACACTACCCCGACCGGGCGAGCCGCCGCGGCGACTGCCGCAGCCACTGCACTGTCGACCGAGCGCGCTCGACTCGCGGGCTTGTCGTTCTCTCGCGCGCAGTCGATGGAACGTATCGCTCGCGCACTGCCCACGACCGATCCACGCGTCGCGGCGTGGCGCCGGCTCTCGGCGATTCAAGCCGACCGGGGCTTCGAGCTCATGCGGGACGATCAGGCCGGTCTGTCGTGGCTCCCCGCGCAGGCCCTTCTATATATGACGGTGCGGAAATGACCCGACTGCCGAGAGTAGCCGCGACGATCGGACTGCTGTCGCTCGCCACGAGCGCGGCCCTGGCACAGACAACGATTCAAGCGGGCACCCATCGCCCGCCGAGCGACCCGGTCTTCAACGATCTCGCGTCGTTCTATGCATCGCTGCCGGCCGTGGCACCGCATCCGTTGGACCGGACGACTGCGTTACAGATGTCGACGATGCCGCTGTCGTGCATGGACCACCCGCAGCCGCGACCGAACGCCGTCCCGTACATCTGGGAAGCGACGTACACGCCCGTCGCCGACTACGAAACCACTCGCGCGTTTTACGGGTGCTACGACTGGCACTCGGCGGTCAATTCGGCGTGGACGCTCGTGAGAATTCTCAAAACATTCCCCGACCTCCCGACTGCACCGGCGATCAGGCAGAAGCTCAACGATCATTTCGGCGCGAGCAACATCGCCGGGGATCTGCAATTCTTCAAGGGCGCGGGCACTTTCGAGCTGCCGTACGGATACGCCTGGCTGCTCCGTCTCCAGTACGAGCTGCGGTCGTGGAGCGACTCCGACGCCGTGCGGTGGGCCGCCAACGTTCAGCCGATGGCGACCTACATGTCGGCGCGAATGATCACCTATCTCAAGGAGCTGCAGCAGCCGGTGCGAACCGGCGTCCATCCGAACACCGCGATGGCGATGGACAATGCGCTCGGCTACGCTCGCTCGTTCGATCCGGCCCTCGAAGCGGAGATCCGCGCGTCCGCCGACCGGTTGTTCAAGCGCGACGTCCGATGTAACACGGCAGCAGAGCCTGGCCCGAGTGACTTCGCGTCGCCCTGCCTCATGGAAGCGGCGATCATGGGACAGCTGATGGATCGCGAGTTGTTTCTTCCGTGGTTGGATGCGTTCCTGCCGCAGCTCTATTCGCCAGAGTTTCGGCCGCTCACCAAAGGGCTCGGTCCCGAATTCGTGAAGAACCCCGCGGCGGTCGCGTCGAAGTCGCACATCGTTGGACTCGCTTTCGTTCGCGCGACGTCGATGGGCGAGTTGGCAAACGCGCTTCCGACGAGTGATCCGCGGGTGCCGGTCCTGCGTCGTTTGGCCGCGATCCAGGCGGCGACAGGTTTCCCGCTCATGGGTGCAGTCGGTTACGACGGCTCACACTACTACGCCAGCTGGGCGACGACGTACTTGATCACGGATCCATCACGCTGAGGCAGCTCGGCCGCTCGGCCGCTCGGCCGCCTGATTACGATGACCGTTCGTTGATCCAGACGACGGAAACCACCGGCGGCGGTGGCGGCCGGGTGCCGGCCGGTGCGCCACTCGGAACCGGCGCCGGCGCGGGCGGTGGAGCCGGCTCGCGATTCATTCGCGCGTAGTTCGGGATCGCGACCATCGGACTGCCGTCGGCGAACGTGCTCTTGATGGCCACCACGCCACCGAGCAGATCGCCGCGCCACTCGGTCGAGAGCGGCGCGTCGGGCGGCAGCACTTTGGCCACGTCCTGCACATCCGCCTTCTCGATGTTGTACACGATCGGCCCGTAACGCAGCGCGACTTTGCCGCGGTCCGCTTCGACCTTCTCGATGGCGCGCACGCGCTGGACTTTCATCGGAAGCTCGAGCTCGATGCGGTCGCCCTTTTTCCAAGTGCGGTCGATGACCGCGTACCCGTGCTCGATCGCCGGCGTCATGGCCGCGCCGTTGACGGCCAGTGACGTGATACCGCTGGCCTCGGGCGTGCTCGTATACAGCTCGCTCACGTTGCGGTTGGGCACGCGGATGCGAACCGCGAACCGCTTCGCGGCCGTCGGGTTCACCGTGATCGAGACTTTTCCATCCCAGGGGTAATTGGTCTTTTGCACCATCTGCACATCGGTGCCGGCCACATTGTCGACCGTCAGCGTGCTGCCGACGAACAGATTCACGTAGATGCCGTCCGGGCCCTTCGAGTACATCCAGGTCGGCATCGACAGGAGCGTGCGCGGGATGTTGCCGGTGCAGCACGGTACGCTGTGCCATGAGACGCGGGCTGTACGCGCGTCGAGCGGGTTGGGGTAGTAGAACGTCTTTCCGTCCATCGCGAGGCCGCCCAACAGCGCGTTGTATATCGTTTCCTCATACAAGTCAGCATACGTTGCGTCGTGATACGAGAGGCCCAGCTTCCATTGGAAGAAGATCTCGCCGCAGCTGGAGCACGACTCGCAGTAGGCGTTGTTGCGCAGGGAGTAGTTGGGCCCATAGCCCTCGGACGATTCGCCGCTCGCCACGCCGCCCGTGACGTAGTATTTCTTGTGAACGATGTTGTCCCAGAGCGACTTGACCGCGCTGCGATAGTCGGGGTCGTGCGTCTCCATCGCGACGTCGGCCATGCCCGAATAGTTGTAGGACGCGCGGACGGCATGACCGACCGCCTCGTACTGCTCGATGACGGGCAGGTGGCTCTGGTCGTACTCGGAGCGTTCGCGCTCGTTGCGCGCGGCGACATAACGGTTGTCGAGCAGGAACTTGCCGAGCTCGATGTATTTCTGACCTTTGCCGGCGCCCTCGTTGTCATTGACGAAGCGACCGAAACGAACGAGCGCCTGTTCCATCTCCTGGTGTCCGTCGTACCACGCCTTCTTCGGCGCCGGACCGATGTTGTTCCACCAGCAGTCCGCCAACTTCTTGGCCGCGTTGTACAAGCGTGTGTCTTTTCGCTCGGTCATCACGTAGTGCGCGATCGCCGACTCGAGGAAATAGCCGGCGGTATAGCCTTCGTGATCGGCCCGACGTTCCCAGTGATTGAACGGTCCGGGCGTCTGGTTGCCGCCGGCGTTGCTCACGCGCGGAAGCGTGAACGCGGTCTGCATGTAGCCGTCGGGTTCCTGCGCGGCGAGGATGATCGGAATCCATTTCTCCAGCGTCGCGCGCATGTCGGCCTGCGCGCGCAGCATCTCCGGATCGCCCTTTGGGTCGAGCATGAGCGCGATTGCCATCGACTCGACCGCGTTGTGCACGTACGCGTTGGCGAACACGTACCCTTTGTGCGGGCCGAACGGCTCACCCCGCAGCTTCTTCCCGGCTTCGATGAAGTTGTCGAGTCCACCGGCGTTCGTGTCCGTCCGCTCGAGCTGTTCGATGCAATGCGGGATCCAGCTCACGACGAGCGCTTTCATGCGGTGATTCCACAGCGGGCTGTCGACCGACCACTTTCGCATGTGAACGACGTCGAGCTGCTTCGCGGGGGGCGGCGTCTCGACCTTGACCGTGAGCGTGGAAGCCGCCGAGGTCTCGCCGTTCTTGGCTTCGAGCTCGAGGACGTAGACGCCCGGTTCGCTGAAGGTCGCGGTCGTCGTCAGCGCGGCGGCGTCGGCGAACGCGACGCGGCCCGGGCCCGATCGCTTCGCCCAATGAACGGTCGGCGGCGGACCCGTGGGAACGGGAGCCGGCGTCGAGTCGGCTTGCGCGGCGCGTCGCGGTGAAGGGCGCGGTGGCTCACCGTATCCCGCCCAGCCGCGCAGATACGTTTTTCCTGGAAGCACGACGACGCGGTCAACTCCGGCGATGCCGTTCACCGGTGCCGCGGCGACGGTTTCGCGCCCTGGAAGAATCGCGGCCCGAAGCACCTGTGGCAGCACGACCGAAGCCGCCGCGGCCTTTCCGATCGTCCCGAGTGCGTCGCGTCGAGAGACGCCTTTTGCCGGGTTGTCGCTCATAGGACTTTCTCCCTTGGCCGAACCTGACAGGCTATTTCGCCGGCGCCGATCCGAGTCCGATGATCTCGCCACTCGCCAGTACGTGCCCCTTCATCGCGGCGAGCATCGCGTCGTAGCTCTGCATCGACTCGTTGCCGACGCTGGTGTCGAGGGCGAACACCTGGAGGTGGTATCGGTGCTTCGGTCCCGCGGGCGTTCGCGGACCCATGTACGGCTGCATCGTGCCGCGGATGTTGGGACCGTACATCGTCCCCGCCGGCGCGTCGGTCATCCCGGCGGCGAGCTTCGTCGTCGATGCGGGAATGTCGACCATCGACCAGTGGAGAATGGGCGCGCCATTTCGCAGGATGTCGGTGTCCTGCATGATCACGACGTAGGTTTTGGTCCCCGCCGGACCCGCGGTCCACTCGAGTCCCGGGAACTTGTTCCCCTGATACTGGGTGTTCTCGAAGGGGATATCGGCCATGTTCTTGAACGCGGGCGACGTCACGGTGAGCTTGGCGTTGCCCTTCGCGGGGGCGTTGGTGAGCGCGAGTTGGGCAATCCCGACTTCGGGGTCCTTGGGCGGCGTGGCCTGCGCGGCGACGGCGGACGCGGCGATGGTCGAGCCAAGAACAGCAAATAGAAACGGTCGCATTTAGCATCTCCTCGGCGCCAACGGGCGCCACTGTGTTCTGCGTAATGATACCGCATTGGCCGCTTCACGTCTCGTACGCCAACAAACCCGATGAGGCCTCCCTTCATTAGATACTGTGCGGCGGCACTGATCGTCGTGGGCGCCTGTACGTCGGCGACCGAGCCAAGGGTCAACGACACGGGTGGGTTTCCGTACCGCTTGAGCGCGAACAGCGTTCGCGTCTTTGGCACGACTCACCTCATCGTCTTGCCGATGCAGTTCGCCGACGGCGCGTCGCCGCCGGTCACCCGCCAGGCGCTGGCGCAGAGTCTGTTCGCGCCGTCCAACGGCGGGCCGGTCGCCGCGCTGTTCAACCTCGCCTCGGGCGGGATGTTCACGTTGCGCGGAGACGTTGGCAACTGGTCGCGTTCCACGGTTCGACACGACGAGCTGGGAACGCGTGGCCGGATGGCGCCGACGCGCGACGGCGACTACGTGCTCGAGGCGATTCAGGCGGCTGACGCGTCGATCGACTTCGGGCAATACGATGACGATGGACCTGACGGATTTCCGAACAGCGGCGACGACGACGGTCTCGTCGACGGAGGGATCGTCGTCATGAATTCCGATCGGAATACCTACTGCGACAACGATCTGTCGCATGGGCTGCACCCGAACACGAACACGCGCTGGGTCGATTCAACGGGACACCCGTTCTCCACCAACGACCGCAGTGCTCGCGGCGGAAAGATCGGCATACGCGGGTATTCGCTCATGAGCGCCGTCGCCTGCGACGGCCATAGCGTTCCCGCCAACACGCTCGCGCACGAGCTGGGCCATTTGCTGTTCCAGCTGCCCGACCTCTATCACGCGGTATCGACGGCGATCCCGAGGTGGACCGCCCGTCGGTGGATCGTCGGCTGCTGGGAATTGATGGCGGCGGGAAGCGACTGGGGATGCGGCTCCGGAACGCCGCATTACGGGAGCACGGAGATGGCGGCGTTCGGAGCATGGACCCGCACGCTCATCGGATGGTCGACTCCGACCATCATCCCCAATGACCGCGACTCGACATACACGCTTCACGCGTTGGGGTCCGGCGGAACCGTGTTGCAGATCCCGATCGCCAGCGGCGAATTCCTCCTCGTCGAGTACCGGGAGCCCGGACCGATCGACGTGACACCACCCGCGGCCGGTGTGTTGATCTACCACGTCGCGGTGGACCTTCCGTACTACCCGCCGGTCGACGGGCCGCGGCAGTACAAGGTCAGTCTCATCGAGGCGGACGACAACGGCGCGCTGCTTCGCACGGACGGTGAAGGCGGAGATCGTGGGGTGGCGGCCGACGCGTTCGGAGTGCTGCGCTCTGAGCTCGTTCCGGGATCGCATTCGGGGGCGGTCGCCATCAATGGGACCCCGTTTCCGTTTTCGCTGCGCGAAATCGTCATCGATCGCGCGAACCACATTGCGAGATTTCGAGTCGCGCCGCGCTGATTCCCGCCGCTCAGCCGGCGCGTTTGCTTGACAGGGCGGTCAAACGGTGCAGCTTCGCCTCATACGGTCCGCCGCCGGACCAGCGATCACCTCCTGTTGCGCCACTCCCACCCGATGGAGGCCTCATGGAGCAGAGAATCGCGGTCTTCGTGTCCGCAGTTCTGGGCGCGCTCCTCCTCGTCATTTTTGCGGGGGTCGCCCGATCAGCCAGCGGCACGGCCAGCGCCGAGGTTGTCGCGAGCTCCGCGACGCGCTGGAGAATGATTGTCCTCTGGACGCTCGTCCTGCTGTTCGTGCCGGTCATCGGCTACTCGTTCACCAAGCTGCCCTATCCGACGAGCGCGTCACCGGCGAACGTCGTCGTGGTCGAGGCGACGGGGCAGCAATGGGCGTGGTCGGTGCGGCCCGACACCGTTCCCGTCGGCAAAGCAATAGAGATTCGCGTCACCGGCGCCGACGTGAATCACGGCTTCGGTCTCTACGACCCGAACAATCGGCTCATCACCCAGACGCAGGCGATGCCCGGATTCACGAACGTCATTCGCCACACCTTCGCCGCGCCGGGCACCTATCGCGTTCTCTGTCTCGAGTACTGCGGCTTGGGACATCACACGATGTTCTCACAGATCGTCGCCGTCGCGGCGCAATAGGAGAGCACTCATGACTTCGACGACGGCTGAGTTACGTGCTCGCGCCAGCGGCGGTTATGCGGCGACGACACCGATTCGCGGGCAAGGGATCGTCGCGGCGTACACCGGGATCACCGCGCTGGTACTCGCGCTGCTCATGGTGTTCGGGTTGCTCATGAAGGCGTCGCAGGCCGGTCTCGTCACCGTTCCGGCGAATCGCTTTTATCAGCTCCTCACGGCGCATGGCATCGGCATGGTCGCGATCTCTGGCCTCGGTGGCGCCGCGGTGATGTGGTACTTCCTCTCGCGCTACGTGAGCCTCAGCCCCACGATCCTTCTCGCCAACCTCGTCTGCTTCCTGATCGGCGTCGTGTTGGTGCTGGGCGCGATCTTCATCGGCGGCTTTGCGGCGGCCTGGACGTTCCTCTTCCCGCTGCCGGCGCACTCGCAAGGAGTGTGGGGCCTGGGGGCGGCCGCGGCATATCTCATCGGCGTGCTTGTCGTGGGCGTCGGGTTCCTACTGCTTTTTCTCGACATAGGTCGCGCGATCATCGCCAAGTACGGTAGTCTGGGACGCGCGCTGGGTTGGCCGCAGGCGTTCAGTAACACAGCCGAGGCTCCGCCGCCGCCGACGATCGTTGCCAGCACCGTCGTGACGATCATCAACATTCCGGCGATCGCCGTCGGCGCGGTGATTCTCACGATGTCGCTCGTCAACGCGTACGCGCCCGGCTTCCGCGTCAACGCGCTCCTCGCCAAGAACCTCATCTACTTCTTCGGCCACGTCTTCATCAATTCGACGATCTACATGGCGGTGATCGGCGTGTACGAGATTCTGCCGACGTTCACCGGAAGGCCGTGGAAGTCGAGCAAGCCATTCCTTCTCGCCTGGACCGCCACGATGCTCATGGTGCTGGCGGTCTATCCGCACCACCTCTTCATGGACTACGCGCAGCCGACGTGGGCCGCGGTGCTCGGACAGGTCCTGTCATATACGAGCAGTCTTCCGGTGCTCGCCGTGACGGCGGCCGCGACGCTCGCGAGCGTCTACCGCTCGGGCATGAAGTGGAATCTCACGGCGGGTCTCCTCTTCGCCGCGGTCATGGGATGGAGCGTCGGCGTGATACCCGCCGTCGTCGACGGGACCATCGCGATCAATCGCGTGATGCACAACACGCTCTGGGTGCCGGGGCACTTCCACACGTATCTCTTGCTCGGCGTCGTCGCGATGCTGTTCGGGTTCATGTACTTCCTCGGGTTGCGCACCGGTGCGTCCGACAGCGCGCTGGATCGCGCCGGCTTCTGGATGTACGTCATCGGCAGCCTGGCGTTCGCGTCGGCGTTTCTCGCCGGCGGCGCGATGAGCATCCCGCGACGATGGGCGATCCATCTCGAGCCATGGTTGACGATCGACAAATGGGGAGCGTTGTTCGCGCTGGTCGTCGTTCTTGGTGCCGTCGTGTTCGTGGTCAAGTTTCTCGGCCGAGTGCGAGCGGTCGGTGCGTAGCACCTCCTGGATGCGCACCGCCGTCGCGTCGGCAGTGATTTGCGCGACGGGCGGTGCGCTACTGTGGCGTGGAACGGACGGCTTTCGCGCCTTCACCACCGAGCAGGCGCGCCGGCTGGCGGTGGCCGCCCATCCACGCTCGCTCCCCGCGGTTGCGCTCGACGATCAAGACGGGCGGCCGTTTACGCTCGCGTCATATCGCGGCGAGCCGGTCGCCGTCGATTTCGTCTACACGCAATGCGCGACGCTATGCACGCGACTGAGCGCGAGCTTTCAGCGGCTCGACCGCGCCGAGCGGTCTCGCGCGAGCAGCGGAGTTGCACGACTGCGGCTCGTGACGATCAGCTTCGACCCTCGCGACACACCGGAACACCTGCGCGTTTACGCGTCGAGATATCAAGCGGACGGGACCGACTGGCGTTT
>DATMHK010000265.1:0-32768 GCA_035554995.1 Gemmatimonadaceae bacterium
TTCCCGTGATGGTGACAACGCCTGCGGATGTGACCGTACATCCGATGCTGCCGCTGCCAAGGACGAATGTTACCGTGCCGGTGCTGTTTGTTGAGACGTAGCTGCTAACCGAGAATGGCGCGTCGCCGTACGTCTTCGCAGGCAGTGGAGCGAGGTCGAACGAGAAGCTGGGCGTCACTGCGCCCTGAACAACGTGAAACGATTTCGAACCAAGAATCTGATTCGCACCGAACGACGCGTTCGACGAAACCTGGAAAATCCAATCCGTCGCCGTACTCGGTACGTCAGGCGTGCATTTGCTTACGTAAGTATTTCCTTCCACGACTGACGTCGGCCCTACGACACCTGTTGGGCAAATTGTAGTACCGTCCGGCCTAACCCAGCGCGTGAAAACATCGCCCGTGTTATTGCCGGTGACGTCATCTACGTGGAATTGAGCGCAGTACTCAATGCCGGTGGTATAGGAGGCCGGAATGGTTGGTGCGCAACTGCCCGGAGTCGCCGATGTCGAATGAATCTCAACAGCTGAGACCACCTTGACATCACCGTCCGTAAACGTTGCCTGCGCGACTGCACCCGATGGATTTCCAACGGCAGTGGCGGTGAACGTCGCGCCGAGATCCTGCTGGACCACGACCATCTGCTTGTTGACGAACGCACCGTTCGCGTCCGCGACCGACTTGAACTGCCGATCCGGATACGACCACGTCGGATCCTCGTGCACCGTGATCGTCACCGAGTCGCCGGGCGCGAAGCCCGCACCCGTAAACGTGACCGTGTCGCCCGGCAGATAGTCGGGCTTGTCCGTCGTCAACGTCGCACCCGTCGTCGCCGAGCTGCTCGCGCCAGTCACGTCCAACGACGCCTTGCCAGCGCTCAAGTTGAGCGACGCCCCACCACTCACCTTTCCTGTCTTCAGCCCATCCGGTCCATCAGCGTTCGTGTACGTGACGAGAACACTCTGATGCGTCGTCGTCCCGCCGATCGCCCCGATCTCCGTCCGTGCCGCGCCCCGGTTCCCGATGTGCAGACCATTCGACGCCATGTTCGTGAACGCGAGCGGCCGGCCATTCACCTTCAGCAGATCGCCGCCGCGCGTGCCGACCGGCGTCGTCTCGGCGATGCTCTGGTCTTCCGTGTCCGCTGAGACGTCGACCAGTGAGACCTCGCGCACCCACGAGTAGCGCGCGCTCTCGTTCTCGGAGAGATCGAGGAACGCAACCATGCCGACGAGGCCCGCCTTGCGCGTGTGCCCGTCGGATGCCCAGCTCGCGAGATTCTGAATCAACGCATCCTTATCGGAGCGGTTGCTGTTGCCCTGGTCCGGCGCGCCCGAGTACACCGCCACGCGCCCGTTGATCGCGTAGTGGAGACGCGAGGCGACACGACGCAGCAGCGCGTACGGCTGCTTGTCGCCGTCGTCGGCCAGTGACGGCACGACGAAGACGGCGTAGTGCTGGAGGTCGGCCTTCGAGAGGTCGACTGTCCCTGCACTGCCGTCATAGCCGCGATCCACGCCCTCGGTGAACTTCGAGGAGAGCGCGCCGACGATGCGGTCGCACCCGGTGGCGTCGACGCCGACCGGACAATAGACGAGGGCTTTCTGCGCGTACGCCTGATGCGTGCGCGAGAGGAGCGTGAGCGCCGCAATCGTCGCGGCGGTCGCAATATTCCGGAACATGGTAGGGCGGGAAGGAGTCAGGACGTGCGGAAGGACGTACGGGAGGACACCAGGAGGCCGTGCGGGAGAGACGCGGGGCTTACTCGAGGGCTATTGGCAGACGTCGTCGATCGTGGCGTCGAGCGCGGCGTGGAGGGCCGTCGGGTTCTTCGCCAGGAGCTGGTCGCGTTTGCGAACCGATGCGACGCAGATGGTCGACGAGCCGGCCGGCAGGTTCCGGAGACTCAGCACCGGCTTTGACGGCCCGGTGAGGAGGCTCGAGCGCTGTTGCCGGTTCTTCTTGTCGTCCGTGCAGGCTGCGGCCAGGACGAGGAGCGCACCGAGGACTACGAAGCGTGGCTTCATGTTGATAACTCCAACGGGGGAAGAGAGAGCCGTCTGATTGAGAGGAGAACCGCCGTCTTGCGTGCTCGAGCCGTCGGAGCCGACCACTGCACTTGGCATGGGATGTACCGGGCCGAGCGGTTACGAGAGGAGGCGCGATCGGTTGTTTAGGGGTTCAGCACAACAGGAGGGAGCCAAATAGTCGCTGAGTGTTGTGGCGGCCCAACCGACGTGTTGCACGGCTGCGTCAGTCAAGGCTCATACGACCAAACAAGAAGCAAATCCTTTACTACGCTTGTTTGAGCGGGGGAACATATGTGACGAGTGTCATAAACGAAAGAGTTTTCTGAACTCTCATCAGGGTTTTCTGATGCCGTGTTCGCTTCGAGTGACAGCGAGTCAGCGCTATTTGGCGGCCCATATATTCCAACAAGGCCAATGCGCTTGCTGATTCGGCGGTTAGTCGAACGAGCTGCTGCCGCGCGCCGTTCCTGTGAGCGGTTCGCGTCGAGGAATGGTGAAATCACATTCCTGATGGAACACGCTGGAACCGAGCTAGCGTCTGACGCCGAACGGGCGTGGGAGCGGTTCGCCGTTGTCCGGCAGTTCCTGAATGCCGTCGACGCGTGCCCCTGCCGGACCTTCGGAAACGGCCGCGCGCAGCGCTGCGACGCCTGCAGCCTCGCCCTCGGCCATGACCTCCACAGCTCCGTCAGGCCGATTCAGGACCCAGCCGGCGAGGTCGAGCCGGCGGGCCGATTCGCGCACGAACCAACGAAACCCGACTCCTTGCACGAGCCCCGTCGCGAGCACGTGCAGGCGGGTCATCTCTCGGGCTCTCCGCCGCCCCCTCCGCCGGCCCCGCCATCGCCACGAGACCAACCGTGGTGGCCGACCAGGGGGACGAAGCGCACCGGGGCGACGTCGTGCACCGTCACCTCCCCGCCTTTTCGCTCCGCCATGACCAGTTTCTGCATGTCGCGGTCGCCCACGGGAATCAGCAGTCGTCCGCCTTCAGCCAACTGGTCGACGAGCGGCTGCGGGATCGAGGGTGCGCCGGCGCCGACCAGGATGGCGTCGTACGGGGCGTATTCGCGCCAGCCAATCGTCCCATCACCCATCAGCAGGCTGACGTTCTTGACGCCCGTCTGCTGGATGTTCTCGCGCGCCTGCTGAAGCAGCGCCGGGATCCGCTCGATCGAGAAGACCTGCGCTACGAGATGGGCGAGAAGCACGGTTTGATAGCCCGAGCCGGTCCCCACCTCCAACACGCGTTCGTTGCCCTTCAACGCGAGCAGCTCGAGGTAGCGGGCGTGGACCCACGGCTGCGAGATCGTCTGCCCGTTCCCGATCGGCAGCGCGGCATCTTCGTAGGCCCGATGTCGCAAACCAGTCGGGACAAATGCGTGACGCGGCGTCATCTCGAAGGCGCGAAGCACCGCGAGATCGCGGATTCCCTTCTCGCGCAGCGTCTCGACCAATCGACGTCGCGCGCCGAGCAACTCCGTATCTATAGGCTTCGCCACCACTGCTCGGCTCCTTTTAGCGCATCGTAGTGGGTGAGATCGAGATGCAGCGGAGTCACCGAGACGTAGCCTTCCTGAACGGCGCGGAAGTCGGAGTCGGGTTCGCCGCGCCAACTAATCTCGCCGCCTCCGATCCAATAGATGGCGCGGCCCCACGGGTCCTTCATCGGCGCGACAGACCCGGAGTATGCCCGCCGGCCGAGGCGCGTGAGCTTCACACCCTTCACGTCGTCGGCGGAAACGGGTGGGAGGTTCACGTTGAATAACGTGTCCGCAGGGAAGTTGGGGAGCGACACGAGGTGTTTGAGCAGTGGCGTGAGCACTTTCACCTGCTCGCGTAGCTGACTCACGTCGGCGCGGAGATCGCCGCCGGCGAACGACACGGCGATCGACGGTACGCCGAGCGACAGGCCTTCCATCGCCGCGGCGACGGTGCCCGAATAGAGCACGTCCTCACCCATGTTCTGGCCATGGTTGATGCCGCTCAGCACGAAGTCCGGGCGCTCCGGCATCAACGCCTCGATGGCGAGCATGACGCAATCGGTCGGCGTCCCGTCCACCTGCCATTTGCGCTCGCCGCGGCGCACCGGGCGCAGCGGATGGTGCAACGTGAGGGAATGCGACGTGGCGCTCTGTTCGCGATCGGGGGCGACAACGGTCACATCGCCCAGCGGCTCGGCGGCCGCGCACAGGCATTCGATGCCGTGCGCGAGAATTCCGTCGTCGTTCGTGACGAGCAGACGCATCTCAGTCAGCGAGGGGAGACGGACCGAGTGACGTGAGAAGGTCCTTGAGATCGGCTTCCAGGGTCTGCAGCGCCTGCATGGTGAGCGCGCCGCGCGCGACGACTTTGAGATCGCCCTGCTTGCGATGGTCGTCCACCTTCTGCCGCGCGCCTTCGATCGTGTACTTCTCATCGTAGAGCAGATGCTTCACGAGCATGATCAGCTCGACCTCGCGCCGCTGATAGACGCGGTTGCCCGACCGGTTCTTGGCGGGGCTGAGAAAGCGGAACTGGCTCTCCCAATACCGCAACACGTGCGGTTTGAGTCCGGTCAGCTCACAGACTTCCCCGATGGAGAAAAACTCCTGAATGGGTTCCGACTTGGCGGCAGGACTCATAGGTCTTGTTCCGATCGAAGTTCGCGAGCCATGAGCTCGGGCACGGCATTCCGCGCCGCGTGTCCGTCGAAAAGAATCCGATGCACCATCTCAACGATCGGCATGTCGACGTCGTGGCGCTGAGCGAGCTGCATCGCGCTCTCGGTCGTCGCGACGCCCTCGGCCACCGTCTCTTTGCCGCGCAGCGCCTCCTCGAGCGTGGCGCCCTTGCCGATCTCGACGCCCAGTTGCCGGTTGCGGCTTTGCGCGCCCGTGCAGGTGAGCACGAGATCGCCCACGCCCGCGAGGCCGGCGAAGGTCGACGCTCGCGCGCCGAGCGCGACGCCGAGGCGCGTCATCTCGTGCAGACCGCGCGTGATGAGCGCGGCGCGTGAGTTGAAGCCGAGTCCGACCCCTTCCACGATTCCGGTGGCAATCGCCATGACGTTCTTGAGGGCGCCGCCCAACTCGACGCCGATGACGTCGTCGTTGGTGTAGACGCGGAACGTCGGGCTGGCAAACGCCTCCTGGACTGCCACGGCGGCGCCGGGGTGAGACGACGCCGCGGCGATCGCCGTGGGATGCCGCGCGACCACCTCGTTGGCGAAGCTCGGTCCCGAAATGCCGACGACGGCGAGTGCCCTCACCTCCGAGGCGACGACGTCCGTCATCAGCGCGAGTGTTCCATGCTCCACGCCCTTGCTCGCGACGGCGAGGATGGCTCGCGGGTCGACATGTCGCGCGCCGTCACGAGCGATACGCCGCAGGTGCTGCGACGGCGTGGCGTAGACCACCAGCGTCGCCCCGTCGAGCGCAGCGCCCTGATCGTTCGTCGCGCGCAGCGACGCGGCGAGCGATTGCCCGGCGAGGAAGCGTCGGTTCTCGTGGCATTCGTTGATCGACTGGGCGACATCCGGCTCGTGCGCCCAGATCACTGCCTCGTTCCCGTTCGACGCGAGCAGGTCGGCGAGCGCCGTACCCCACGCGCCGGCTCCGATGACCGCGCAGCGCATCAGGCGAACCGCGCCGCGATCAGCACGGCAAGCACGATGACGAGCGCGATGGCCAGCGTCGCCGCCGGACGCTTTGGCGCCGGGCCGTCGGCGCCACCAGCCGCCGTACTCCGCTTGCCGAAGCGATGCTCTTCGCCGTTCCGCAAGCGAACGATGTTTGCACGGTGCGTCCAGAACACGAAGAGCGCGATGATGACGCTCACCGCGAAGATCGGCGACCGCACGCCGACCGTGATAGCGAGGAGCACTGGAAGAATCGTCGCGCTGGTCAACGAACCGAGCGACACATAGCCGCTCGACAGCAGCACCACCGCGAATACGACCAGGGCCAGCAACGTCTGCACGGGCGCGAGCGCGAGGAACACGCCCGCCGCGGTGGCTACACCCTTCCCTCCCTTGCCGAAACCGAGGAAGACTGGCCGCGTGTGGCCGGCGATGGCCATCGCGCCGCAGAGGATCGCGAACCAAACCGGATCGCCGAACGGCAGCGCGGATGGAGGCACGATGTGCGGGAACAGCACAACCGGGGTAGCCCCCTTGGCCATATCGAACGCGAAGACGAGCAATCCCACCTTCGTCCCCAGCACGCGCATGACGTTCGTCGCGCCGAGATTGCCCGAGCCATGCTTTCGAAGATCGATGCCGCGCGACTTGCCGGCGATGTACGCCGCGGGAATGGAGCCGAGGCAGTACGAGGCGGCCAGACACGCGACGAAGATCAGCATTACCCTGCCTTGCGACGCAGGACGATGCGCAGCGGATTCCCGGTGAAGCCCCAGTACGACCGGAAGCCGTTGTGCAGATACCGGACGTAGTGCTCTTCGACTAGATCCGGCGCGTTGCCAAAGACGGCGATCGTTGGCGGCTGGGTCTCGACTTGTGTCGCGTAATTGAGCCTCACCTCGCGGCCCGCGGCCTGTGGCGGCTGTAGCCGCGCCACGAGCTCGCCCAGCTTCTCGTTCACCTCGGAGGTGGAGATGCGTTTCTCGCGCTCGGCCTCGACGTCGAGCACCAGCTCGAGCACCCGATTGACGCGCTGGCCAGTCAGTGCGGACGTGAACAGAAAGGGAACGAACTTGAGGAACGGCGCCTTCTCGGCAGCCTTCTTCTCGTAGCGCGCCGATGCCTTGTCGTCCTTCTCGGCAAAGAGATCCCACTTGTTCACGACGACGATCAACCCGCGCCCCGCCTCCCACGCCAATGCCGCGATTTTGAGATCCTGGTTCTGGATCTCGCCCTCGGTGGCGTCGACCATGAGGATGCAGATGTCGGCGCGCTCGATGGCGCGGCGCGTCCGAAGCGCCGAGTAAAACTCGATGCCGTCCTCGATCTTGCTCTGGCGACGCAGGCCGGCCGTGTCCACGAAAATGAACGTCCGGCCGTGATAGCGCAGCGGCGTGTCGATCGCGTCGCGAGTCGTGCCGGCGATCTCGGACACAACGAGGCGTTCCGCGCCGAGCAGCTTGTTGACGAACGACGACTTGCCGACGTTCGGCTTGCCGATCACGGCGACGCGCAGCAAGTCCTCCGGCTCGGCTTCGACTTGCGGCAATCGCGTGATGAGGGCGTCGAGCATGTCCCCCGAGCCCTTGCCGTTGATCGCCGAAACGGGAAAGACCTCGCCGGCACCGAGGTTGTAGAACTCGTAGAAGTCGGCGTCGCGCGGATCGTCAACCTTGTTCGCGACGAGCATCCACGGCTTCCGTGCGTTGCGCAGCAATTCGGCGACGTGGTGATCGCTCGGGTGGATGCCGACGCGCGCGTCGACGACGAAGAGAATCAGATCCGCTTCGCCGATCGCCTCGTCGACTTGACGGCGGATCTCGACGTCCATTGGCGCGCGTGGATCGTCGGCGATGCCGCCGGTGTCAACGAGCCAGAAATTACGCCCGGCCCAATCGGTCTCCGCGAAGTGCCGATCACGCGTGGTGCCGGCTTCCTCGGACACGATGGCGCTGTCGTCGCCGACGATGCGATTGAAGAGCGCCGACTTGCCGACGTTCGGCCGGCCGATGAGTGCGACGACGGGGACGGTCATGTTTCGGCGGTGGGCGATCGGCGGTGGGCGGTGGAGGACTTGGCGACTTGCCCATCGCCCATCGCCCATCGCCCATCGCCCGACAGTACGTCGATGAAGTCGTACGACGGATGCACTGGCATCGGCAGCTCCTCGCGCACGGTGATGAACGATTCGTCGTCGAGGAAGACGCCGCTGTCGTTGATGCACTCCGCTGGGATCAGCGCGAGGTCGAGATCATTGCGACCGGCCAGCGCGCGACGGATGTCGGCAGCGACGAGGAGGCCGGCGGTCGTCGTCGTCGGACCGAAAAGTGAGTTGGTCGTGACAATGAGCTCGAAGTCGGCGCCGGTCTGTTCATGCAGCGCGCGGAGCAGTTCAGGCATGATGTCGGACATCGATACACCCGTAACGACGCCGATGCGGCGGCCGTCGAGGCGCGGCAGTTCTCCAAGGCCTTCATAGACCCGCTGACGAAGCGCGGCCACAGAACCGACGCCGTTTTCGATCTGCGGGAAGTCCACGTAATACTCGGCGTCGGGCAGTTCGCGGCCAGCGAGCAGATACAGTTCGTCCGAGCCGAAGACCCACGGCGTCCCCCGCTCTTCCGTCGCGCGTGCGGCCCAGCGATCGACGTGGCGGAGCAGCGCCTCCGATGTCGGCTGGTCCATCGATCTCCCGGTGTAAAGATGGGAAAACTGGGTGAGGCCGACGGGGACCACAGCCACAGAAATTACGGCATCGCCCAGCGCCCAGAGATCGGCGAGCGACTGCTCGAGCACGTCGCCATCGTTGAGCCCCGGGACGATCACCATCTGGCCGTGAAACTGGATGCCGCCCTCGGCGAGCCGCGTGAGCTGCTCGACGATGTTCGGCACGCGCGGGTTGTTGAGCAGGACTTTGCGCGCTTCCCAGGGCGTGGCGTGCACCGAGATGTACAGCGGCGACAGGCGGTACTCGAGGATCCGCGCTATGTCGCGGTCCTTGAGGTTGGACAGCGTGGCGAAGTTCCCGTAAGCGAACGAGAGCCGGTAGTCGTCGTCGCGCACGTAGAGGGGCTTTCTAAGACCCTTCGGTAGCCCCTCGATGAAGCAGAACTCACACCGGTTGGCGCAGCGGCGGATGGTTGGCGGCTCGAGCTCGAGGCCCATCGGTTCGCCCTCGGGGCGCTCGATCTCGTAGACGATTTGTTCGCCGTCGGGGAGCTTGGCCTCGATGACTAATTCATCGTCGGCGCTGAGGAATTCCCAATCGAGGAAATCTGCGAGCTCGCGCCCGTTGACGGTGAGTAACTCCGTCCCGGGAACGATGCCCAACTCCTGCGCGATGCCGCCGTCCTCGACGCGCCTAACGCGAACCATTCATCCCACCATTGCAATGGGGGAAGACCGCTGACTCGATCTTCCCCCA
Organism: Gemmatimonadaceae bacterium; assembly: GCA_035554995.1. Taxonomy (GTDB): domain Bacteria; phylum Gemmatimonadota; class Gemmatimonadetes; order Gemmatimonadales; family Gemmatimonadaceae; genus JAQBQB01. The sequence continues at coordinate 9,073 of DATMHK010000265.1, forward strand.
AGGTCATTCATCTCGATCCGCCGAGGGTCGGCGGCAGCTCATGCAATGTAGGAGATCAAGACGCTGAAAACAAGGTAATTGCTGGACTTGCGATCAGGTAAGCGGAGCGTACTTGAAGGCCACGATCCCTGCCCCGGTCGCTTCGGCTTTGAACGACTTGGCGCCCTTTGGATCGACCGGACCGACCTGTACCGTCTGCGACGTCACCGTGTTTCCGCTCTTATCGAGGAAGTCGATCTTGAGTGTGAAGCTCTTTGCCGCGTCGCCCTGGTTCTGGATGCTTCCACCGATCGTTGTCTTGGCATCGGTGGGCGAGAACTCGGTGAACACGACCTTGGCCGGCAGGCTCGTCATCGCCGTCTGATACTTGAGCGCCGAATCCACGTAGGTCTTGGACGTGTCCGCGTACGCCTTGAGCTGCTTGTCGAGGCGCGCCGCGCTGTCGATCGCCGCGTTTCGGGCGGCCGTCGTCTTGGCGGCATTAGCGCGCTGCCCGAGCGCCTTGGCCTTGGCCTCGAGCTCCTTCTGTTTTGTGCCGTAGTTCTTCTGGATGGCCGCGTAGCCAATGGCGAGGAGCTGATAGTTGTCCGGGTTCGACGGATCGACGGCGATCAACTCGCGCGACACGGGAATCGCCTGCGCGTAAGCGCTGTCGAGCAGATACAGCCGGGAGAGGTTGTACAAGACGTCGCGATGATACGGGTTCATCTTACGCGCCGCCTCGAAAAGCTTGATGGCGTCCTTTGCCTGGTTCGTTTTGGCGGCCGTCACAGCCGCCATCATGAGCGAGTTGTAGGAGAACGCGCCCGGGTTTGCGAGCTGGTCGGCGTAGGAGGCCTTGATGGCGGTGGTGTCGCCCGAAAGCGATGCGACCTTGGCTTGCCCGCTGCGGGCGACGTCGGCGAACTTCGTCCCTGGATCCTTGGCCAGCTGGTCGAAGGCGGCCTTTGCCTCGGCGACGTACGCCTGCTTGTCGGGGCCCTGGGCTTCTTCAGCGAGCTCCGAGGCGTAGTTGCCCATTTGCATCAGCCACTGGCGACGGTTGTCGGCCAACGACGTGTCTTTGGCTGCCGCGATGGCGAGCTTGTAGTTCGCAAACGCGTCCTTCGGCTTATTCGCTTTCTGCGCCGACTGCGCCAGAACGACATAGGCGTAGGGCGCGGACTTCGAGAGCTGCAACGAACGGTTGGCGAGGATCACAGCCGAATCGTTGCCGGAGTTCGCGAATTCGAGCGCGCGGTTGATCAGGTCGACCCAACCCTTCTGCTGGCGGTACGCGGCCGTCTGGGCCACGCACTCGGGATTCGACGTCTCGACGACGGTAAAGGCGGAATCGATGCCCGCGATGACGTCGTACCTTCCAGCCGTATCGGTTGTGAAACCGAGCGCGCCGCGCGAGGCCATTCCGTTGACGACGTTCGGCTGGGTCATCCACATCACGAGCGTCTTGCCAAGCACGAAGTTTTTGCCGACGGGGTTCCGTTTCGGATCGGCTTCGCTCAAAAGCTTCACGGCATCGCGAAGCTTGGGGGCGGCGTCCTGCGGCTTGGTGGCCGTCGACGCGAGCTGAATGTCGAGCACGGCACGCGCGACCTGATTTGGCGAGCCTTCGTCGAGCTCGCACTGCTTTGGCTGCTGCGCGCTGGTCGCGACCGAAGCGCCGGCGATCAACAGCGCAGGAAGCAGCGTTCTTCCCATAGCGGGCATGATGTTCTCCTCGAGTATTCTCTCTAATTCCGCGGGTGTGGGAGACCCTTGGGACCTGCATCGCGCGCCAGGCGCGCGACGTTCCCTACACTACCCCTCGACGGGTCGTTCCGACTCGACGAGAGCCAGCCTGAAAATATCCTGCATCGGCCTGCCTGTCGCCAGTGCAACCCGTTCTACATCAGCGAATTCGGGCTTCGCCCGGAACCCGCCATTCGGCAGCGAGACACGCTTCACCGCGATGTCGTGATCGAGCACCGTGACGTGGATCACGTTTCGCTCGAGCGCGCGACGTCGCACCTCCCTTTCTCGTACACCGATCGTCGTCGATTCGACCAAGAGAATCTCCTCGAGCCGCGCCGCGTCCGCGGGTCGGCAGAGCGCTTCGAGACGCGTCCCAGCGCGCCCGCGCTTCGTCGTCGCGGGAAGCGACACCACTTCCAGCGCCCCGGCCTCGCGCAAACGCTCGGCCACGGCGGCGAGATACTCCGGACTCATGTCGTCGATGTCGCAAACGATTTCCAGCAGGTCCGAAATCCCCGAATTGGGGTCAGACCCTATTTCGAGTTCTCTAAATAGGGTCTGACCCTTTTTCGCGTTTTGTTCGGGGGCGAGCTCGGCGATGACGACGCGCAGCGCGTTCGCGCGGCCCGTGAACTCCTTGGTGCCGGCTCCGAATCCGCTGCGCAGCGGCGTGTACTCCGCCGGTGGCGCACCGCGCGAGAGCACACGCACCAACGCCGCGCCAGTCGGCGTCACGAGCTCACCCGATCCTTCCGGACCGGGCTTCACGCGATGACCTTCGAGCAGTTTCAGCGTCGCGGGTGCAGGCACGGGCAGCACGCCGTGCGCGGCCTTCACGGTGCCGTCGCCGAGCGCGATCGGCCCGCAATAGACCTCCTCGACGCCGAGTTGTTGCAGTCCCCAAATGGAGCCAACGACGTCGAGGATCGCGTCCACCGCACCGACCTCGTGCAGGTGCACCTTCTCGATGGTGACGCCGTGAATCTCGGCTTCGGCGGTTCCGATCGCCGTGAATGCGCGATCGGCGCGGTCCTTCACGTCGCGCGGCGCGTCGGTGGCTTCGACGATCTTGCGAATCTGGTGGACGTGCCGGCCGTGCGGCTGCGGCGGGATCGTGAAGTCCACCTTGGCGCAACGAATGTCGGCGCGCACGACGTCGCGAATCTCCACGCCGACGCCATCGAGGCCGAGCCGCGCCGGCAGCGCGCGCAGCCAGTCGGGATCGAGGCCGCACTGGATCAGCGCGCCGAGCGTCATGTCGCCGGCGATCCCGCTGAACGGATCGAAGATGGCGGCGCGTGTCACGACCGGTACGATGCGCCGCTGCCGGTGTTGAACACGAGCACCTCCGCGTCCTTGGGAATTCGGCCTGCCGCGACCAGCTCGCGCGTCACGGCGAGCGCACACCCGCCTTCCGGCGCGGCGTCAACGCCGCTGGCGCGCGACAGCTCGAGCGTCGCGGCGCGAATCGCGTCTTCGCTCACCGAGTGCGCGTCGCCCTTGCTCTCGTACAACGCACGCAAGATCAAGCGATCGCCGAGGGGGCCAGGCACTCGCAAGCCGCTGGCGTGCGTCGTGGGGTTTTCCCACGGAGTGGCGTGGTCGGCTTTCGCATGGAACGCTCGCACCATCGGCGCGCAGCCGTCCGCTTGCGCGACGACCATTTTGGGAAGCGCGATATCCTTCGGCAGCCAACCGCCACGAATCATTTCGGCGAACACCTTCCACATGCCGATGAGACCCGTGCCGCCGCCCGTCGGATAGATGACGTGGGTGGGAAACCGCCAACCGAGTTGTTCGGCGAGCTCGATGCCCATGGTCTTCTTTCCTTCAATGCGGTACGGCTCGCGCAGTGTCGAGACGTCGAAGAATCCGCTCTCCGCGGCAAAGGCGCGCGCCTGTTTGCCCGCGTCGCCGATGTGTCCCGCGACGAGGCAGAGCTGCGCGCCGAGCGTGGAGATCGTATCGAGAATCGCCTTGGGAGTGCTGTCGGGCGCGTACACGCGCACGGGCAGGCCAGCGGCCGCGCCGTACGCGGTCATCGCCGCGCCGGCATTCCCCGCGGTTGGTACGACGAGGCCCGACACGCCGAGCGCCTTGGCTCGCGTCACGGCGGCGCTCATACCACGCGCCTTGAACGACGCGGTGGGGTTGAGGCCTTCGTCCTTCACCCAGAGACGCGCGACGCCGATCTCGCGCGCCAGCTTGGGCAGCTCCTGCAGCGGGGTCAGACCTTCGCCCAGCGAGACGGGCGTCTCGTCGTCCTTGAGCGGCATGACCGGCGAATAGCGCCACATGTCCCAGCGGGGTGTGACGACGTCCCGTGGCGGCATGGGAGAATCGTAGATGACGAGAAAGGGCTGTCCGCACTTGGGGCAGACGGTCGCCCGCGCGTCACCAGATTCTCTGGTGCCGCAGGCCGAACATTCGAGATGCCAGATGCTCACGATGGGTCGGTGGTGGGGATTGGTGACGACTCGCGCAGCGCCGCGACGATTCGCTCCGCGGTTTTATTGCCGAAACCAGGAAGCGCGGCGATCGCTTCGACCGACGCGTCGCGCACGCCCTGCAAGCTGCCGAACGCTTCCAGCAACACGCGCCGCTTGGCGTCGCCGATGCCGGGCACCTTCATCAGCTCCGACGTTACGGTACGCATCGAACGCCGCTTGCGCTGGAAAGTAATCGCAAAGCGATGCGCTTCGTCGCGCGCCTGCTGAAGCACACGCAGCGCCGGCGAGCGGCGCGACAGGCGCAGCGGATCCGAGCGTCCGATCATGAATATCTCTTCCTCGCGCTTGGCGAGGCTGATCATCGGCATCGCCGCCAGGCCGAGCACCGAGAGCGCCGCGTGCGCGGCGTTGAGCTGGCCCTTGCCGCCGTCGATGACGACGAGGTCGGGGAGCGACTTCCCTTCCTCGGTGCGCCGCGTGAAGTAGCGGGTGACGACTTCGTGCATCGACGCGAAGTCGTCGATGCCTTCGACCGTTTTCACCTTGAACTTGCGATACTCGGCGCGGTACGGCCGGCCGTTCTGAAACCAGACGCACGACGCGACGGTGTCGGTTCCCTGCGCGTGCGAGATGTCGAAGCAGACGAGGGCGCGCGGCACTTTTTGAAGCCCCAGCCGACGCTGTAACTCATAGATCGGATCGCCGGCCCGTTCCTCGGCTTCGTCGCCGGTGAGGCGAAGCTCCTCGAGCAAGTGTCGGGCGTTTTGCGTCGCCAGGTCGACGAGCTCGCGGCGTGGGCCGCGCTGCGGCGCGTGGATCTTGCTCCGCTCGAGAGACGCCTCGACGAGATCGCGCTCCTCGGGGTCGAACGGAACGAGCAGCTCGGCGGCGCGATCCTCGAGCGGCAGATAGCTGCCGGCGAGATAGGCCTCGAGGACGGCGGCGTCGGTCTCGTCTTCCACGTTCTCGAGGAACTGGTGCTCGCGAGCCAGCAGCTTGCCGCCGCGAATGCGCATGAGCGCGATCGCCGCGTCGTCGCCGTCGCGGGCATAGCCGATCACATCGCGATCGCCGCCTTCGATCGACAGCACGGCCGTCGGCTCGGACATCTGCTCGAGATGGCGGAGCGCGTCGCGCAATTCGCCGGCCCGCTCGAAGTCGAGCGACTCGACGGCGAGCTCCATCCGCTCACGCACGCGCCGCGCGACCTCGCCCGTGCGCCCCTCGAGGAAGATCAGCACCTCGTCGATCATCGCGCGGTACTCGCCCTGTGTCTGCGCGAGGATGCACGGCGCCTTGCACCGCTTGATGTAGTAGTCGAGACACGGCCGCTCGGGCATCTGGCGCGGCATGTCGAAGTTGCAGGAGCGCACCGTGAAGATGCGCTTCACGACGTTAAGCGCGCGTCGCATGGCGCCGACGTCGGTGTACGGCCCGAAGTACCGACTCCCGTCGTCTTCCAGATGGCGCGTCACCCAAACGCGGGGAAACGGCTCGGAGACGGTGACCTTGATGTACGGATACGACTTGTCGTCGCGAAGCGCGATGTTGTACTTCGGGTGGTACTCCTTGATGAGATTGGCCTCGAGGATGAGCGCCTCGGCCTCAGTGGGCACGACGATCGTCTCGAGGTTGGCGGCCCCGAGCATGAGCGCCCGGGTCTTTATGCTCTCGACGTGATCCTGCGCCACGTACGATCGCACGCGCGAGCGCAGCCGTTTCGCCTTCCCCACATACAGCACAGTCCCCTCCCGGTCGCGCCACAAATACACGCCGGGTGACTCGGGAAGATGCGGGATTTTCTCGAGGATTTGTTCGGGGATCACAAACGAATAATACCCCAGCCGCATCGGGCGGATCGGGACTGAGCCGGTCGCGACCAGCTCGCCGCCTGAGCGCCCTCGTCGCGGAGAGATCGCGTGATTTTGAAGGACCGCGGACACGACGCGGCCGTTCAAACTCGTAGGTCTCTATCTCCACAACGACCGCCAACGCGCGCGCGAGAAACTAGCTCCGGACTCTACGAATCAGGATGTGCGCTTCGGGCACACGAGCCAGAAGCGTTGCGCCGAGGTAGACGACACCGAACCCGCCGAGCACGACGACCGCGGCGAGAATTCGGTGAAGATTCGGAAACGCTACTTTTAGTCCCAGCGCCGCGGCTCCGGCGAGGGCGGCGCACGACCAGAGTTTGATCGCCAACGACGCCGGCAGACCGGTATCGCCAATGCGTTGATTCATGCCGCGACGCAGCAGCGTGAACTCGACCCAACCGGCGATGCCGAATGAAGCGGTGAGCGCGGCACCGCCCCAGTGCAGATCGATCCCAAGCAGTTTCGGAAGGCCAAGGGCCATCGCGAAGCCAAGCGCCGTGGTGAGGATCACGCGAACAATCGCGAAACGAAGTGGCGTGCGCGTATCGTGTAACGCGTAGTAGGTCGACGAATACAAGCGACCCATGGTCGACGCGAGCAGCCCGACCGCCGAGCCGGCGAGAATGCTCCAGGTGTAGATCGTGTCCTGTCGAGAAAAGTGCCGTCCATGCTGGAAGAGCGCGGCGGCCATGACGTCACCGGCGACAAGCATCGCCGCGGCGGACGGTATGACGAAAAACGCCATCTGTCGCAGACCGGCGTTGAGCCGCTCGCGAAGCTGGCGCGCACGCTCGGCGTGTTCGCCGATGACGCTCGCCATCTCGGGAAGTTCGGCCGCCGAGATCGACATGCCGAACAGCGAGACCGGGACGTAGGAAATCGTCGTCGCGTAGAAGATGAGCGAGACCATTCCCTCGGGCAGGAACGAAGAGATCAGCTGATCGATGTACGCGCTGATCTGGACGATGCCGCGGCTCACGCCGACCGGAGCGAAGTTCCTGAGCACCGTTCGCACACTCGGCCGTCGCCAGTCCAGCGCGATGCGTAGCCGCGGCACGAGCGCGAGCACGAAGGGGAGCTGAACGAGAAACTGCGCTCCCGCGCCGATCACCGACGCCCATGCCGTGACGCGCGCCAGCGATGAGAGGCTCTCGCGCGGACCGTACCACACGAGAGCGATGATCATCGTCACGTTCCAGAGCACCGGCGCCATGTAGGACAGCAGAAACTTTCGATGGCTGTTCAGGACGCCGAGGCACCAGGCACCAAGCACGAACAGCCCGGCGCCGGGGAACAGAATACGGACGTACGTAATCGCCAGCTCGCGGCGCTCCCCTTTGAATCCGCCGACGATCAGCGGCAGGATTTGGGGAGTGAACAGCACGCCGAGCAATACGAGGACCGACACGACCAGCGCGAGGATCGCGAACACCGCGCCGGCGAGCCGCCCGGCTTCCTCTTCGTCGTCCTCCGCGCGCAGCGCGACATACACCGGAATGAATGCCGCCGAGAGCGCGCCTTCGCCGAACAGATTCTGCAACAGGTTCGGGATCCGGATCGCCGCGTTGAAGGCATCGGCGGCGGCGCCCGCGCCTAAATAGGTCGCGATGAACGACTGGCGGACGACGCCGAAGATCTTGTTGGTGAAGATCCCGAGCGAAACGAAGAAAGCCCCGGCGCGGCTGCGGCCGGGCGGGGGCTGGTGGTCAATGGGCGTCGGTTCGTCGGCCGCGGGGAGCTCGCTCATCGCCGAGCGGTTTGAGGAGACTGGGTCGCGCTCGCCGGGATCGCTGGACTACCGGCGACCACGGAGCGCGCGTGTGTCCGCGCCGCGTCGAGCAGCTGCTCCACCAGGGCAGGTCCGTAGCGCGCCAGGAACGGGATATACGCGAGCTTGCGCTCCTGCCGCACGCCGTGCGGAAAGAGCGAGCCGCGTGCCGCGGACAGCCGTCGCATGACTTCCACTTCTTTCGCCTTCACCGCGGCGACAAGACGGCGTTCCGTGCGCGCGAGACGATGCTCCAGCGAGCGGCGTAGTCCGTCGACGACGGGATCGGACAGGAGACCGTTGGTTGCTCCGCGAAGCCGGTCGACGCCGGCGAGGGTGTCGGCGCGTAGGGTGTTGAGCGCCTGCCCCGCTCCCTCGGGCAGGCGTTCGCGCGCCGCGCGCGTGAACACGGCATGCGGATCTGCGAGCTCCTCGACGTTCGCATGGAAATCGTCGAGCGTGCGCTGCGTCCGCGCGTCGACGATGGTCGTCGACCATCGCGGAACGACGAGCTGTCGCTCGGCGCCGAGGGCATCGGCGACGGCGCTCACCTGCGCGAAATACGCGATCTCGCCAGGTCCCGCCACGTAGGCGAGCGTGGGAAGGATCGCGCGCTCGAGTACGGGACGCAGGAGCACCGTCGCCGAGAGCTGTCGGTCGCCGGCGAGCTTCAGTGCTTCGGCAATGGGGAGACGACGCTTGATACCCTGCTCGTTCGTGAACACGAGCGAGAGTCCCGGTACTTCCTCGACCTGCGGCGCGTATCCCGCGGCGCGGATCGCTTCCGTGCGCATGTGCAGCGCGGCGCTGACCTGCTCGGCTTGCGCGGCCGCGGCGCGAAGGAGGCGCGCACCCGCCTGCGTGACGCACGGATGCGACGCGTCGAGGACGGCGATGCCGATCGGCTGGAGGACGTCGCGCAGTACGGCGACGTACGCGTCGCCGATCGTCGCGCCAGGGCGATACGCCTGCTCCACGGCCGCGACGAACGACGCGTGGGCGGTCGATGCGGCCGCGCCTCGCAGCGACGGAAGCAGCGCGGTGATCTCGTCGTCCATCGGCACGCGGGACATCGGCGTGCCGGCGGGCGCGCGGCTCTCCAGCCGCAGCTCATGCGCACCGTCGTCCAGCGAGATCGAGACGACCGCCGCTTCGTCGAAGTCGGCGTCATCCGTCGCCGCCCAGAACACCGGTGCCACGGGCATGCCCGTCATTTCTTCGAGCGTGTCGGCGAGCGCGCGCGCGGTGATCGCCTTGGCAAGCGTCATCAACGGCCCGCCAAAGAGACCCGGCTGCTGCCCAGTGGTGACGACCGCGCCCTTGCCGCCGGCGCTGCGTGCCAGCCGTTCACCCGCGCTACCGCTGGCGGCGATCGCCGGCGCGAGCGCGTCGAGCCAACGGTTGTCGACGCTGGACGTCACGCGATCCGCGTGCGTCCGCCAGTCGTCCGCGCCGCGTGGAACGGACGGATACCAGTCGGGCAAGCGTCCCGCCCGCGCCGCCTGTGAGAGCGGTGAGCCGCCGAGCGATTCGGTGCGCACGACAGGCTGCGTCACGCGGTGCCCTCGCTCACTTGTGATAGGGCTCGCGGCGACAGATCGTGCCCGCTCGATAGAGCTGCTCGGCGAGAACAAGGCGCGCCAGCTCGTGCGGCAGCGTCCATGGAGCCAGCGCGATGCGCTCTGCAGACTGGTCCCGCGCCGCGGCGCTGAGGCCGAACGCGCCACCGATGAGAATCGCGACGTCGCGCGCGCGTTCCTGGAGCCGCTGCAGCCAGGCCGCGAACTGTTCCGACGACATCGACCGCCCAGTCAGGTCGCATGCGACGACGTGGGCTCCGCGGGGAACGATGTCGAATAGACGCGCTCCCTCCCGCTCACGCACGAGGTCCGCGTTGGCGGCTCGTGCCGGCTCTTCGCGGACCTCTCGAATCTCGAGCGGCCAATACCGGCTCGCTCGTGTCTCATACTCGCGGATCGCTCCCGCAAGCTGCGCATCCCGTGGCTTTCCGACGACCGCCACGAAGAAATGCATTCAACACGCGACGCGACAGCACTCGCGACGCCGCGGGATCCGCGGACCGTTACGCCGCCGTCTACGCATAAATCCCGCGCAAACGGTGCACCGTCGCCACGCGGCTGATCGAGACCATGTACGCGGCCGTGCGCATGTTCACCTTGTGCTGCCTGGAGAGCTGCAACACGTCGGTGAAGCTCCGCGTCATGATGTCGGTGAGCCGTTCGTTGACGGTGGCCTCGGTCCAGAAATAGCCGCCGCGATCTTGGACCCACTCGAAATACGACACCGTCACGCCGCCCGCATTGGCGAGGATGTCGGGGATGACGAAGATCCCCTTCTCCTCGAGGATAGAATCGGCGCCGGCCGTGGTCGGGCCGTTCGCGCCCTCACAGATGATCTTGGCGCGGACCTTTCCGGCGTTGCGGCTCGTGATGACGTTCTCGAGCGCCGCCGGAAGCAGGACGTCCACGTCGAGCGTGAGCAGATCATCGTTGGAGATTTGATCGCCGCCGGCGAACCCGTCGAGCGAGCGGACCTGCCGGACGTGCTTGATCGCCGCTTCGATATCGATGCCGTTCGGATTGTGATAGCCGCCGGTGCGGTCGCTGATCGCGGTGATCTTGCAGCCTTCGCGCTGGAGCAGCTCGGAGGCGACGGAGCCGACGTTGCCGAAGCCCTGCACGGCAACCGTGGTTCCGCGGATCGGCATGCCGAGGTGCTTGAGCGCTTCCTTGGTGACGATCATGCAGCCGCGGCCGGTGGCCTCGCGACGACCGAGCGAGCCGCCCATCTCGATGGGCTTTCCCGTGACGACAGCGGTGACTGTGTGGCGCATGTGCATGGAGTACGTATCCATGACCCACGCCATGACGCGCTCATTGGTGTTGACGTCCGGCGCCGGAACATCCGAGTCGGGGCCGAGCGTGCTGATGATGCCCGCGGTGTAACGCCGCGTGAGACGCTCGAGCTCGCCCGCGCTCATCTTGAGCGGATCGCAAACCACGCCACCCTTGGCGCCGCCAAACGGAAGATTGACGACCGCGCACTTCCAGGTCATCCATGCCGCGAGGGCCTTCACTTCCTCGAGCGTGACCTGCAGGTCGAAACGGATTCCGCCCTTGGCGGGTCCACGGGAGGTGTTGTACAGCACCCGATGGCCGATGAACACCTCGACTTCGCCATTGTCCATCATCACCGGCACGGACACGGTGATCTGCTTTTCGGGGTGACGGAGAACCTTGTACAGGCCGGGCTCGAGATCGAGCAGCTCCGCGGCGCGATCGAAGCGGGACATCATCGCCTCGAAGGGGTTCTCTTCGTTCAGAAAACGGTCTTTATCGGGTCGGACTATACGGTCGGTTGGGAGTCTTAGGTCGGTCGTCATGAGATGCGAAACGGGCCGGCTAGCCGGCGGTGGGGGACGATCCGGAGCGCGAACGTACAAGCTCGTCGAGGACATGTTCCAGCCCTCCAACGCCGCGCTCCACCATCACCTGCTGAGAAACATACCACAACGGCCGCTCAAGGGAGCCTGGGGAACGGGCCTTCGGGCAGGGCCAGCGAGGACCGAGCTTTACGGCATCCTTGAGCGTGCAGACAACGTAATCGAAGGCGGCCGATTGTGAGGCGATGTCGACGATCTCCTCATCGGAAAACGCGTGGTGATCGCGAAACAACCGCTGTTCGACGACCGCGTCGAGCGCGCGAAGTTGCGCGAGGAACGACGCGGGATCAGCGATCGAGGCGACGGCCAATACCTTGGCACCGCGCAACTCGTCGAGCGGGCGGCGCTGCACGTCGTCGTCCGCGCGCACGAGCTCCGCGAGCGAGAGACGGACCGAGAGGCGCGGCACCGCGGGAGCAGCGACGGCGAGCGCTTTGTGCACCTCGTCCACCCGCTGCGCGTCGGCGGCGCGCGACGTGACGATCACCAGCGTAGCGCGCCGCAATGCCGTGAGCGGCTCGCGCCATGGACCGGCCGGCAGCACGCGCACGTCGGGCGTCCACCGGTCGGCGCTGACGAGGACGAGATCGGCGTCGCGTCGAATCGCGCGATGCTGGAAGGCATCATCGAGCACCGCGATCGTAGCGCCCCGCGCGGCGGCGATGGCCACGGCCCTCGTCCGATCAGGATTCACGATGACGGGGATCGACGGATTCAGCCGCTCGTGCACCAGCGGCTCGTCTTCGCCGTAGCCCCGCAGGACGACGGCGGGCTGCGCCCCGCGTGCCGCCAGACCAGACGCCACCCACGCCGCGATCGGCGTTTTCCCCGTTCCGCCCACCGTCAGGTTGCCGATGCTCACGACGGGAATTGCCGCCTCTTGGGTCGGCAGCCATCCGACGTCGTAGAGAATGTCGCGCAGGCCGACTACACCACCGAACAAGCGCTCGGCCGGAAGCAATACCAGTCTGGACGCGGCGGCGAGCTTGTCATCGCCGTACCAGATTCGCTGAACGACGTCCTGCGCGCTCACCGGAACGCCTCGCGTGCGCGGCGCTCGGCCTCCTGCATCATGGCGCCGACGCGATCCGCCTCGAGCGATGCTTCTCGCGCGTCGCCGGCGTCGATGAGCGCCGGTTCGCTGTAGGCGATCGACACGCGGGCGAACGGCCGCGGGATGAGGAAACGATCCCAGCTCTTGAGACGCCACGCGGACGGCGCGAACACGGCGACGCCGATCACGGGCGCGGCGGACCGGTTCGCCACGACCGCGACGCCCGGCGCGACCGACTTCGCCGGACCACGCGGACCGTCGGGTGTGATTGCCAGATCGTGGCCGTCCTCGACCTCGCGCGCCAGCTCGATGAGCGCACGTGCGGCGCCGCGCGATGTCGAACCGCGGACGGTTCGATAGCCAAGACTCTCGGCGATTCTCGCGATGATCTCTCCGTCCCCGTGCTCGCTGATCAGCACCGTGACGCCTTCGCCTCGATGATGATATAGCAGCGGCAACAAGTCGCCATGCCAGAGCGAGAACACGATGGGCCGACCAGCGGCGCGGAGCTTCTTGATCTCAGCGTCGTGCGACGCTTCGATACGCCAGGTGCGGCCGAGCACCCTCACGAGCACGCCACCGGCGCGCGCAAGTCGCGCGATCCGCTGATCGCGCTTCGGGGCGTCACCGCGCGAATCAGCGCCCACGCACTCCCCGCTCAGCGAGATCGGTGACGAGCGATGCGACGCGACGCGACGCGCCGGGAGATCCAAGCGCCGCGCGTACGGCGTCGAGTCCCTCGACCATCTCGCGGCGCTCGCGGCTGTCGCGATCGAGCAGCGGCGCGAGCGCGTCGGCGACGCGCCGCGGCTGCAACTCATCCTGCACGAACTCGGGAACGAGGCGCCGACCGGCGATGAGATTCACCAGCCCGATGTTGTCGACCTTCACCAGCCACCGCGCGACCGCGTAGTTCAACGCGTTCATGCGGTAGGCGACGACCAGCGGGCACCCGGCGACCGCGGCTTCGAGTGTCGTCGTGCCGCTTTTGCAGAACGCGGCGTCCGCCGCGCGGAGCACTGTGAACGACGCCGAGCGGACCATCGGATACGGGCATTGCGCCGCATCGATCGTGACGTGGGGCGCGACGGCGATGACCACCTTCAATCCGTCGATGCGACGTGCGAGCTCGCGCGCAACGGCGACGAAATCTTCCAGGTGGCGCTCGACCTCCTGCCGGCGACTTCCCGGAAAGAGCGCGAGCACACGATCGTCCTCGGTGAACCCGAGTGCCGTACGGGCCGACGCACGATCAGGGATCGCCTCGGCGCGATCGAGCAACGGGTGACCCACGAACGTGGCGTCGATGCCGTGATCGCGAAGAAGCTTTTCTTCAAAGGGCAAAATCACCGCGGCCTTCGCGACCGTTTTCGCCAGCTTGTCGAGACGTCCCGGCCGCCACGCCCACACCTGCGGCGTGATGTAGTAAAACACCGGCACGCCAATCTCCGCCGCGGCCGACGCAACGATCATGTTGAAGTCGGGATAGTCGATCAGCACGACCGCGGCCACGTTGCCGCCGCGCAGGCGCCGCTTGAGTGTTTGCAGAAGTGCCCAATGGCGCGGGATCGTCTCGAGGACTTCGACGAATCCCATAACCGCGAGCCGCCTCGCATGCTCGATCAACTCGACGCCGGCCGACTGCATCTGATCGCCGCCGATGCCGACGAGCTTGTACGGGGCGCCCGCGGCGATCAGCTCGCGGGCGACGCCGGCCGCGTGTGCGTCGCCGGACGATTCGCCGGCGACGAACATGATTTCACGCACGGCCCCCACCGCCCGCGGCTTGGCCCGTTGCTCTCAACGCTGCGGCGATGGCGGTCGCCGAGCCCGCGCCCGCGAGCGCCGGCAGCGACTGCTCGATGTCATTCACGATGGTGAGCGCGACGGCGAGCGCTTCGCGTCCGTCGTCGCCGCTCACCGGCACCGGTCCCCCGCCCGCCACCGCGCGGACGAACGCCTCGAGCTCGAGGCGAAGCGGCTCACCCTCGGGCGCTTCGATGGCGATGCGTTCGACGAACGATTCGAGCGCCTGCGCGCCCTGGGCGCCGCGCACGAAGGCGGCGAAATCCAGATCTCTGCGCAGTCGATAAAACTCGCCGGTGCCGGCCGCGAGGTCGAGCGACAGGTATCCGCTCTGCTGGAACAGCCGCAGCTTCCGCATTCGCTCGCGCGACACTCGGCTCGCCGTGATGTTGGCGACGGCGCCGCTGTCGAACGCGATCCGCGCGTTGGCGATGTCCACGAACGGCGTGAGCACCGGCACGCCGACCGCCGAAACCGACGATACTCCCCCGCCCACGAAAGTTCGCACCAAATCGATGTCGTGAATCATGAGATCGAGCACGACGGCGACGTCCGAACCGCGCGGATTGAACGGCGCGAGCCGGTCGCTCTCGACGAAGCGCGGCTCCTCGACGTACGGCAACGCCGCGCGAACCGCGCGATTGAATCGCTCGACGTGCCCGGTTTGCACGAGCGCACCCGTGCGGCGGGCGATGGCGAGAAGCTGATCGGCCTCGTCCAAGGTCGTGGCGATCGGCTTCTCGATCAGCACGTGAATGCCGCGCTCCAGCGCCGGGGCCGCGGCGGCGAAGTGCGCCGGCGTCGGCACGACGACGCTCAACGCGTCGATCGAATCGAGGAGCGCGTCGAGCGTCGGAAAAGCCGAGACGCCAAGCTCACGACTCACAGTCGCGGCGCGCTCGGCGCTGCTGTCATGAAAACCGACGAGCGCCGCGCCGGGGACGTCGCGGAGAATTCGCGTGTGGTGGAAGCCGAGTGCCCCCGCCCCGACCACACCGATCCGGACTGGCATCAGACGACCGATCCGCGGTCGCTGCGATCGAAGAAGGCCAAAAACTCGCTGATCTCGGGAAATTGCTGTAATTCGGCGACGGCGCGCTCGCGCGCCTGCGAGAGATTCAGCTCGGACTTGAAAAAGAGGCGATAGGCTCGCTTCAGCTCTCGTCGAACCTCTTCCGGAAATCCATTGCGCTCGAGCCCGACCGTGTTGAGGCCGTACAACTTGATCGGGTTGCCGACAGCCTTCACGTACGGCGGGACGTCCTTCGCCACGCGCGAACAGCCGCCGATGAAGCTGTAGCGGCCGATCGTCGCGAACTGATGGACGGCAACGAGACCGCTCAAGATGGCCTTCTCATCGATGGTGACGTGACCGGCGAGTTGCGTCCCATTCGAGATGATGACGCCGTCTCCGACGTGACAGTCGTGCGCGAGGTGCACGTACGACATGAGGAAGCAGCCCTTCCCCACCGTCGTCTTGTACGATTGCGTGGTGGCGCGGTTGATGGTGGAGTATTCGCGGATGGTCGTCCCGTCGCCAATTTCGACGGTCGTTGGCTCCCCCTTGTACTTGAGATCTTGCGGATCGCCGCCAAGCACGGTACCGACGCCGACTTTCACGCCGTAGCCGAGCATCACGTTTCGCTCGAGGACCGCGCGCGGCGAGATCACGCAGCCGTCGCCGACCTTGCAGTTCTCGCCGACGATGGCGTGCGCCCCGATCTCCACGCCCTCGCCAATCTCAGCCGACGAGTCGATGAGCGCCGTCGGATGAATTCGGCTGACCGTTTCCACGCTCATTTTTCCCTCACCATCGCGCCCATCTCCGCTTCGCAGACTACCTGACCATCGACCTTCGCGATTCCGGACATCTTGCACATCATTCCACGCACCTGCAGCAGCTCCAGCTCGAAGCGGAGCTGATCGCCCGGCTTCACCGGACGGCGCCACTTCACATTGTTCAGAGAAGTGAAATACACGACTTTCTGATCGGGATTGGGCACCGTCCCCATGAGGAGCATGCCGCCCACCTGCGCCATCGCCTCGATGATCAGCACGCCGGGCATGATCGGATGGCCGGGGAAATGTCCCTGAAAGAACGGCTCGTTGATCGTGACGTTCTTCAACCCGACGATGCGCTTGCCGTCCTCGATCTCGAGGATGCGATCCACGAGGAGAAAAGGATACCGGTGCGCCAGCACTTTCATGATTTGGTCGATCTCGATCACCGTTGACTCCTTCGCAATCGCTTCTTTCATGGCACGCACCAGTTTCACTGTGCCGCGATGGCTCGGCTTGACCGCCGTCACGCGAGCGCGGACGCGGGCGCCGGCCAGCGCAAGGTCTCCGACACAATCGAGAGCTTTGTGGCGCACGAATTCGTCGGGCCAGCGAAGTGCTGAGCCGATGACGCCGGTGTCGTCCAAGACCACCGCGTTGTCCAGGGACGCGCCACGAATGAGTCCCTTCGCGCGCAGCGCCTCCACCTCGTTCACGAAGCCAAACGTTCGAGCGGGAGCGAGATCGCGCACGAAGCTCTCGCGCGTCACGCGGTAGCACCCGCTCTGCAGCCCGATCACGGGATGGGGAAAGTCGATGGAGACCTGAAGCTCGAGGTCCGGCGCCGGGTGCACTTCGTAGACCGATTCGCCGTCCACGAGCCTGAGGGGCCGTCGGAGCGTGAGGTAGGTCGCCTTGACGCCGCCATTGTGCTCGACGATCCCCGCCGAAAGCAGGGCCTCGACGAACGGCGCCGAGCTCCCGTCCATGATCGGCGGCTCGGCGGCATCCAGCTCGATCTCCAAGTCGTCGATCCCTGTTCCGGCGACCGCCGCCAGGACGTGCTCCACGGTATGGACCGCAACCGGGTCCTCACCGAGCTGCGTCTGCCGCTCGGAGAGAACCGCCCGCTCAGCCAAAGCCGGGATGGTGGGGCGATCGGCCAAATCCGCTCGCCGAAAGAAGATACCGGCTCCAGACACGGCCGGCCGGAAGGACAGCCGGCACTCGGCACCGAGATGGAGCCCAATTCCCTGAAGTGAGACCGGACGGGCGATGGTACGACGATTCATCCCGCAAATATCGCCAAACTCAACCAGTCTGTCATCCTAAATAGGGCGATCCGTTGTGGCTCGGCGGCTTGGTACTGCAGGTAGGGCCTAACGATGGAACGGCCGGGGGCTAACGCGGACACGACGGGCTAACGCGGTTTTCGGGAGACAAAAGCCCGCCCACCCGGGGCATGTGCGACGCCCCTCAGACCGACGGCTTCTCGGAACGCTCGATCAGCTTCTCGATCTTGCGGAGCAGGTCCGGGAGCTTGAACAGGGCGGCTTGGGCGCGGAGGGCTTGTTTGTGCGGACGCGCGGGATACCCGGACCAAGTTTCGCCCGGCGGGATATCGCCGAAGACACCCGCCTGCGCGGCGAGGATAGCGCCCTTTCCGATCGTGTGATGCCCGGAGACCCCGACTTGGCCGAGCAGCATTGCGCCGTCCCCAACGCGCGCCGAGCCGGCGATGCCGACCTGCGCCATGATCAGGCAGAGCTTCCCGATGCGCACGTTGTGCGCGATCTGCACGAGGTTGTCGATCTTCGTGCCCGCGCCGACGACTGTGTCGTCGATGCTGCCACGATCGATGGTCGTGTTCGCGCCGATCTCGACGTCGTTTTCGACGATGCACCGCCCGACGTGTGGGATTTTCGCATGTACACCACCGCGCTGCACGTAACCAAATCCATCGGACCCGATTCGCACGCCTGCGTGCAGAGTGACTCGGTCGCCGACAACGGCACCCATGTAAAGGGTGACCTGTGAAACGAGTTGACAGTCCGCCCCGACGATCGTCGACGGCCCAAGAACGCAATGCGGTCCGATAATACTTCTATCCCCAATCACGGCCCCATCGCCTATCACTGCGTACGCGCCGATCGAGACATCGCTGCCGAGGGAGACCCTCCGGCCGATCAACGCAGTCGCGTCGATGCCGGTTTGCCGAACCGGCGGACGATAGAAGTGGGGAAGCAGCGATAGCAACGCTTCCTGCGGATTAGAGACGACGATACGTGCGGCCACGCCTCCCGCAACATCGGCTAGCTCCTGTGCGACCAGCACGACACCCGCCCGTGTAGTCGCCATGAGCGATGTATACTTCGCGCTGCCGAGAAAACTCAACTCGCGTGGCGATGCGCGATCGAGGGGTGCGACGCCACCGACTTCAACGGATGGGTCACCCATCAGCGTTCCGCCGACAGCATCCGCAATGAACGCAGCGGTGAGGACGATTCCGCCCTCACCGCTGACTTTTTCCCCAGACGGGTTGCCGATCACTGCGTCGGCGGCTTCCGGACCACTCCAGCTGGCGCAGAGGGCGCTCCCGCCTTGGTCGTCGGCACAGCCGGCGCCTTCGTGGCGCGCAAACGGGACACAGCTTTGTCCGTGACATCAAGATTCTTGTCTGCCGAGGCAATTACTGACTGGCCTGGCTCGCTCATAATAATCATCGCATAGCAACCCTCTTCGCGGATGTCGTCCAGGACTTTCTTGACGACGTCCGTGATCGGTGCCATCACCTCGTTTTTGCGAGCGTCGAACTGCTGTTGGAACTGGGCATTCTTCTGCTGAAGATCGTTCTCTAGTGTCTGAATCGCCTTTTGCCGTTGGTCTTTTACGGTTGCCGACATAGCTGGCTCGGCCTTTTGAAAGTCTGACATCATCTTGTTGAGTGAGTCGTTCAGCTTCTGCAGATGACTTTGATACCCCTGCCCCTCCCTAGTGAGCAGCGTTTCGGCAGCGGCGCGCCCAGGCGCCGCTTCCATGAGCGCCGAGGGATTCACGTAGCCGAGCTTCGTACACGAGGCACCATTTTGCGCCTGCGCGACACTGGACAGCACTGTTGCAGCGAGCGCGATCGTGGTCGCGCGGACGATGGAACTCATTGGAACTCCGATTAGAAGATCTGACCGAACTTGAAGTGTACTTGCCATTTGGGATCCGACCGCCCGTTCACATCCACGCGGTCGAACCCGTATCCGAGATCAACGCCGAGCGGTCCAAGTGGGGTCACCATCGACCCACCGAAGCCGGCGCCGCGGAACAATCTCGTCGGGTCGAAGTCGCGGGGTCTCGCCCAGAGGTTGCCCGCGTCATAGAACGCGTCGAGATAAATCTGCTGGCTCACCCGAAGACCAAGCTCCGCGGTACTCCTGTAAAACGCATTCCCGAAGGAAGTTCGTTGAGCCGTGTACTGGTCCGCGTTCGGGAGATAGCCGCGGGGGGTGATGGAGAATTCTTCATACCCGCGGAGCGGTTCGCCGTACTGGACACCGCCGAGCGAGAAGGCTTGGGAGACGAAGAATGGGCCGGGGTCACCGAACAGGGCACCCGCCTTCGCGCTGAGGCCCAACAGCAGCGTCATCGGCTCGGGGCCGAGGCCCTTCCCGAAGGTCGCCAGCGGCGTATAGCCCCGCATCTCGGCGACCAGACGGGAGTATTTCGCCGTGCCTCCCAAGGGGCCGCCGTTCAATTGCAGCTGCACGTCCTCGTGCACGCCCGACACCGGGAACGGCAAGCCGAACCGCGTGTCGTGGTCGAGTGTAAAGCCGAGCGTCGACCGGAAGCACCCGTTGCAATTGATCGTGGAGACGAGACCGTCGCCGCCGTACTTCACGCGCTCACCGCCGTACGACGTGTAGAAGCGTGTCGTCTGCGAGTTGGGGAGCGGGAAGCCGATCTGCAGCTGTCCGCCGGTCGTCGTCGACTGACCGATGTTCTGAATGATGAAGCGCGACTGCTGATGGTAGGCGGAGATCGTGCCCGACACGTTCGTCTGCTTGATGAACGGATCGGTGTAGCTCAGGCTGAAATCCTTGATGTATTTCCCGAACTGCCAATTCAGCGAACCGCGCTTGCACTCGCCGAAGAGGTTCGGCTGGTCGAAGCCGACGAAGCCGCCGACGCCATATCCCTGTCCGACCGACGCGCCGAAGTTGACGTTGCCGGTGCGCTTTTCCTTGACGTGGAAGATGATGTCGATGTCGCCCTTGTCGTTCACCTGGCGCGTGTCCGGCGGCGCCATGTCCTGCTCGAAGAAGCCGAGGTTGGCGATGTTGCGGTAGCTGTCGATCAGGCGCTGCTTGTTGAATACATCGCCCGGAATGACGAACAGCTGCCGGCGAATGCATGATTCGGTCGTGACGTCGTTGCCGGTGATATCTACGCGGTTTACGATCGCCGGCGAGCGCTCATCGATCTCCCAGCGGAGATCGACCGTCGGCACCGAATCCTTGCCGACCCGCCGCCGCTCGAGGACCGGCTGGATGCTCGCGTAGATGTAGCCTTCGTTCTCGTAGGCGTCATGCACCTTTTCGGTGGCCGCGTCCCACGCCGACTGATTGAAGGTGCCTTGCGGGTCATCCGGGCTGCCGACACGAATCAATCCTTTCACCGCGTCGGTGATGCCCTTTTGCTTCTCGCCGAACGGGTAGAAGCGCGCGATGTCATCGTTCGAGAAGCGCTTGGCACCGTTGACCTCGAAGCTGCCGATGCGATAGCGCGGCCCTTCGCTCACCGTGAGCCGCACGAGCGCCTTGCCGCGCTCACGGTCGATGATCAAGGTGTCCTTGACCACCTGCATGTCGATGTAGCCGTGCGTTGCGTACAGCGCCGGGATGTTCTTTGAGAGATCCTCGGCGTATTTGTCCGAATCGAACTCGCCGTTGCGCCACCAGAAAAAGCCTTCCGGCTTGGTGGCGATCGCGCTGACGATAGTCTTGTCGGAAAGCGCGCGATTGCCCTCGATGTCCACGCCCGAGATGGCGAGCCGATGGCCTTCGTCGACGTGGAAAACGAGCGTCGCGCCCTCGGTGTTCCCGCCGCCGACGCTCGTCCCGCCGACGATGGTGTCGACCTTCACTCTGGCGAGATAGTAGCCCTCGGACTGATAGAGGGAGTCGATCCTCGCCACGTCCTTGGCAACCTGGGCGGGGTTGATCGGCTTGCCGATCAGCAGGTCCACCCGGTCCTTGACCGAGTTGGTGGAAACCCGATCGGCGCCGGTCACCCGCACGTCGTTGAGAACCGGGCGTTCCTTGACGTTGAAGACCAGAACCGCCTTCCCGCCAACCAGCTCACAGACGGCGGTGATGTTCTCGTCGAAGTTGTTGGTGGCGTACAGGTCGCGAATCGCGCGGTCGAGGATCCGGCTGTTGATCTTCGACTTCGGGGCGATGCCAACGTCCGCCCTCAGGTCGCCATCGGGAATCCGGGATTGTCCACGGAACGCCACGCTGTCGGGCGTGGCGCACGGACCGGTGGCGGCATCCTGGGCACGTGCGGCTGAGACGGCCACGAAAACACCCAGAAGCGCGGGGAGGAAGCGCAACTGTCGCATAGTCTTGGAATATACACAAAAAGAGACTGGCCAGATCCCTGCAGGGACCTGGCCAGCAGTGGTCATCCTGAGGAGCGAAGCGACGAAGGATCTACTGTCCCCGGCTAAACACCAGACCGGGATAGTAGATCCTTCGCGTAGCCTGACCTCGAGGAACGAAGTGACGAAGGGCTCAGGATGACGACTTTAGGGCTGAGGAGTACTCGTCAGCACCTTGAAATCGAGCCGCTCGCCGTCTGGGGAGACGTCCACCTCGATCTCGTCGTTCCGCGAGAATTCACCCATGAGAATCTTCTCGGAAAGCGGATCCTCGATGAACTTTTGAATCGCCCGCTTGAGCGGCCGGGCACCGTACTGCTCGTCATAGCCGTGCTTGACGAGGAAGTCGGTCGCCTGATCGGTCAGCTTGAGCGTGAGCTCTTCCTCGGCCAGGCGCTTCCGCACGTCCTTGAGCAGCACGCTGACGATCTGCGAGATGTGCTCGCGGCTGAGCGGATGGAAGACGATGACGTCGTCCAGACGGTTGAGGAACTCGGGGTTGAACACGTTCTTGAGCTCGTCCCGGACCTTCTCCGCCCGACGCTCCCAGTTCTGCTGCGCGTCGCCCTGCGTGAAACCGAGCGATTTGGTCTTGGTGAGGTCACGCGCGCCGACGTTCGACGTCATGATCACCACGGTGTTCTTGAAGTCGATCACACGGCCGTAGTTGTCCGTGAGATGTCCCTCGTCGAGCACCTGGAGCAGGATGTTGAACACGTCGGGGTGCGCCTTCTCGATCTCGTCGAGCAGGATCACGCTGTACGGCTTACGCCGCACGGCCTTCGTGAGCGTGCCTGAATCCTCATAGCCGACATAGCCCGGAGGCGCGCCGATCAAGCGTGACACGGAGAACTTCTCCATGTACTCGCTCATGTCGACGCGAATCAGCGCCGAGTCGTCGGCGAACAAGAACTTCGCCAGCGCGCGCGCCAGCTCCGTTTTGCCGACGCCCGTCGGACCGGAGAACACGAACGAACCGATCGGCCGGCGCGGATCTTTGAGGCCCGCGCGGCTGCGACGGATCGCCTTCGAGATCGCCTTGATCGCTTCGTCCTGACCGATGACGGTCTGGTGAAGCTCGTCTTCCATGCGCAGGAGACGCGAGGTCTCCGCTTCCTGGAGGCGCGTGACGGGGATTCCCGTCCAGCGGCTGACGATGAACGCGATCTCTTCCTCGCCGAGCACCGGGCGGTGCGACTGGCGCCGCGCCTCCCACTCTGCCTGTTTCTGCTTGATGTTGCCCTGGATCTCGCGCTCTTTGTCGCGGAGCGACGCGGCGCGCTCGAAGTTCTGATCGCGCACAGCGGCTTCTTTCTCGCCGTTCACTTTCTCGAGATCGGCCTTGAGCGCGGCGACTTCCGGCGGCGGAGCCTGAGCCGCGAGACGTGCACGCGCACCTGCTTCGTCGATCACGTCGATCGCCTTGTCGGGCAGGAAGCGGTCGGTGATGTAGCGCTCCGAAAGCTTCGACGCGATGGTGAGCGTCGTGTCGGGGATCGTCACACGGTGATGATCTTCGTACTTCTTTCTCAGCCCTCTGAGAATCTCTACTGTCTCATCGACGGACGGCGGATCCACGATCACGGTCTGGAAGCGTCGCTCGAGCGCGCCGTCCTTCTCGATGTACTTGCGATACTCGTTGAGCGTGGAGGCACCGACGCACTGCAACTCTCCGCGCGCCAACGCAGGCTTCAACATATTGGAGGCGTCGATCGCGCCTTCGGCAGCACCCGCACCCACGAGCGTGTGCAGCTCGTCGATGAACAGGATGATCTGCTTGTTCTGCGCGATCTCGTTCATCACCGCCTTGAGCCGCTCCTCGAACTGGCCGCGGTACTTCGTGCCGGCGATGACCGCGGCCATGTCGAGCGAGAGCACGCGGTGGTCGCGGAGCGACTCGGGGCACTCGCCGTTGGCGATGAGCTGCGCGAGCCCTTCGACGATGGCCGTCTTGCCGACGCCCGGCTCGCCGATGAGCACCGGATTGTTTTTCTTCCGGCGCGTCAGCACTTCCATGACGCGCTGGATTTCCTTCCCCCGCCCGATTGTAGGATCGAGCTGACCCTCCGCCGCGAGCTGCGTGAGGTCGCGGCAGAAGTGATCGAGCGCCGGCGTCTTGGA
>DATMHK010000266.1:0-2839 GCA_035554995.1 Gemmatimonadaceae bacterium
CGCGACGTCACGCGCGGAGCTGGCGCGCCAACTCCGCGCCGACGTCATTGTCGAGGGTCGCGTTCGTCGGAGTCCGAATCGCATCGCCGTCGATGTACGCCTCATCGAGCCAACGCAGGGGCGCGTAATCTGGTCCGATGCATTCGAGCGGGACAGGCGACAAGTCCTCGCCCTTGAAGACGACATCGTGCGTGCGCTGATCGCGGAGATTCGCCTGTCGACGCGGCCTCAAGCAGAGCTCGCGCCGCCGCGAGCTGTGAACCCAGAGGCATACGAGGCCTATCTCCAAGGACGCTTCGAATGGAACCAGCGGACGAAGGAGTCGCTGACGCGCGCCGTTGCCGACTTCACTCGTGCAAACTCGCTCGACCCGACGTACGCACCGGCGCACGCCGCGTTGGCTGATTGCTACAACCAGTTCGGGACGCAGATGGTCGGCACGGGCTCGCCGCGGGATTTCAGGCCTCGCGCTGCCGTCGCGGCGGTGCAGGCGCTGCGACTCGATCCCTATTCCGCGGAAGCCCACGCGGCGCTCGGCTACATTCGCCACTACGATTGGCAATGGGTGGATGCAGAACGGGAGTTTCGGAGGGCGATCGAGTTAAACCCGAGCTATCCTCTTGCCCATTTGTGGTATGCCAATCTGCTGATGTCGCGGGGTCGGTTCGTGGAAGCGCTTCGCGAGGTGAAGTTAGCGCAGGACCTCGATCCCTTTTCGCTCGTCGTCAATACGAACGTCGCCTGGGTGTTGCAGGTCGCTGGCCGGCACAGCGAGGCGCTCGAGCAGTTGCGGCGGACCCTGGCCCTCGATTCGACCTACGTGCAAGCCCACATGCGGCTGAGTGGCGTGCTCGAACACTTTGGCCAGTTCGACGCGGCACGCCGCGAGGCGGAAACCGTGGTTCGACTCGCGAACGGGTCGGCGACGGCACTGGCCGGCCTGTCGGCATTGGACGCGGCGTCCGGACGAACGGCCGACGCGCGGCGTGAGCTCTCCGCCGTTCTCGAACGCGCGCGGTCGCAGTATGTCGCACCCGGTGCGATCGCCATCATCTACGCGAAGCTTGGTGACACGCTCAATCAGGACCTGTGGTTGACTCGGGCGTACGAAGAGCACTCGAACGCAATGGCGTATCTCCTCGTCGATCGGCAGTGGATACGGGACGCGACACGCGAGAGACTTCTCGCCGCAGTCGGTCTTCGGTGAGCCGAGTGTGAACACGCCCGCCGGTCAGCCGCCGCAACCGCCATCACCGGGCGGGCCCACGCCGGGCGACGTCACCGAGCACCTGTTACGATGGTCGAGCGGGGATGAGGCGGCTCTGCAGCAGCTCATGCCATTGGTATACAGCGAATGCCGCCAAATCGCTACGCGCCAGATGGCACGCGAGCGGCCCGAGCATACGCTCAGCCCGACGGCCCTAGTGAACGAGCTGTACCTTCGGCTCGTCGACCAGCGACGGACCACGTGGAAGAGCCGTGCCCACTTCTTCGGGATCGCCGCACAACTCATGCGCCGCGTCCTGGTCGACCACGCTCGGTCGCGACTCGCGCAGAAGCGGGATGGGGCTCGAGTCATGGTTTCACTCGACGCAGCGGCACACGTCGAGACGCCCGGGCCTCTCGCTGATATTCTGGCAATCGACGATGCATTGACGAAGCTCGGATCGTTCGATCCAGATCAACAGCAGATTGTGGAGCTGCGTTTCTTCGCCGGTCTCACAGTTGACGAGACGGCGCATGTGGTGGACCGCTCACCCCGAACGGTGAAGCGCGAGTGGCAACTGGCGAAAGCATGGTTGTACCGTGAGCTGAGCGCTCGACAGGATGGCTAGGTTTGCCGCTACACCCCACACTTCACGTCCTCGAGAGGTGCGGAGACATCACGGTCACGCGTAACACGTAATTGCCAACAGTTCGCGCGAGGGGCTTCGCCCCTCTGCAATTGGCCTCGGCAGTCGCCTTGGTCACGATCTTCGCGGGCGGCTTGATCGTGACATTTCTCGGTGAGGCGATTTCAGTTCCGCCGAACGTGTTGCGACCCTGGCCTCGATGTACCGCAGCTGCCGTCTTGCTCGCCTGCCGCCGTGACGTCTACATTCGCGTGGACTCGCCGGATGGTGAGATGATGACCCGGTTCTCTGTTCCGATACTCGGTGCCTCAGCGAACGACGAGGTGCCGCCGCGGACGTCGTTAGTCCTGTGCTCCTGTTTGCGGATACTAACGACACCGTCCAGCAGGACGAATGCGCACTGAGCTTCAAGAGCGCTTACAAGCGTCGTTGGCACCCAGTTATGCGCTCGAGTACGAGCTTGGCGGCGGTGGCATGGCCCGAGTGTTCGTCGCAACGGAAACCGCGCTCCGCCGCCGCGTCGTCGTGAAGGTGCTGCCACCAGAAGCCACCGCTGACATCAGCATTGAGCGCTTCCGGCGCGAGATCCAGCTGGCGGCAGGACTTCAGCATCCGCACATCGTGCCGGTGCTCGCCGCCGGCCTGGCAGGCGACATTCTGTATTACACGATGCCGCTAGTCGACGGCGAGTCGCTCCGGGCGAAGTTGGCGCGTGAGGGTCAACTGTTGCTGAGCGAAACCCTGCGCATTCTTTGCGATGTGGCCGAGGCTCTGGTGTATGCCCATGCGCACGGACTAGTCCACCGCGACATCAAGCCCGACAACATTCTCATCTCCGGTAACCACGCCCTCGTTACCGACTTCGGCGTTGCCAAGGCAGTTAGCGCTGCGACCGTCGATTCGACGCTGACGACCGCGGGCATCGCGCTGGGAACACCGGCGTACATGGCTCCTGAGCAAGCCGCTGGGGAGACCGACGTTGACGC
>DATMHK010000267.1:0-26125 GCA_035554995.1 Gemmatimonadaceae bacterium
GAATGGCGAAAGTGCAAGCTCATTTGCGCGGATTGCCGTCAGATCAACAAGAGTTGCGCGGATCTGTGAAGGAGCGCGAGGGGGGGCATGAACGGCTACAACTTTACTGAGCGGGTTCGGAAGGTGCTCGCGTTAGCGCGCGAAGAATCGGCGAATTTCCGTCACGAGTACGTGGGGACGGAGCACATTCTCCTCGGTCTGCTCAACGAGGGCGAAGGCGTCGCCGCTACAGTGTTGCAGAATTTGAGCGTCGATCTCGACGACTTGAGATTCCAGATCGGAACGATCGTCAAGCGGGGGACGATTCGTGCGCCGACGGGGCCCGACCTGCCCTACACTTCGCGAGCCAAGAAGGTATTGGAGCTTGCGATGACCCACGCTCGACACCTGAATAACAGCTACGTCGGAACCGAGCACCTTCTCCTCGGCCTGCTCGCCGAGGAGAAAGGCATCGCGGCGCAGGTGCTGACGGATCGTGGCGTCACGCTCGATTCGGCGTCGGCGGAAACCCTGAGAATTCTCGGCACGGAGATGCCAAAGGGCGAAGTTCCCGCCCCGCTCCGCCACGCGGCCGAGAAGGCTCGTCGCATCGAGCTGCCCACGGAGACCCTGGTCGAGCTGATACGGGCGTCGGAGTCGGTGGCCAGAGAGTACTACTCGGCCGAGGCGACGCCCGTTCACGCCACGATCGCGTTGTTGCGGCGTGGCGACGGCTTCGCAATCGCGATCCTCGACCGTCTCGGCTGCGACCGCGAGAAGACGCTTCGCACGCTCGAGGAAACCGCGGCGAGCGCCGAACGAAACGCCGTCGCCGAAAAAGGCGCGAAGCTCGACGATCACCTCGTGGAATTCCTGCGCGAGATGTATCAGCCGTGGAAGATCCCCGTCGGAACGCTCGACTTGCTCTTGTTCGTGCTCGACAAGAATCCCGGCGTCGCGGCGGCATTCGCCGAACAGGGAATCACGGCGAACCGGGTGCTCGAAGAGGGCCAGCGGTTCAGCGGCTGAATGACAGCGCACTAGTCGAAACGAGCGCCGGAGCCCGCATTACCGAGCGTGTTCGCGTCATTTTGAATCCAGCCGCGGGGCGCGGACGTGGCGCGCGCGTCGAGGCCGCCGTCCGACGCGCGTTCACGAACGTCGGCGTCGGCGAATCCGCGTTTCAACGCACGACGCGCTCGGGTGACGAAGCGCTCCTCACTCGACGCGCCCTCGACGACGGTGCGACGACGATCGTCGCCGTCGGCGGTGACGGAACATGGAGCAATGTTGCCGATGCGATGGTGCATTCCGGCGCGGACTGCCGGCTCGCCCTCGTTGCCGCCGGTACCGGCAACGATTTCGCGAAGTCCGTCGCCGTACCGGCGCGCGACTATGACGCGACCGCGCGGCTCGCCGTCGATGGGTCCGATCGCCGCGTTGACGTTGGACGAATCGAGAACCGGCATTTCCTCAACTGTGTCGGCTTTGGTTTCGACGTCGCGGTGCTCGAGAGTGCGGCGAATGCTCGATGGCTCAAAGGGTCGCTGGTTTATGCGTACGCCGCTTTGGGGCAGCTCCTTCGGTATCGCGGCATCGAGCTCGCCGGAGGCGATAATGCCGCCGTGGCAAAACGGCTGCTATTTGTCGTCGCCAACGGCAGGTGGTTTGGCGGCGCATTTCAGATCGCGCCACACGCGTCGTGTGAGGACGGCCTGCTCGACGCGGTGGCTGTCGCGGACTCGTCGCCGCTCGGCCGCGTACAACTATTCGTCAACGCGCTCCGCGGGTCGCACATTCGACTCCCCGCGGTCGAGATGCGCCAGGCTCGAAGCTTCTCTCTGACCTTTCGAAGCCCGCCGGCGTACCAGGTGGATGGCGAGTACCGTCAGGCCAGTAGAAGCGCCCTCGACATCGAATGTCTCCCCCGGGCACTGCGCGTCGTGGGGTAGTCGCCCATCGCCCATCGCCCATCGCCCGCCACTCAGTCGAAATCGAGCGCCAAGTCCATCGACGGCGCCGAGTGAGTGAGCGCGCCGACCGATATCCAGTCGACGCCCGTATCGGCGATGCGTCGAACCGTTGAAAGAGTGACGCCGCCCGACGCCTCGAGAATCGCGCGACCGTTCACGAGCCGCACACACTCGTGAATGAGATCAGGCGTCATGTTGTCGAGCATGATGACGTCGGCGCCCGCCGCGACGGCCCGCTCGACCTGTTCCGGCCGGTCGCACTCGACTTCGATCTTGACGCCCGGCTGCGCGATGGCGCGCGCGCGCGACACGGCCATCGCGATGTCGCCGTCGAGCGCGGCGAGGTGGTTGTCCTTGATCAAGACGCCGCTCGAAAGATTCATGCGGTGGTTGGTGCCGCCTCCGGCGCGCACCGCGTACTTCTCGAGCGTGCGCCAGCCCGGAGTCGTTTTTCTTGTGTCGAGAATCTTGGCCTTGGTTCCCTTCACCGCGTCGACGTACCGCGCGGTGAGCGTCGCGATGCCGGAGAGTCTCTGGAGGTAGTTGAGCGCGACGCGCTCCGCGGAGAGCAGGCCGCGCGCATGGCCGGCGATGAAGAGCACGGGATCGCCAGCGCGGACGCGACCGCCGTCTTCGTGATCGACGCGGATCGAGACTTTGGGATCGAGCAGTCGGAAGGCCTCGAGGGCGAGCGGGACGCCGCAGATGACGCCCTTTTCGCGGGCCATCAGCGTGCCGCGCGAACGGCGATCGGAGACGACGGTGGCGATCGTCGTGACGTCGTCGAACGCGCCATCTTCGTCGAGCGCCGCTTTGACCGACTCGCTCAGCGCCTCGTGCTTGAGCGGGAAACGCAGAATTCCAAGACCGTTGACCGCCGGAACAGAGAGGGGCGTGATCGTGCGTGGTACGGACCGTCGCTCACGCGGCTGCTCGTTCATTTCCATCGCCTGTCTCCCCTCTGGTTCGTTACTCCCCTGGATCTACGCCTTCCGCGCTCGGTGACAAGGGCTGCTTCGCGCCGCCACCGATACTGACCATGCGCTCGATCGCGCGGCGCGCCTTGTCGGCGACGTCCGCGGGAACGGTGATGCGATGTTGGTCGTACAGCAGGGCGTCGCGGACCTTGGGGAGTGTGGTGACCTTCATGTAGGCGCACGACGCGCGCTCGTTGGCGGCGAAGAAGCGCTTGCTCGGATTCTCCCGCCTCAGGCGGTGCAAGATTCCGACCTCCGTGGCGACGATGAACTCATCGGCATCGGAGAGTGCCGGTCGCTTGATCATCCCTTCGGTCGAAAGGATCTGGACGCCCTGTGCATCCACGTCGCCGGCGGAAATCGCCTCCAGCACGCTGGTCGAGCAACCGCACTCGGGGTGGATCAGAAATTCGGCCTCGGGGTGCAACGTCCGTTGAAGACGGATGTTCTCGGGGTCGATCCCGGCGTGCACATGACACTCACCCATCCAGACGTGCATGTTCTGGCGCCCGGTCATGCGGCGGACGTGGGCGCCGAGGAACATGTCGGGCAAGAACAGGATCTCGTGCTCGGCGGGGACGGAGTTCACCACCTCGACGGCGTTGCCCGAGGTGCAGCAGTAGTCACTCTCGGCTTTGACCTCAGCGCTGGTGTTGACGTAGGCGACGACAACCGCCCCCGGGTGCTCGGCTTTCCATTTCCGCAACCCGTCGGCGTCGATGGTCGAGGCGAGAGAGCATCCGGCGGCGAGGTCCGGGAGCAGAACGGTCTTCCTGGGCGACAGAATCGCCGCCGTCTCGGCCATGAAATGGACGCCGCAAAAGACAATGACCTCGGCGCTGGTCTTGGCGGCCTCGCGCGACAGCCCAAGCGAGTCGCCGACGAAGTCCGCTACATCCTGGACCTCGGCTCGTTCGTAGTTGTGCGCGAGGATGACGGCATTGCGATCGCGCGCGAGGTCCTTGATCTCCGCCTGGAGCAGGTTGTCGAGCTGGGGAGCGGCCATGCCCAAACATAAGGGGCAAAGGGCCGGCTTACGGCAGGCTGACGAACTGCCCGAGGAACGCCCGCGCGGTTTCGGTATCGAGGCGGTAGTCCACGTTGGTCGACCGGCAGTTCGAGTCGCCCGTTACGGTCGCGGCCGCAAGCACCAGCGCGTTGTTGACGGGGAGAAAGTTCGGACCACCCGAGTCGCCGAAACACGTTCCGCCATTTCCCGTCGATGGATTCTGTGACAGCCGCAGGTAGCCCGGTCCGAGCGAGTTGAACGTCGAGAGCGCGAACTGTCGCGGCTCCGGGTTCAGGTCGGCGAATGTCGGGGTTCCGCCCCCGGTGCTGCGCTCCTGCAGGCCATATCCGACGGCAATGAACTTGGCGCTCTTCAGCAATCCCTTGGCGGAGAGCTGGTCGAGGAGTCCGACCGTGGGCAGCGTTGCCGGTGTGATACCGCGGGTATCGCGTGTCGCAAGAATCAGCACTCCGAGATCGGCGGGATCGCTTTGGGCTTGGTTGTAGTCCGGATCGGTGACGACGGACGTGGCGGCGGCGAATTTTGGGTGCGAGGGTGTGAGGTCGCCCCACGCAATCAAGTTGGCGAAGCTCGCGCCGACGACGTACGCGCCCGGCGAGAGCGTCTCGGCGTACGCCGTGCAGTGGCCGGCGGTCAGGAAGACGGTTGGCGCGATGAGGGTGCCGGTGCAGATCGGAAAGATCTGGCCGTCGCTCACACGCTGAACCACCAGGGCACCGACGTTGGAGTACGTATTGTTCGCGTCGACGCTGCCAAAGGTGATGGCGTTCGCCGCGCCCGGCGCGAGCTCGCGGACCGGCGCGCTGTCCGGCGCGCAGGCGGCGACGCTGAGTAGGCTGCAAGCGAGAAGAAGCGACGTGCGTGACATGAGGACCCCGGGTTCGGACGAGTGTCGAGAATGGCGGCGGGGGTCCGCACTGTCTAGGCGGACGGTTTTGCCGCTCAAAGTTCGATGTGTCGGCCCGACCAAGTTCGCTTCGCCCGGGGAAAATCCGCCCGGTAGTGCCCGCCGCGCGATTCCTTTCTCAGCAGCGCAGCCTCGGCGACCAGTCGGGCGGTCTCGAGCATGTTGATCTCCTCCGTCGCGCCGGCCGGAAGACGGTGCCCAATGTCTTCGAGTTGCTCCAGGGCCGCGCGAAGACCGCGCGCGGTTCGCGCGATGCCCGCGTCGTCCCACATCACGGCGCGGATCGCGTCGGCGGCAACTTGGGCGGCGCCACGATCGGCCAATGGGGGAACGCGCCATTTGGCGACGACGGGAGGTTTGCCGATCGGGTCGCTGAATGCCAGTTCGCGCGCCACCCGTTCGGCGAACACGAGTCCCTCGAGGAGGGAGTTCGACGCGAGCCGGTTGGCGCCGTGCACGCCGGTGCGCGCAAGCTCGCCGACGGCGTACAGCCGCGCGACGCTCGCGCGGCCGCGGAGATCGGTGACGACGCCGCCCATCATGTAGTGCGCCGCCGGCGTGACCGGAATGAGATCCGATCGCGGATCGATGCCGCGCGCTTTGCAGAGAGCGAGAATGCCCGGAAACCGTTCGACGAATCGGTCGCCGAGCTTTCGCGCGTCGAGAAACACCGGACCTCTCTTCTGCTCGCGGAAAATCGCGCGCGCAACGACGTCGCGCGGCGCGAGCTCGGCGAGTCGATGGCGTCCTTTCATGAAGCGCACGCCGCGCGAATTGACGAGGATCGCCCCTTCGCCGCGCACCGCTTCCGAGATGAGCGCGAGCGGGTTCTCGGGCGTGTCCAGCGCCGTGGGATGGAACTGCACGAACTCCATGTCGGCGAGCGTGACGCCGGCGCGGTGCGCGATGGCGAAGCCGTCGCCCGTGGCGACGACTGGATTGGTGGTGTAGCGATAGATCTGGCCGCAGCCGCCGGTGGCCATCACCGTTGCGTCGGCGATGATCTCCGTCGCCCTGCCGGCGATGCTCGCGCGCACGCCGTAGCACGTGCCGCGGCGAACGATCAGGTCGAGGACGCGCGCTTTTTCGAGAACTCGAATGCGCTTCGTCTCGCGCACGCGCGCGACGAGCGTTCGCGCGACCTCGGCGCCGGTCTGGTCCCCGTGCGCGTGGACGATGCGGTTCTTCGAGTGCGCCGCTTCGCGTCCCAGCGACAGCCGGCCCTTCGGATCGAGATCGAAGTCGGCGCCGGCGGTTTGCAATTCCCGAACACGTGCCGGTCCTTCTTCGACGAGGACCTGCACGGCGGCCGCGTCGCAGAGCGCGGCGCCGGCGGCGAGCGTGTCCTGCCGGTGCAGCGCCGGCGAATCACCGGCGCCCAGCGCCGCGGCGATGCCGCCCTGGGCGTACGCGGTCGCGCTGTCGAACAACGACCGCTTGGTGAGCAGCATGACGTCGCCGTGCTCCGAGGCGCGCCATGCGGTGTGCAGCCCGGCGACGCCACTGCCGACGACGAGAAAACGAGTGCGGACACGCTCGGTCATCGGAGCGAAAGCTAATCCCCTTGCTCCACCCTCTTTCGGCGACGATTGTTCCGCATGCGAAAGCTGACGATCGTCGTTGGCGTGCTCCTCGTGGTGCACGTCGCGCTTCTCTTCGTGCGCCCATCCGGCTCGGCGCAGGCAGCAGGAGGGGGGGGCGGGCAGACGGTCGGCGACCGCGGCGTCGACGTCGGCATTGTGCTCGACGTCGGAGGACTCGGCGACAAGTCGTTCAACGACGGGGCGTACACGGGCGCCATGCGCGCCGAGAAGGAGCTCGGCGCGCACATCCGGCTGATCGAGCCGGGTGAAGAGTCCGACCGCGAGTCCGGCCTGAGACTGCTCGCCGCGGAGCATATGAACCTCGTGATCGGCGTCGGCTTCATCTTCACCGACGACGTCACGCAATTGGCGAAGGAGTATCCGGACGTCAACTTCGCCGTGGTCGACTACGCGATCGCAACGGACAAAGCGGGTAATCCGATCCCGCCGCCGCCGAACGTCGCCGCGCTCAAGTTCAAGGAAGAGGAAGGATCGTTTCTCGTCGGCGCGCTCGCCGCCTTGGTGTCGCAATCGAAGAAGGTGGGCTTCGTGGGCGGCATGGACGTTCCGCTCATTCAGAAGTTCGAGGCAGGATACAAAGCGGGTGTGAAGGCCGTGTGTGCAAGCTGCAGCGTGATCTCACAGTACGCCGGCGTCACGCCGATCGCGTTTCGGAACCCGGGCAAAGGCAAGGAGCTGGCGCTCAGCCAGTACCAGCAAGGCGTGGACGTGATCTATCACGCGTCGGGTTCCACGGGGCTCGGCGTGTTCGAGGCCGCGCGACAAACGGGCAAGTACGCGATCGGCGTCGACGCCGATCAGTACAGCGAGGCGCCGGGTCGCGTGCTCACGTCGATGGTGAAAGGCATCGACGTCGCCGTGTTCGACATGGTGAAGCGCGTGCGGGATCACAACTTTTCGGGCGGCATCTACACGTACGGGCTGGCGCAGAACGGCGTCGGATACGTGTACGACAACAACAATCGTGGGCTGATCCCGGACGCCGCGCGCGTGCGCGTCGAGCAGCTGAAAGCGGACATCATCGCGGGGAAGATTCCCGTGCCAAGCACGAGATGAGCAGCGTGGAATCGTCCGCCTCGCCAACGATCGCGATCCGCCTCGACGACATTCACAAATCTTTCGGTCCCGTTCACGCGAATCGCGGCGCGTCGATCCAGGTTGCACGCGGCGAGATTCACGCGCTCGTCGGCGAGAACGGCGCCGGCAAATCGACGCTGATGCGAATTCTTGGCGGCATGTACTCGCCGGATTCGGGAACCATGGAAGTGAACGGCCGCGACGTGACGGGATGGACGACCGCCGCGGCGATCGACGCCGGCGTCGGAATGGTGCATCAGCATTTCATGCTCGTGCCCACCCTCACCGTCGCCGAGAACATGATGCTCGGCCGCGAACCGACGACGGGCGGACAGCTCGACCGCGACCGCGTCGTGCGCGAGGTCTCCGAGCTGAGCAAACGCACCGGCCTCGCCGTTCATCCTGAACGCAAAGTCGCCGAACTGTCGGTGGGTGAAGCGCAACGCGTGGAAATCCTCAAGACACTCTATCGAGGCGCGAAGATCCTCATTCTC
Organism: Gemmatimonadaceae bacterium; assembly: GCA_035554995.1. GTDB lineage: Bacteria > Gemmatimonadota > Gemmatimonadetes > Gemmatimonadales > Gemmatimonadaceae > JAQBQB01. The sequence continues at coordinate 8,042 of DATMHK010000267.1, forward strand.
GACGAGCCGACCGCCGTGCTGTCGCCGCCGGAGATCGACGAGTTGTGGCAGGTACTGCGCGGGATGCGCGAGCGCGGCGAGACGATCGTGCTCATCACGCACAAGCTCGACGAGGTGATGGAGATCTCCGACACGATCACCGTGATGCGTCAGGGCCAGACGATCGCACAGCTCACGACGAGCGAGACGACACCGGCCGCGATCGCAAAAGCGATGGTCGGCCGCGACGTCCAGCTCGCGATGCACTACGCAGAGACGTCGCCGCGCGCGGCGATCACCTCGGCGCCGCTCCTCGAGGTGCGCGATCTCGTCGTCGATGGTCCGCGCCGCGCGGGCGCGGTGAGCGGCGTGAGCTTCGCGATCGCACCCGGCGAAATACTCGGCGTCGCGGGCGTCGAGGGTAACGGCCAGACGGAACTGCTCGACGCATTGGCCGGCCTTCGACCGGTCCGATCCGGCGCGATTCGCATTGGGGGCGTGGACATCACGGTCCTCCCTGTAAAGTCGCGCGGCGACGCCGGCCTCTCGCATATCCCCGAGGATCGCCACGCCCGCGGCCTCGTTCTCGACTATACGATCGCCGAGAATCTCATTCTCGGTCAGCAGCACCGATTCACGAACGGCCCGCGGCTCGACAATGACGCCATCGTCGACAACGCCCGCCGGCAGATCGAAGCGTTCGACATTCGTCCGGCCGTGCCGGGCGTAACGGCGCGATCGCTCTCCGGAGGAAACCAGCAGAAGATCGTGATCGCCCGCGAGATGAGCCGGTCGTTTCAGGTGCTGCTTGCCGCGCAACCGACGCGCGGCGTCGACGTCGGGGCGATCGAATTCATTCACGCGCGGTTGCGCGAAGCGCGCGACGCCGGCAAGGCGATCCTGCTCGTCAGCGCCGACCTCGCCGAGGTCTTGGCGCTCTCCGATCGCATCGCCGTGATGTATGGCGGCAAGTTCGCGACGATCCTCGCGCGACGCGACGCGAGCGAAGAGGTGCTCGGCCCCTACATGACGGGCGCGGAGCACGCGGCGTGAGACGCACCCTCGAAGAAGCGGTGCTGCCGGCGTTCGTCGCGCTTCTCGTCGCCGCGGTCGTCGGCGACATCCTGATCCTCAGCTTCGGCCAGAATCCCGGAAGCGTGTATCGCATCCTGATCGACGGAACGTGGGGGAACGCCTACGGCTTCGGTCAGGTGCTCTACAAGGCGACAACGCTCACGTTCACCGGCCTCGCCGTCGCGGTCGGCCTGCGCGCCGGGCTGTTCAACATCGGCGCGGAAAGCCAGCTCGCCGCCGGAGGCTTTCTCGCAGCGCTCGCCGGTTTGGTACTGCCGATGGGACTTCCGGCGCTGGCGACGCTGCCGATCTATCTCGTGGCCGCGGCGGCCGGCGGCGCGGTCGTCGGCGCAATTCCGGGAGCGCTCAAAGCGCGATTCGGCGCGCATGAAGTGATCACGACGATCATGCTCAACTTCATCGTGCTGGCGCTGCTCAACTATCTGACCGCGGCGCACCTCAAGGTCGAGGGAACGCTGCACACGGCCGAGATCCACGCCGGCGCATTGCCACGATTGTCGAGCATGATCGCCCCGTTTCACGGGTCGGCGGCAAACGTCGTACTGCTGCTCGCGTTCGTCACCGCGGCGGCCGTGTGGTGGTTTCTCTTTCGGACGCGACGCGGATTCGAGCTGCGCGCGACAGGGTTGCAACCGGCGGCGGCGGAATACGGCGGAGTGAACGTCGGCGGGGTCTGGTGGCGGACGATGGCACTCTCGGGAGCGCTGGCCGGGATTGGCGGATTGAACTACGTGCTCGGCTACAAGCATTACTACGAGGAGTCCTTTGCGTCAGGCGCTGGTTTCCTGGGCATCGCGGTGGCGATCGTCGGCCGGAATAATCCGATCGGCGTGGTCCTCGCGGCGTTCGTCTTCGCGACGATGTCGCAAGGCGGACTCGCGGTGAACGCCGTCGTTCCGAAGCAGATCGTCGACGTGCTTCAAGCCGTGGTGATCATCGCGGTGGCGGCGTCGGTGCCGGAAGTGCGCCGACTTGCGCGGAGTTCGGCATGATCGTGCTGGCGTTCCTCGCGCAAACGCTGCGGATCGCGATCCCGTATCTGTTCGCCGCGAGCGGCGGCGTGATCTCGGAGCGCTCGGGCCTCATTGGCCTCGGGCTCGAGGGGTACATGCTCGGCGGCGCGTTCTGCGGCGCCCTCGCCAGCTACTACAGCGGTAGCCCGTGGCTCGGGCTGCTCGGCGCGATTGGCGGCGGGGCAGTCCTGGCACTTCTCTATGCGGCGACGGCCATTCGCTTCCGGGCGGACCAGGTGGTAGTTGGCATCGCGATCAACCTGCTCGTCACCGGCGCCACACGGTTTTTCCTTCGGCTCGCGTTCCATAGTTCGGCGAACTCGCCGCGGGTGCCGGGATTCGGCAGCGAGCAATCGGGAACCGGTTTGAGCTCCTTGGTGAGCAATCCGCTCATTTGGCTCGGCATCATCGCCGTCGCGGTGATGGGTTGGTTGCTCTACCGCACGCGTTTCGGCCTGCGGGTGCGCGCGTCGGGCGAACATCCCGAGGCGGCGCTATCGGTGGGCGTGCCGGTCAACCGAGTCCGCTACATTGCGGCAGCACTGTCAGGAATGTTGGCGGCGCTCGGCGGAGCATATCTGGCGCTCGACCAGCATCAGTTCAGCGCCGAGATGACCGCGGGTCGAGGGTTCATCGCGTTGGCAGCGACCATCTTCGGCCGCTGGGATCCTCTTCGGGCGGCACTAGCCTGTCTTTTCTTCGCGGCCGCGGAAACCCTCCAGATTCAACTCCAGGGCGCGCAGATAGTCCCGTCGCAATTCGTAGAGATGATACCGTACGCCCTGACGATCGTCGCCTTGGCTGGCGTGGTCGGGCGCGCGGTACCGCCGGCAGCGCTTGGACGAGCGAGTGAGTAGGGGGATCGGGGGTGGGCGGTGGGCGGTGGGCGGTGACGTCGCAAATCCGCTGCTAAGCTTCGTACGACGCTCGACGCCCGTTTCCCATCGCCCATCGCCCACCGCCCACCGCCGAACACGTGGCTAACCGCAAGACCGATATCGGCAAGCTCGTTGTCCTGATGATCACGGCGTTCATCGACATGGTCGGAACGCTGATGATCATTCCGCTCTTGCCGTTCTACGCGAAGTCGTTCGGAGCGAATGGGCTGGTCGTTGGCCTGCTCGTGTCGTCGTTCGCGGTCGCGCAGCTGCTGAGCGCTCCCGCGTGGGGACGCTTCTCCGATCGGTATGGGCGACGGCCGGCGCTGGTGGTGGGCATGATGTCGTCGGCGATCGCCTACGTGATTTTTGCGTACTCGAGCTCGATGTGGCTGTTATTCCTTTCTCGTTTCGTGCAGGGATCGGGTGGCGGGACGGTGGGCGTTATCCAGGCGTACGTCGCCGACGCCGTCGAGCCCAGTCAGCGCGCCAAAGGACTGGGCTGGCTTTCCGCGGCGACGAATGCCGGCGTCGCCCTTGGTCCCGTGATCGGATCGCAGATGCTGCACTTCGGCAGGCATGCTCCCGGATTGGCGGCTGCGGCGCTGTGTGTGCTGAACAGTCTGTTCGCGCTGAAGTATCTCGTGGAATCGCGAGACATGGTGGAAGCCCGGTCGAGTGTCCATAAACCCGGGCGGTCGCGCGCGGCGATCATGCGCGTGATCACCCATTCGAACGAACCGGCGCCGCGGTTGATCTGGATCTATGCGATCGGCATCGGTGCATTTCAGGGACTGAACGCCATTCTCGCGCTTTTCCTCGCGGCGCGGTTCGGCGTGACGTCGGGCACAATCGGCTACTTCTACACCTACATCGGCGTTATCTCGGTGCTGACGCGGGCGTTGATTCTGGGATGGGCGGTGGATCGATTCGGTGAAGCACGGCTGTCGCGCCTGGGCCAGACTCTGTTGGCAACCGGATTGGCGACTCTGCCGTTCATTCATCCGCTGGCGGACCCGGCGGGGTTGGCGGCGAAACTGGGTGGCTTGCTGCCCATCTCTGCCGTGGCCTTGTTACCGTATCTGCCGCTCGCGCTGGCCGTTGCGCTCCTGCCGCTCGGAACCGCTTTCACGTTTCCTTGCGTGACGGCACTCCTATCGCGGGTGATTCCGAGCTCCGAGCGGGGACTGTATATGGGGGTACAACAGACCTTCGGCGGGACCGCTCGCGTGCTGTTTCCGATCGCGGCCGGATTCGCGTTCGACCGCTATCAGGAGTTGCCGTTCATCGTCTCCGCTGGTCTTGTGGCAGGCACGATTCTGTTGGGCTTGGGTATGGAAGAATACACACGTCCGAAGCGCGAACCCGAGGCCGCACCAGCGGCTTAGTAACTCGATGCTCGGCCAATACATAGGTCTGGGGGGGAGAGCAGGAATGAACACGGCTCGCAACGCGCGGTGGCTAGTAGCCGCGCTCGCCATCCTGGCCGCGGCATGCGGCGGCTCGACCGAGCCGCCCGCGGGCGGTGGGGCATCGCAAATCCAGATCGTGAGCGGCAACGGCCAGGTTCAGCTCGTGGGGCAGGCCCTCCCTTCGCCGCTGATCGTCAAAGTGGTCAACAGCTCCGGGAGCCCGGTGGTCGGCGCCACGGTGACCTTCACCGTCGCCAGCGGCTCCGCGACAGTTTCTCCCGGGTCAGCAACGACCGACGCGACCGGGCAAGCGAAGACGAACGTCACCCTGGGCTCCTCCGCCGGAAACGTGCAGATCAACGCGACGGTTGGCGGCACTTCGCTCGTCGTCGCTTTCGTCGTGACCGCGGGAACGAGCGGATCGGCGAAAGCCTGCACCGGCGCAACTCCGGTGGCGATGGCGCTCGGACAGGTCAACGCCGCGGTCACTGGCAGCGGCATTTGTCTGAGCGGCGGCACGAGCGGCGCGGACTTCGCGCTCATCGCCTTCCATGCGAACCCCGACAGCTCCGCGATCGCGTCCGTGAACGTGACGTCGCAAAATGCGCAGGCGCTTTCGACACCCGACGTCGCGCCCGCCTTCAACGTGCTGACAGCCGGCGGATCGTTTTCGCGCTCGCGAATCAATCCGGTGCAGGCGGCATTCGACCTGAACCTCCGCCGCAAGGCGCAGCGCGAACTGGGCCCGAAGATGTCTGCAGCCCAGCAGTGGATGAAGAATCGCGCGCGGTTCAACGCCGTCCCGACGGGCGCGCTCACACTGAATCAGGTCATCACGCTCAACACGAACGGCGATGTTCCCTGCAGCAATCCGATCAATGTGGGCGCCAGGGTCGCGGCGATCGGGCAGACGACTTACATCCTCGCGGACACTACCAATCCGACAGGCGGGTTCACCGACGCGGAGTATCAGTCGTTCGCCACGACGTTCGACACGCTGATCAATCCGGTGGACGTCCAGAATTTCGGCACGCCGTCGGACATCGACAAAAACGGCAAGATCATCATCCTGTTCACGAAGGAAGTGAACAAGCTCACACCACGCGGCTCGAATGGTCTCGTCGCCGGCTTCTTTTATGAGCGCGACCTGTTCCCGACGGTCACCAACGGTGACCTCGACGGATGTCCGTCGAGCAATGTGAGCGAGATGTACTACGCGCTCGTACCCGACCCGAACGGCCTCTTCAGCGACAGCCGCTCGAAGGCGGACGTGCTCGACTTCACGAACAGCACGCTGGCACACGAATACCAGCATCTGATCAACGCCGGCCGGCGGCTCTACGTGACCATCGCGCCGACGTTCGAGGACACGTGGCTCAACGAAGGATTGAGCCACATCGCGGAGGAACTGCTCTACTTCAAGGCGACGAAGCTGGCGCCGCGGCAGAACCTCGACGTGAACGCCGTGATCGCCGCCGGCGCCGACGCGTTCAGCGAATTCCAGGGCGGTAATATCGGTCGTTTCGAGGAATTCCTCGCGAAGCCAACGTCGACGTCGGTTTACGGTGGCGACGACGAGCTCCAGACGCGCGGCGCGACCTGGGAACTGCTTCGCTACCTCGCCGACCACAAGGGTTCGGGCGACGGCGACACGTGGATGCAGCTCGTCAACAGCCAGTCGCACGGCCAGGACAATCTGCGACGCGTGTTCGGCTCGAATTACATGACGCAGATCCGCAACTGGGCTGTCTCGGTCTTCACCGACGACGTCAGCGGCGTCACGGACAACAACTTCCTGCAGCCGAGCTGGAACATGCGCAGCATCTTCCCGCGACTGGATGCCGGAAACGGTCGCCCACTCGGCAAATACCCGCTCGCGGTGGTGCCGCTTTCAGACGCGGTGCCGGCGAATCTATCGATCGTAGCCGGAGGAGAGGCGTATATCCGCTTCACCGTGCCGGCAGGCACTTCGGGATCGATCGATTGGGCGTCGGGTGGGTTACCGGTAAGTCCGTTAGTTCAGTTTGCCGTGGTGAGAACCAGATAGAAGAGAACGGCGGACCGCGCGACTGCCGAAGGGCGCACCTGCCTAACGGCGCGACTGCCGAGCGGCGCACCTGCCAGACGGCGCACGTCCCAACTACGAAGAAGGCGCAGGAAAATTCGAACGGCGACGCGGGGTTACCCTGCGTCGCCGTTCTAACTTGCGCCGTCCTCGCCTCTGGTTCTTGCGCCCCTTGGCAGCCGCGCACTTCGGCAGGTGCGGTGTCTGGCAGTCGCGGCCCTCGGCAGTCGCGCGTTTAGCTTCTCAGGTTCTCTTTTCAGCCTTTCTTCTCCGGTTCTTTCCCCGCCACCGCCGGCTCACTCGCCAAAACAGCTTTCGCGATCTCCACCATCGGCACCGACCGGTCCTGGCTCGTGCGTTGGAGAATCCGATACGCCTCTTGCTCCGACGAGCCCGTGCGGCGCATCAGAATTCCCTTGGCCCGCTCGATTGTTTTCCGGTTCTCGAGCGCCTGCTTCGCCGACTCGGCGTCCTTCCGTGCAGCCAGAAGTTCCTTGGCGCGGGTCGCCGCGAGGCGGATCGTGGAGTCGAGAACGCGCGGCGGCGCCGGCTTGGGCAGGAACGCGATCGCCGCCGTGGCGGTCACGTCGCGATCGGTCAGCGTCAGCGTCTGATCACCGCTGAACAAGACCACGGCAACGCCGGGGATGCTCTGGGTGATCAACTCGGCCGCTTCGATGCCCGAGCCGTCGGGCATATGTACGTCGAGCAGGACGACGTCGGGCACGACGTCCTTTGCGCGCTCGAACGCTTCCCGACCCGTCGACACCTCGGCGACTATCGTGTGCCCGAGCGTGGTGAGGAGATCGGTGATCAGCGACCGCGCATTCTCGTCGTCCTCGGCGATCAAGACTTTGATCGGCGTAACAGAAGGATCTGTCATGCGTGAATGATCTTGGGTCCGCGAGGTGGACGCGGTTCCCGGATTCATGGCTGTGCTCATCGGTCCGCGGCGACTTGCGCCAGCAACTCGGACGTCCTCACCGGTTTCCGGAGGATGAAGTCTCCGCCTGCGCCAGCGCCGGCGCCGGGTTCCCAACCCGTCACGATGCCGATCCGCATCGATGGCCATCGCTCTCGTACTTCCGCGACAAGGTCCCATCCACTTCCGTCGGCCAACCCGATATCCGTGACGAGGACCTCGTACACAGACGCAGGCTGCGCCAGTAGTGTCAAGGCTTCCCGTACTCCCGCCACCGAAACGACATGGTGGCCCTTCGATTCTAATACGGCTTGCATGAACTCTCTGCTGTCCCCGTGATCCTCGACCAGCAGGATCCGGCGCTTGACGAACGCCGCGGGGGCGTCCGGTTCGGGCTGCTGTTGGGTGGTCGTGCCCGGGAACACGAGACGAATCGTCGTCCCGGCGCCCGGCGTGGATTCGATCTCAGTTCGTCCGCGATGGCGTTTCACGATACCGTACACCTCGGCGAGGCCCAGTCCGGTCCCGGCCCTGCCTTTTGTCGTAAAGAACGGCTCGAACGCACGCTCCCGCACTTCGGCCGACATGCCGATGCCGGAATCGCGCACCTCGAGGCGGACCTCGTCCTCCGCGACGTACGTGCGAAGCCCGAGCGTTCCTCCGCCCGGGAGGGCATCCAGCGCGTTCTGCACGAGGTTGAGTAACGCCTCGCGAACTTCGCCCCCGATGCCGCGCACGATTGCGCCTGCGGCGAGGTCGCGCTCGAGATGGACCGTGCCGCCTCGAGCCCGCTCCGCCCAGAGCGGCCGCGTCATCGCAACCACCTCGTCACACACCTGCGATAGATCCACCGTCTCTTCCCGCACACCCGACAGCGGTTCCTGACGGATGAAGCGTCCGACGCGCGCCGCCGTCGCGGCGCCGGTCTCCGCCGCCTTGGCGATCCGGACAGCGTAGTCGCGGACCGCGGCGGGATTCTCGGCGTTCGTCTCGAGGAGATACGCCGCCGCCATGATCGGGTTGAGCGCGTTGTTCACGTCGTGCATGACGCCGGCGGCCAACTGTCCAACCGCCGCCAACCGACGCTCGCGGGCTCGCGCTTCCTGGAGCGCGAGCACTTCGGCGGTGCGCGTCTGGACCATCTTCTCCAAGCGTTCTGCTTCCGTCGACACCCGCTCGTAGAGCTGGGCGGTCCGCCGCGCCTCCTCTTCCAGCGCCTTCGCGAGCTGCGTCTTCACGGTTACGTCGCGTTCGACCGTCACCGCGCCGCGGATCTTACCGTGCTCGTCGTAGAGCGGATTCGAGTTCACCTCGATGATCTGCTCGGAACCGTCCGGCCCGCGTCGCACCGACAGCGTCTCCCCACGCACTCGTTCGCCGCGCAGCGCCCGCGCGGTCGGATGCTCGTGCATGAAGAGACTCGTGCCTTCGGTCGTTCGCGGACGGTCGCGCTGCCAGAGCTCGCGGAGCGTCGGCGGATCCACAGACGCGTAGTCGAGCAGCGCCTGCGTGTTCGATCGGACGGTGCGACCCTCGCTGTCGAAGACACGGACCGAATCCGGGATGACGTCGAAGATCGATTCGAGCTGGGCAACGTTGCGGCTCAACGTCTCGCGCAGCTCTTCTCGCTCGGTGACATCGTTGCCGGCGAAAAGGAGCCCGCGTCCGCCCGATTCGTCGATCAGCGGAACGAACGTCGTCTCGATCAGTCGCCGACGGTCGCGCTGCTGGAACGGAATGCGGACCGGCACCGGCGGCATCGCGCCGCCCCCCCGCAGCGCCGCGTCGATCTGCTCGGTGAGGTCGGCGAGCGCGTTTGGGAATGCGTCGTAGATGGAGATGCGAACCGCGACCGACGCGTCCACTCCCGTGAGCTCTCGATATCGCGCGTTCGCCGTCACCATGCGCAATTCCGGATCGAACACCGCGACAGCCAGCGGCACCGCCTCGAAAAGCGCTTCGAGGCGCGCACCGGCGATTGTGCCGAGCGAGAGGTCGAAACCGGCAAAATTTTGAGCCACGTGGGAGGAGGTCAGGGCTCCGAACAGCGGGACACGGGTCTGGCGGCCTGCGCCCAACGCGCGGAGCAACGCATCGTTGCCTACCGGGCTAGAGTGGCGCTACGACGTAGGTCACCAAGTGGGTTCGATCGTCCGGTTTTTGGCTGGGGCGGGCGCCGGCGGCGGCACCGTGATCAGTCGGTCGCCACGGTCATAAGTAAAGAATGAATACCCCCATTCCAGCAAAACGCTCAACCGGTTTCGAAAGCCGGCCAGATACATGATGTGGACAAATAGCCAAGTCCACCATGCCAACCAGCCGGCGAGCTGGCGTCCCGCCACCACCCCGACAGCCTTGTACCGGCCGATGGTCGCCAGATCGCCCTTGTTCCGGTAGCGAAATCGCTCGCGTCCCTCGCCGCGGATGGTGTGAAGAATGTTGCGCGCCGCCGTCCTACCGCTTTGCATGGCCGCGGGCGCGACCGCCGGAACGTCCGCGCCGCGACTTCGCAGCACGGCTTGATCGCCAACGATGAACGCCTCGGGATAGCCGGGGACGCTCAGATCGTCGAGGACGCGGACGCGGCCGGAGCGATCGCGCGGCGCATCGAACGCCGAGGCGAGACCGCCGACGGAATTGCCCGCCGCCCAGAAGATCGTTCGCGCATCGATGTGTTCGCCGTCCAACTCGACGAACCCGTCGCCGACGTTCGTCACGCGCTCGCCGATGCGCAGCTCGACACCGAGCTCCACGAGATCTCGCGCGGCGCGCGCCGACAACGCTTCGGGCATCGCGGGAAGCAGCCGCGGCCCGGCCTCGACGAGGATGATGCGCGCCTTCGTCGTGTCGATGTGGCGGAAATCCCGCGGCAATGCAAAGCGGGCGATGGTCGGGAGCATGCCCGCGAGCTCGACACCCGTCGGACCACCACCGACGATGACGAACGTCAGCTCCGCGACGCGGTCCTCGGTGTTCGTCGCGCGCTCGGCGCGCTCGAAGGCGAGCAACCATCGCCGGCGCAGCTCGATCGCGTCCTCGAGGCTCTTGAGGCCCGGCGCGAAGGATTCCCATTCCGGATGCCCGAAGTACGAATGGCGCGCCCCTGCGGCGAGAATGAGAAAATCATAATGGACTTTGGTGCCGTCGCGGCAAGAGACGAGGCGCGCCGTCGGGTCGATGGACGCGACCTCCGCCATCAACACCTCCGTGTTCTTCTGCTTGCGGAGCAGCCAGCGAATCGGCACTGCGATATCGCTCGGCGCGAGCGTCGCCGTCGCTACCTGATAAAGCAGCGGCTGGAAGACGTGATGGTTCGTTCGGTCGAGCACCGTCACGTGCGCGGGTGCGTCGCGCAGCGCCCGCGCGGCATACAGGCCGCCGAATCCCGCGCCGATGATCACGACGCGCGGTTCCGCGCGCCGTGTGGTCATAACGCGCGCGCCGCTTCGACTGCCTGAGGCTGCGCAAGGCTCAAGGCCATACCGACGACCACGACGGTCACGGCGCCGATCACGTTGTGCCACAGGAACGAGACATCGGGCTGGCTGAAATTCACGAATCCTACGGCGGCCATTCCCGCGATCAGTCCGACGAACGCCCCGTTGGCGCGCGCGCGCGGAATCATGGCGAGCAAGAAGACCCCGAGGATCGATCCGTAGAAGAAGGAGCCGAACCGATTCACGACTTCGATCAGCGATCCGAGGTTCACGGCGAATTTGGCGACGATGCAGGCAAAGATCCCCCAGAATACCGTCGCGGCGCGCGACACAACGAGGAAGTGCGCGTCCGATGCGTCGTGCCGGATCCATCGCCGGTAGAAGTCGATCACCGTCGCGGTGGAGAGCGACGTGAGCTCGCCCGAGATCGCATTCATCGCCGCGGCGATCACCGCCGCAATGAAAATCCCCGCCAGCCCGATCGGCAGGTATCCGATGACGAATCGTGGAATGACGTAGTTCACGTCGGCTTTCTTGACGTCCTTCACCGCCTGATGCGTCACCGTGCTCGTGAGCTCGTAGGCGGCAGCTCGCGCCGAATCGCGTGCCGCGAGCGAGGTGGCGGCGCGGAATCGTTGCTCCAGCGCCGCGTACTGCGCCGGTTCCGCCGCGCGCACGACGCGATCGTTGCTCGGATTGAACAGAATCGGTTGCTCGTGAGTCTCGTAGAACACGAAGACGAGCACGCCGACGAGGAGCACGAGCGCCTGCAGAGGAATCTTCCAGTACGCGCTGATGAGCAGCGAGCTCCGCGCCTCCTCCACCGACTTCGCGGAGAGATATCGCTGCACCTGACTCTGATCCGTGCCGAAGTACGACAGCATCAGGAACGTGCCGCCGATCAGGCCCGACCAGAACGTGTACGTGTTCGTGACGCTGAACGAGAAGTCGAATACGCGAAGGCGTCCGGCCGCTCCCGCCGCGTGGAGGGCGGCTCCCGGGGACAGCGGGATCTGGACGAGCAGAGTGATCACCACCGCGAGCAGCGCGCCGACGATCAAGAACATCTGCTTGACGTCGACCCATGTGACCGCCTGCACGCCGCCGACCATCGTGTACAGGATGGCCGGCACGCCGATCAGCGCGACGCATAGCCAGAGATTCCAGCCGAAGATCGCCGAGAATACGACAGCCGGCGCGGCGATGATCGTGCTCGCCGACATGCCGCGCGACAGGAGGAAAAGGAGCGCCGTGAATGTTCTCGTCTTCGCATCGAAGCGTCGCTCGAGAAACTCGTACGCGGTGAACACGTTGGCGCCATGCAGAAACGGCACGAGCGTGACGCCGAGGAGGACCATCGCCAGCGGCAGGCCGAAGTAGAACTGGACGAAGCGCATCCCGTCCGTGGCGCCTTGACCGGTGGTGCCGATCATCGTCACGGCGGAGAGCTGCGTCGCCATCACGGAGAGACCGACCGCCCACCACGGCAAGCTGCGGTTGGCGAGAAAGTAGCCCTCGAGCTCTTTCGTATTCTTCGAGCGACGAATGCCGTGGCTCACCGCATAGGCGAGCCAACCGACGACGATCACCCAGTTCAGTGGATGCACGTCAGGGAGGGGTGGAGAAATGGTGTTGGAGCCACCCGAGTAACAAGAGCGTGATCACCTGAATGGTGAGCACACGCACGAGCGTCACGCGAAATCGATTGCTCATCGTCTCTCCCACGCGAGCCGTGCACCGATCGCCACGAGCAATCCGCCGGTGACACGCTCGAGCCAGGCTTTTACCGCCGGTCGCGTGAGCACAGACCCGAGCCGGTCGATGAACCACGCGTACGCGGTGAGCCAGAACAAGCCCATCACGATATGAATGCTCGCCAGCATCAGACTTCTCGTGAGCACCGGCTGGCCGGGTGCGATGAACTGCGGCAGGAAGGTCAGGTAGAAGATGGCGACCTTCGGGTTGAGCACGTTCGTGAGGAAGCCCTGCCGAAACGCCGTCATCCTGAGCGAAGCGAGGGATCTATCATCCCTGTGGCGTGGCGAGCCACTAACACCGGATGGTAGATCCCTCGGTCGCTGCGCTCCCTCAGGATGACGGCGAATCGACTGAATTCCGAGCCAAATCAGATACGCTGCGCCAACCGTCTTCACCACGTTGTACGCGGTCGCCGAGGTGGCGAGAATCGCCGAGATGCCGAGGGCCGACGCCGTGGCGTGGATCAGGCAACCGGCGCCGATGCCGAGGATCGTGAGCATCGTTCGGCGTCGGCCGAGCGCGAGCACGTTGCGGGTCACGAGCGCCATGTCGGCGCCGGGCAGAATAGTCAGCAGCGCCGCGACGCCGACGAACGCGACGAGCCGCGGATCGACGGTCACGGGCGGATGGGGGACGATGTGGACGACGGCCGGCTGGTAGCCGACTGATTCGCCGACAGCAGGTTGATGAACAACCGCGCGGCGCCGGGATTGCCCGCCGGAAGCTGCCGGAAGAAGGAGAACGTCGTGTAGACGTACGTGCCCTTCCCCACCGGTGCCACGAGAACCGCCGCGTCGTTCGGTGGATCGTTCTTGTCGTTCATCGAGAAGAGGGCGTGGTACTGCTTGTCGAACGTGCGCGGCATGTAGAGCGATCGTTCCTGCACCCATCCCGCGAAATCCGCCTCACCGATCTTGTTCGGCCGCGCAAGCAGCGGCGACGCAGGATCGATCACTCGTACGGCAGCTCGCTCGTCGGTCACGCGATCGGCGGGGCGCACGAGGGTGATAGGATACGGCAAGATGCCAGCGGCCGGCTGGGCATATTCGAACTGACCGTACTGCGTCACGATTGTACCACCGGCGTTCACGAAGCGCATCAGGACCGTGTTGTTGGCGACGAGCGCGGGGTTCGCCTCGTAGGCCCGCGGCCCGATCACGATCGTCGTGTACGAAGAGAGGTTGGTTTGCGGCAGCGCCGCCGGATCGAGCTCGGTGACCGGAAGCCCAAGCTCCTCGAGCATGGGCGGGACGTTGTCGCTGACGCCGCGGATGTAGCCGATGCGCAAATCCGCGAATGTCGCGTTCACCGATTCGACATACGTTCGCGCTGGCCGGTAGTAGCGCTGCGGGGCGATGTGCTCGAACTCTATAGGAACGAAGCCTTGGGAAAACGTTCTGGCGCCGAGCCGCGCGACCGCGGTGATCGAGTCACGGCCCGGGGCCAGCCGGCCCTGCACCTTGAAGTAGAGCTGCACATCGCCGAACGGCTTGAGACTCGCATGGCGTACGGCGGTATCCGCCTTTGCCCCGCGCGGGACAGACAGGGCCACGTCTACTTCCCGCGGCGACGGCGATGCCGAGTGCAGCGAGACGATCACGGTCCGCTCGAAGGGTGCGTTCGCCCTCGCGTACTCGACGTCGTGCTGCAGGAGGACTGAGATCTCGGGCACCGTGGCTATAGGCCGACGGACCTCGCCGCGCGCCGGATCGGCGTGACGGTAAACGATCGGGCCGGCGCGCACCGGCACGTCGACACCAGCGATGCCGAGCACGACGTCCGCTCCAGATTCCTGGATGCGATCGTCGCCGACCACCATGTCCTGCATCGGCTGCACGAACGTGTCCCCGCGACGCCCGAAGCGGAGCCACCAAGGCACCGTCAACACATCGGCGTGATACAAAAGGCGCGAGCGGAACGCGCTGTCCGGTTCGGCCCGACGCGCGACCAATGACGAAGGCGACGCTTCGCCGGGCAGCGCCACGCGCTCGACCGTGACAGGTTGCGTCCCCTGGTTGTACACGCTGATCGTCGTCGTCACAGTATCGCGCTCGGCGATCAACTCGCGCGGCGCGGTGGCGTCGACCGTCACACCGGCCGCGTTGAGCAGGGCGTTCACGGCGCGTGTTCGCGTTGTCTCGAGCGACAAAGCGAGGTCGCCGAAGAGCGGCGCGCATGACGGCTCGCGCGATTGCACATTGGTGAGTGGCGCGCAACGAACGCCGCTCATCGCGCGGCTCAGCAGCCGAACGTAGGCCGCGAGCGGCGCGACCATCCGGGATGGATGCTCGAGATCACGAGCCCGGCGTACCGAGGCTTCCTGCGCCGCGAGCGAATCGAGCGCCGTTCGCGCGGAATCCGGGAGACGGACCGAGTTGAACCGATTCCAAGTGGTGTCGAGGCCATCGAACATGCCGCGTTCCGGCGCGGCGGGATCGGACACGCGAGACGCCTCGAGGCGAACGCCGTCGATCCGCGCGCCGCGTTCGGCCAGCTCGCCCTGGCCCTGCGAGCGGTGCTGTGACCGGCTGATCGACGCGATCTCCGAGTACGATCGTCCCGCGACCGGATCGTATTCGCCGACGTTGAACGAGAGCGTCGACGTCGCACGGTATCGCCCACGATAGAACTTGGGCGTCGCCCATGGACGCAATCCACCGACGCGCGACGCCGGGAACCGCACCGAGTCGGCCGCGGCGTCGTACACCTCGCGGGCCGTCACACCGGCGAACTGGTGATGCCCGTGGCCGTCGGCAGACGTTCCCGTCCATACGGCGATGATCGCATGCGGTCTGAATGCGCGGACGATCGCGACCATGTCGAGGAGGATCGAATCCTTCGGCCAATGTTCGAGCGTCTCGTCGAGCGTCTTCGAGAAACCGAAGTCGAAGGCGCGAGTGAAGTACTGGCGTCCGCCGTCGATGCGCCGCGCGGCAAGCAGCTCCTGCGTGCGGATCATGCCGAGCACTTCGCCGAGCTGGTTGCCGATCAGGTTCTGTCCACCGTCGCCACGCGTGAGCGACAAATACGCCGTCTCGACGTGGCGCGCCCGCGCGAGATAGGCAATGAGCTGCGTGTCCTCGTCGTCCGGGTGCGCACCGATCACGAGGACGCGCGCCGTGGTGCCGAGGCCGGACAAGGCCGCATCCAACGCAACCGCGCCGCGCTCCTGGGCACGGAGACGCGGCGCGGCGATGAGGAGACTACCAGCCAACAGGATGCAACGGCGGACCGCGGCGAAGCGGTCGCGCCGGACGAGGCTCATCGCGCCGCTCCCGCGCGGCGCTTCGACGACTGATACGTGAGCACGTCGTTGACGATGCGCGCCTGGTCGGCGTCGTGCGACGACTTGTACCCCTCGGCGGGACTCGCCCGCTCGGGACGCCCGATGTAGCGCAGCGTGGTCACCGTGCCGATCGACGCCCGCAGTCGCGGTTGCACGTACGTCCACGCGCCCATGTTCTTCGGCTCTTCCTGTGCCCACACGATTTCATCGACGTTCGGGTACTGATCGACGATATCGGCGATCTCGCGCGGCCATGGCGCGAGCTCCTCGACCCGGACGATCGCGACATTCGACGGGCGCTCCGCCACCGCGGTCAGGTCATAGTAGATCTTGCCGGTGCAGAAGACGAGGCGTTGTACGGTCTCGCGAGTCGTCGCCACGTTGACGTCGTCGATCACCGGCCGGAACGTTCCCGAGGACAAATCGGTGAGCGACGACGTCGCGGCGGGCAGCCGCAACAGCGACTTCGGCTGCATGAGCACCAGCGGCCGGCGGGGGCGTCGCATGGCCTGCCGCCGCAGCACATGGAAGTACTGCCCCGGCGTCGACGGATACGCGACGATCATGTTGTCTTCGGCGGACAGCTGCAGATACCGCTCGAGGCGCGCGCTCGAGTGCTCCGGCCCTTGACCTTCGTAGCCGTGCGGGAGCAGGAGCACGAGCCCCGACTCCTGCCGCCACTTCGCGCGGCCGGCCGAGATGAATTGATCGATCACCGGCTGGGCGACGTTCGCGAAATCGCCGTACTGCGCCTCCCAGAGCACCAGCTCGTCCGGCGCGGCGACGCTGAACCCGTACTCGAAACCAAGGACCGCCGTCTCGGACAACGGACTGTTATAGACCTCGAATGCTCCCGTCGCCTGGGGCAGCGCGCGCAGCGGCACGAACACCTCGCCGGTGTTCACGTCGTGCAGAACCACATGGCGGTGCGAGAACGTGGCGCGCTCGGCGTCCTGGCCGGTGATGCGAATGCTCGTCCCTTCGGTGATCAGCGAGGCGAACGCCAGCGTTTCGGCATGGCCCCAGTCGATCGCGCCGGTGTTGATCGCCTCGCGCCGGCGAGGAAGCGTGCGCTGCATCGTCGGGTGAAGCTTGAAGGTGGACGGCCAGCTGAGCAGCTGCTCGTTGAGCGCGACGAGCTTCTCGCCGCGTACGGCCGTCTCGGGCGTCGACGGCGCCGACGACGGTCCGTCGCGTCCACCGGCGTCGGCGCTCGTGTCGGCCTGGCCGTCGCGCTTCATCTCTTGATAGACCTGCTGCAACCGCGCCGCGACAGCCGCGTCAGCGGCTTTGACGTCGTCCTCGGCGACGATTCGCTCGCGCACGAGCCGCGCCCCCAGGACTTCGCGCGGCGTCGGGTGCTCGCTGATGATCTTGTACATCAACGGCTGCGTGAACGCCGGCTGATCCGCTTCGTTGTGACCGTGGCGGCGATAGCCGACGAGATCGATCAAAAAGTCCTTGTTGAACCGACGGCGATAGGCGAGACCGAGGCGCACAGCCTGAATGCACGATTCCGCGTCGTCCGCGTTCACGTGGACGATCGGGATCTCGAATCCCTTCGCCAGGTCGCTCGCGTAGTACGTCGACCGCGCGTCCCTCGGGTCGGTGGTGAAACCGACCTGATTGTTCGAGATGATGTGCAGCGTGCCGCCGACGCGGTAACCGCGGAGCAGCGACATGTTGAGCGTCTCGGCGACCACGCCTTCGCCCGGGAACGAAGCGTCGCCGTGGACGACGATCGGCAACACCCGCGATTCGTCGCGCGCGTCCGGAGCGCCGCCGGTCACGCGCTGTCGTGCGCGCGCGACGCCCGCGACCACCGGGTTCACTATCTCGAGGTGGCTCGGGTTCGGCACCAGCTCGATGGCGACGGCGCCGTTCGCGCCCATCTCGCGCGCCGCCCGATAACCCATGTGGTACTTCACGTCGCCGGTGTCGCTCTCGGCGTTCGTGTCGGGATGATGTCCCTCGAACTCCTCGAGCAGCGCGCGGTACGGCTTGCCCATCGTGTGCGTGAGCACGTTGAGCCGGCCGCGGTGCGCCATGCCGATCACGACCTGCCGCGCGCCGTCCATCACCGCGCGGCTGATCGCTTCGTCCAGCATCGGGACGAGCATGTCCAGGCCTTCCACCGAGAAGCGCTTCACGCTCACATAGGCCCGGCCGAGGAATCGCTCGAGACCGTCCACCTCGCTGAGCCGCTTGAGCAGCGCGCGCTTTTCGTCGTCGGTCAGCG
>DATMHK010000268.1:0-44909 GCA_035554995.1 Gemmatimonadaceae bacterium
CTCGCCCATCTCGCCCTGCACGAATATCTCGGCGATCTGCCACCGCGATGGTTCGACGAAGGGTACGCGAGCTATGCGGCGCACGAATGGAGCAGAGAAGACGCGCTCGCGGCGAACGTGGCGCTGGCGTTCAAGGGTACGCCGAGCTTCGATCGGCTGGACTCGGCGTTCGCCGAAGGCGCGACGACCGCGCAGAACGCCTACGCACTGGCCTACCGCGCCGTGGTCGAGCTGGCGGCCCTCGATACGGCGAACGGCTTGGCGCCGTTCTTTGCGAATTGGAAGGCCCGGGGTTCCATGGACGTCGCCGTTCGATCGACGTTCGGCCTCACGCTCGCCGGATTCGAGAAGCGCTGGCAGCAACACACGCGGCGACGCTACGGAGCGCTGGCGCTGATCAGCGAGTTGACGTTCGGGGGCATACTCGTGGGACTCGCGATCATCCCGCTCTATGTGGCGCGGAGGCAACGGGACCGTCGACGAATGGCCGCGCTCGTGGCGGCGGATGTGGCCGCCGAACGCGCGGCGCGGGAGAGCGCGATCGAGGCCTTGCTCCGCGGAGACGACGAGCCCGGTTCGACCGAACAGAGCCCTCCCGCGATGCCGAGTTAATCGCTCCGTAATGTTCGAGTCATCGTCGCGTAACTTCGCGTCAGAACGTTGCTTGACAGCCTTCTTGGGAAGGTCTACACTACTGCGCCTATGGCAGAGATCGAGACGCGGTCGCGCACGCGCGGATTGATGTGGTGGGGGCTTGCGGCGGTGGTGATTCTCGCGGGTTTCGCCGATCTTGCTCGAGGCGGGGAAACGATTGCCCCAATTTTGCTTGCGATCGGTTATTGCGTGTTGGTCCCATTGGCGATTCTAAAGTAGGCTGCTACGCCGCGTTTCTGGCGGCTGCATGATCGGGGAGAGGGACGCGTCCGGTCAGTTTCGGTCGGGCGAATAGCTCAGTTGGTTAGAGCACCTGCCTTACACGCAGGGGGTCGGGGGTTCGAGTCCCTCTTCGCCCATAGGGGAATGGAGAAGTGATGGCGTCTGGATTGCGAACCCGGATGCTTGGCGCGGGTACTCTAGTCAACGTTTGGGAGGTAATGACCGTGAAGTCCACGCAACGCTATGCGGTGACGGTCGCGAGCTTGATGGGGCTCATGCTGGCCGCGGCGCCGCTCGTCGCGCAGCCGGCGCAGCAGCCCGCGCAGCGCGGTGGTCCGCCGAATCCGGATACACCGCAGATTCTCGTCGCCGTATTGCAAAGCAGCGACAAGGCGCTCGGAGTGCAGGCGGCCGACGAAATTCGGCGCCGCATCCAGCAAGAGCATTCGGCCAAAGAGCTCTATGCCGTGCCGAAGACGAGCATCAACAACACGCTCGAGGCGTCCGGCTACAAGGCCGATTCGGCGCTGAACGCGTCTGACCTGATGGAACTCGCCAAGCAGGTCCACGGCGATTACGTGCTCGAGGGCAAGATTGCCAAGAGTGCCACGGGGGTCCAGCTGGACGCGCGCATCCTGACCCGGACCGGTCAGCAAACACTCGCTCAGCCCCTCCCGACGCTCAACGGCAAGGATGCCGGCGACGTGGCGAAGCTGGTGGAGCGTGAGGTCACCGCCGCGCTAAAGGGCATGGGTCCGTACAAGACCTGCACGAACGACCTTCGCGCCGCGAAGTACGACCAGGCGGTAAAGGACGCGCAGATCGGCCTCGCCGCCTACCCGGCGTCGACGCTCAACCGCCTGTGCATTCTGACGGCGTACAACCAGATGAAGCCGGCGCCGACGGATTCGATCATCGCCATCTCCGAATCGATTCTGGCGAAGGATCCGACGAGCATCATCGCGCTGAACAGCGCCGCCGAGGCGTACACCGCGAAGGGCGACAAGGACAAGGCGATCGAGTACAACCTGCGCATCTGGCGCGCTGACCCGTCGAACACGACGATCGCCACGTCGATCGTCAACACGCTCGCGACCTCCGGCTCGCCCGACAAGGCAATCCCGATCATCGATACGCTGCTCGCGCAGAACCCCGGTGATCCGGCGATGCTGGACACCAAGTGGAAGCTTCTGTTGAACGCCAAGCGGTGGAAGCCCGCCATCGCCGCCGGCGAAGAGCTGGTGAAGGCCGACACCTCCAAGGCAACCCTCGTGTTCTTCCAGCGGCAGATTGGCGCGGCGCAAAGCGACAGCAACACGGCCAAGGTGCAGGAGATCGCCTCGCGCGCGGCGACGAAGTTCCCGAACGATCTCGACATGCAGCTGCTGCTCGCGCAGTCGTATCGCAAGTCCGGTCAGTTGCAGCAGGCGCTCGAGCACGGACGTCGCGCGATCGCGATCGATCCAAAGAGCACGAACGCCGTCGTCCTGACGATGTACACGCTCAACGACATGAAGCAGAAGGACAGCGCGACCGCGGTTGCACAGCGTGCGATCGCCGCCGGCGTGAGCAAGGACACCATCGGCGCGCTGCTCCTCTCGGACGTACCGCCCCTCGTGAAGACGGCGCAAGAGTCGAAGAAGCGCGAGGATTGGCAGGCGGCGCTGGACGCCGCGCAGGCCGTCGACGCGATGGCGCCCACGAAGGAGAGCAAATTCTTCATCGGCGTAGCCTCGTTCCAGGTGGCCTACGACATCGTTCAGCATGTTCAGACGCTGACGAAGACCACGAAGAAGGAAGAGAAGGCGACCGCGTGCGCCGAAGCAAAGCAGGTCGATGACCTCCTCGCCATCACCCAGACGGCTATGCCGGCGGGCGGCGCGGTGGACAAGAACACGGCCGCGCAGATTCTCACGACGATCCCGCAGATCACCGAGTTCACCGCCGCGGTGAAGAAAGGATTCTGCAAGTAGGTCGCTCAACGTTGCTGAATCGAAAGCCCGGCGTCGAAAGACGCCGGGCTTTTGTTTGTGAGACGCACAATTGGGAACTGCTGCAGAAATCGAAACTGCTTTGGATACGGAACAAGGCGACAGGATTGAACGGAAACCAACAGGATGAACTGCATTTGAAGGGGGCGTAGCGTAGAGAGCCTCTCCGCCCAATCCCATTTGGAAGCAGTCAATCCTGTAGCTATTCCGTTCAATCCGGTCGGAGTGTCCCGTATCCAAGGCAGTTTCGCAGTTTTGCACGTCTCACCTTCAAGTCGCCGTGCGTGCGTCACAGCATCGGTGACCTGTGATGTCTACGTTGGCGCCTCTTCCTCGCCGGGAAGGTGCACCAGGTGCACCCACAAGTCGCGGGGCCGTGCCCGATACACGAGACGGCTCGCATTAGAGATCTCTCCATCCACGTTCACCGCAACCGACTCCGCGCTCTCGATCGTGACCTGCTTGAGCTGGACGTAGTGCACTCCTTCCTGGCCGATATGCTCCCCCTTCTTGACGCGAAGCACCGTCCGAGCGAAGTCGCGTCGCGGCATCGACTCGACGATGCAAAGATCGAGGAGTCCGTCGGTCGCCGAGGCCAGTGGCGTCACCATCGTCCCGCCGCCGGTGGAACGTGTGATGCCGACGGCGAACATGAGAAACTCGCCGTCGTACTCGAAGCCGTCGCCGGCGAACCGCGCGCGACCGGCGCGAAAATCGGCCAGCTTGCGCATGCCGCTGATGGCGTAGGCGATCGCGCCCAGCGCTTCCTTCGCATCCGGGGGCGTCTCGGCCGTCGCCTCCGCGCCGACGCCCCCCGTCGACACGTTGAGAAAACGGCGCCCGTTGAGCGACGCGGTATCGAGTCGCTTGGGCTTGCGTTGCAGGATAACATCCATGGCATGATCCGCATCCGCCGGTATCCCAACCTGGCGAGCGAAATCGTTGGCCGTTCCCACCGGGATGATTCCAAGCGGTACGTCGTATCCGTCCAGCCCATTGACGACTTCGTTCACCGTTCCGTCGCCACCGACGGCCGCGACGACGTCGACGCCGCGACGCGCGGCGTCCGCCGCCATCGCCGCCGCCTCGCCCGCTTCGAACGTCGTCAGCGGTTCCACGAAATGGCCCTTCTCACGCACCCACTCCACGAGGTGTCTCAGCTCGGGACGGTCGTCGCGCGCGCCGTGGATGATCAGTGCGATATGCTTGGAGCGCATGCCTCCGTCTAGCGCATATCACGCGCCTGTGCTCGCTGCCGAGACTATTGAGCTTCTCGGCGCGTCGAGTCGCGTATTGGACTGCACGCTTGGCGGTGGCGGGCACAGCCAGGCGTTACTCGAGGCGGGGGTGCAAACCGTTATCGGCGTCGACCGCGATCCCGACGCGCTGGCGGCCGCCAATCAGCGCCTCGGCTCCTATGCCACGGCGGGTCGCTTCTCCGCGGTCCAGTCGAACTACGCGGACGTGACCGATGAGCCGGCGCTCGAGGGTCTGAGCTTCGACGGGATACTCCTCGATCTCGGCATCTCGTCTCACCAGGTGGACGCCGAGTCGCGCGGGTTCACCTTCCGACCCGGAGCACCGTTGGACATGCGCATGGGACCCGACGCCGAACGCTCCGCCGCCGACCTGTTGAACGAGGAATCGGTAGAGTCGCTCGCTCAAATCTTCAGGGAGTTTGGCGACGAACCCCGAGCTGAGCGCCTCGCGCGCGAGATCGTCCGGCGCCGGGCGAACCACCCCTTCGCCACGAGCGATGATCTGGTGAAAGCGATTCGAGCGGTGCTCGGACCGAGGAGTGGATCGGGAGATTTCGCCCGGCTGTTCCAGGCGGTCCGCATCGCGGTCAATGACGAGCTTCCGGGTCTCGAACGGGCGCTTCCGGCGTTGCGAGACCGGCTTTCGCCGGGCGGAACGATGGTGGTGATCTCGTACCACTCCGGCGAGGACCGCATCGCGAAGAACACCTTCCGGGAGTGGAGCGCCTCCTGTATCTGCCCGCCCAAGCAACCGGTCTGCACCTGCCGCGGCCGCCCGCTCGGCACCACCCTCACCCGGCGAGCCGTCACCGCGTCGGACGACGAGACGGCCGCGAACCCCCGCGCGCGAAGCGCACGGCTCCGAGCATGGCGAAGCGCAGAGTAGCGGCCAGGCGCCGGTCGGCGATCGCCGTCCTCCTCGTTGGTTTCGTCTTGGTGGCTACGGGCGTCATAGCACGGAGAGCGCTCGGCGTACGCCAACAAACCGAAATTCGAAAGCTCCAACTGCGGCGGGACTCGCTGCAGCAGGAGCGTATTCGGCTCGAAGGCGTAATTCGGGATTATTCGAGTCGGGCGCGCCTCCAGCCGATCGCCGAGCAGCGCCTGAACATGCACATCCCGACTCCCGAGCAGCAGATCATCCTGCAGCGTGGCGATAGTGCGGGCTCCCTCCCGCGCGCGCCGCGCACTCCGCCCATCCGGCATGATTCGCTCTAGCCGAATTGGTCTGGCGCACTCCGTTCTCGCCCTGTTCGCCATCGCGATCCTGGTGCAGGCGGCGCGCGTCCAGCTGGTGCAGGGTCGGGGGTGGCGCGCCCAGGCCGAGCGACAGCAAACAACGGACAAGGTGGTTCCGGCGCGTCGCGGCGACATTCTCGACGTGTCGCGCCGAGTGCTCGCCCAGAGCCACGAAGTCGTGCGGGTGGAGATCGCGCCGCGCGAGGTCAACGAACGAAAGAAGCTCAAAACGGCGCTCAACAAACTCAGAGTCGAGCCGTCGGTCATCGCGAGGGCGCTCGACACGTCCAACAGGTATCTGGTGGTGCCCGGCCAATTCCGGACCAGCGACGCGGCACAACTGGTAGCTCTCCGAGGGGTGTACTCCTTTCCGTCGATCGAACGGACGTACGCGATATCGGAAGGCGCCAAGGGAATCCTCGGCCGGGTCGGCGCGGATAACAAAGCGGTTGAAGGTTTGGAACTGTCGCTCGATTCGATCCTTCGCGGAAAGTCGGGGACGGCGACCCTCGTGAGAGATTCGCGTGGCCGCGGCCGCGAGTCCCCAACCGCGCCGGGCACGGCGCCGGTCTCGGGGAACAGCATCGTCCTCACACTCAACGCGGATCTTCAGGAGATCGCCGAAAAGGCGCTGGGCGACGCGGTCGCGCGTATGGGCGCGGAGGGTGGCGACATCGTCATTCTCGATCCGCACACCGGTGAGATCCGCGCGATGTCGAGTTGGCGGCCGGACAAGCGACAAACGGCGGCGACGGTGTTGACGGAACCCTTCGAGCCGGGTTCAACGTTCAAGCCGTTCATGGCCGCGGCGTTGATCGATCGCGGGCGCGTGACCGATGCGGACTCCGTGGACACGGGCAACGGCGTTCTCGACGTCGAGGGACGCAAGAATCCGATTCGCGACGATCATTTCGTGGGGAAGGCGCCGCTCTCCGTGGTGCTGCGATGGTCGAGCAACATTGGTATCGTGAAGTTCTCGTCGCGCCTGACGCCGCGGGAGAAGTACGAGACGATTCGCGATTTCGGATTCGGAACGCCGAGCGGCCTGCCCTATCCGACGGAGTCGGGCGGCGTGCTGCGAGTGCCGAAGAACTGGTCGGCGCAATCACCGATCTCACTGCCGATGGGCTACGAAGTTTCCGTCACTCCGCTTCAGCTTGCCCTCGCGTATGCGACGTTCGCCAACGGTGGAGAGTTGGTCGAGCCCGCGCTGGTGAAGCAGGTGATTGGTCCGGACGGATCGGTCGTCTACGAGCACCAGCGGCGCGTGGTCCGTCGGGTGATCAACAGGGCGACCGCCGACAAGGTGCGTCACATGCTGCTCGACGTGGTCGACGAAGGCACGGCCGTCGAAGCGGCGATCGACAACTTCATGCTGGCCGGGAAGACCGGTACACCGCGAAGCGCGGTCCGCGGGCACTACGTCGCCGGCCGCTACAATCCGAACTTCGTCGGCATCTTCCCGGCGGACAATCCGCAGTACGTGATCGTCGTGAAGATGACGGCGCCGCAGAGCTCGATCTACGCCGCGCAGACGGCCGCGCCGGTGACCAAGGTCATCCTGCAGGCCGCCGTGGCAGCGCGCGACGCGGCGCTCGATCGCGCGAAGCTCGCGTCCAGCGTCCATCCG
The DNA here is from genome assembly GCA_035554995.1 of Gemmatimonadaceae bacterium. GTDB lineage: Bacteria > Gemmatimonadota > Gemmatimonadetes > Gemmatimonadales > Gemmatimonadaceae > JAQBQB01. The sequence continues at coordinate 6,996 of DATMHK010000268.1, forward strand.
AAAAACGACACGGTCATCAGCCAGCTCGCGATCACTCCGTCGTTGGAGGACTCGGGGGCGGGCGTTGCGCGGCGCACGGCGGTCATCGCCGGGGACAGCGCCACTCGAGGCGTGCCCTTCGTAGTCTCGATCCCCGCGCCGCCGGAAAAGCCGCAGAGAAAAGCAATGCGGGCTGTTCCCGACATCCGCGGACTCGGGGTGCGCGACGCGGTGCGTTCGTTGCACAGTGCAGGCTTCCGCGTACAGATCGCTCATGGCGCCGCTCCCGCCACATCTCCGGCTGCCGGCGAGCTGGCGCCGACCGGGACCGTAGTTCGCTTGCTCTTCGACTATTGAATGCACGCTGACATCGGCGCGATCGCCAGCGCCCTGAACGAAGCCGGTCTGCTCGTGGAGCAGCGCGGTAGCACGAACGTCGTTATCACCGACGTGACGGACGACAGCCGCGTCGTGACGGACGGCGCGTTGTTCATCGCGGTGAAGGGAACGGAGCGCGATGGCCACGACTATCTCGCCGCGGCGGCAGAATCGGGCGCCGTCGCCGCGATCGTGGAGGACGCCTCGCGAACCGACCTTCCGGCGCTTGTCGTCAACGACGGACGTCGCGCCGCCGCCATCGCCGCCGCGGCGTTCTTCGACTGGCCGGCGCGCGATCTTCAGCTCGTGGGCGTCACCGGAACGAACGGGAAGACGACCACGGTCAACATGCTCCGGCATTTGCTGGACAGCGACACGGCTCGCAGCGCGTCGATCGGCACGCTCGGTATTGCGATCGGCAGCGAGGCTGAGACACTCGCCGGTGGCGGCGGGCTTACAACCCCCGGCCCGGTCGAGCTCCAACGCGTCTTTCGTGCGTTGCTCGACGCCGGCGTGCGTCGCGTCGCGATGGAGGTCTCGTCTCATTCGCTCGACCAGCGGCGCGTGGAAGGCGTTTCGTTCGACGTGGGCGTGTTCACCAACCTGACGCGCGATCATCTCGACTACCACGGGACGATGGAGAAGTATTTCGCCGCGAAGTCGCGGCTGATCGAGCATCTCCGTCCGCATGGCACCGTCGTATACAACCTCGACGACCCGGCGTGGGCCGCGCTCGAGACCGAACGCCGTCGCGTGTCGTTCAGCGAGCGCGTGACGACGGCCGAGGTGCACGCCGAAGACGTGCGGTTCAACGCGCGCGGCAGCGAGTGGGTGCTCTGTCTCGCCGGCGAGCGCGAGCCCGTCCGACTCCCGCTCATCGGCGATTTCAACGTCATCAATGCCCTCGGCGCCGCCGCCGCGGCGTACGCGCTCGGACTTCCCGCGGCGCGGATCGCCGGCGCCCTCTCGACGATGCCGCAGGTTCCCGGGCGGCTGGAGGTGCTTCGGTCGTCGCCGACCGTGCTGCGCGATTACGCGCACACGCCGGACGCATTGGAGCGCGCGCTCGATGCGGTGCGCCCGTTCGTCGACGGACGTCTCATCGTCGTCTTCGGATGTGGCGGCGATCGCGACCGCGGCAAGCGTCCGGTGATGGGGTCGATCGCCGAGCAAAAGGCCGACCTCGCGATCGTGACGAGCGACAATCCGCGCACGGAGAATCCGGAGCGGATCCTCGACGACATCGAAGGGGGAATGACCCGCAGGAATCACGAGCGGATCGAAGATCGGCGCGGGGCGATCGCACGCGCGCTGGACATCGCGGCACCGGACGACGTGATCGTACTCGCCGGTAAGGGCCACGAGACGTATCAAGTCCGCGGAATGATCAAGTATCCGTTCGACGAGAAGATCATCGTGCGCGAGCTGTCCGTCGCCGGAGCGCGCGACGGCGGGAGCGCGGCATGAGCACGGCACCTCCGACCACACAGCCCGCGGACTTCTGGACGCGCGATCGCGTCCGCGCCGCGCTTGCCGGCGTCGCGGTGGGCAACCATCCCGCGGGCTCGGAGCTGTTCCGACGTGTTTGGACGGACACGCGCACGATCGAACCGGGCGACTTGTTCGTCGCGCTGTCCGGCGAGCGATTCGACGCGCACGAGTTTCTGCGCGACGCCGTGGCGAAGGGTGCTACGGGACTCGTCGTCTCGCGCGCCACGGCTGCGGCAAATCTCGGCGTCCCCGCGTTCGAAGTCGACGACACACTCGCCGCACTTGGCGCGCTGGGTCGCTTTCGACGGAAGGCGTGGAGTGGGCCGGTGGTGGCCGTCGTCGGCACGAATGGAAAGACGAGCACAAAGGAACTGATTCGCGCCGCGCTCGGGAGTCGTCTCGATGTGCACGCGACCACCGGCAACCTGAATAACCTCGTCGGCGTCCCGCTCACGTTGCTCGCCCTCCCCGACGCGGCCGACGTCGCCGTGATCGAGATGGGGACCAACGCGCCAGGTGAAATCGCCCGTCTGCGGGCGATCGTGGATCCCGACGTGACGGTGGTGACGTCGATCGCCGAAGAGCACCTCGAGGGGTTGGGCGACGTGGCGGGCGTCCTGCGCGAGGAGCTTGCCGGCGTCGAAGCGGTGCCGGTGGCCGTCGTGCCGGCGTCGCAGCCGGAGGTGGCGGACGGAGCACGCGCGAAGGCGCGTCGCGTCGTCACAGCGGGTCTCGACACGGGCGACGTCGCGGCGGTCGCCAGCTCGATCGACGAAAATGGCCGCGGGCACATGCGAGTCGACGGCTGCGAGATCGTCGTGCCACTTCGTGGACTTCACAATCTACGCAACGCGACACTCGCCTTGGCGGCGGCGCGCGAGCTCGGGGTTGGACTCGACGATGCGGCGCGAGGCATCGCTGCGATGGCACCGCCGCCGATGCGCGTGAATTGGGAGCGGATCGGCCGCGCGACCTTGATCAACGACGCCTACAACTCCAACCCCGGCTCGGCTCGGGCGGCAATCGAGCTGCTGCGGCATGCGGGGAAGGGACGACAACGCGTCGCCGTGCTCGGGAGCATGCTCGAGCTTGGCGCGCAGACTCTGACGTTGCACGACGATGTGGCCCGCGCAGCGCTCGCCGATGGGTTGGAGCTCGTCGCCGCGGTGGGTGAGTTCGCCGCGGCATTTGCGCGTGTGGCGCCGAATGATCCGCGCGTCGTGTTGGCCGCGGACGTGGATTCGCTCTGGTCGGCGCTCGCGTCGCGGCTCACTCCCGACGCTGTTATCCTCCTCAAGGGCTCTCGGGGCATGCGTCTGGAGCGCCTCGTAAAGCCGATCACCGAGTGGGCGACGGGCGCCGCACCTGCCGATACTGTAGGCCATCCTTAAACAGCCACCGACCCGCGCCCCCCCCGCCGTGCTCTACCACTTCCTACTGCCTTTTGGGAAGCAGTACGCCGTACTGAACGTCCTTCGGTACATATCGCTTCGGGCCGTCGGCGCCGCGGTCACGGCGTTGCTGCTGTCCTTCGTCTTCGGACCGATCATCCTTCGCGCGCTCAAGCGGCAGTCCGTCCATCAAGTCGTTCGCGAGGGCACGCCGGATTCGCACGCGAGCAAGGGGACAACGCCCACGATGGGCGGGCTCATTTTCCTGTTCGCCGCCCTGGTGTCGGTGCTGCTGTGGGGTCGATTCAGTTTGAGCCGGCCGTACCTTCTCATCGCGATCTTCACCACGATGTGGATGGGCGTGATCGGACTGCTCGACGACTACCTCAAGCTCCAGCAGAAGAAGCGCGGGGAGAAGAATAGCGGACTGGTCGAGCGGTACAAGCTGGCGGGCCAGGTGATCGCCGGGCTCGCGCTGGGTTGGTACCTGTGGCAGTACCCGCTCTCACCGAACCTGCCTGGCGCGGCGACTACGCTGCCGTTCTTCAAGTACTACCTGGTGACGCCGCTCGCCGGTTTCGCCTGGCTGTATGTCCTGTGGGTGACGTTCATCCTCACCGGCACGAGCAACGCGGTGAACATCACCGACGGTCTCGACGGGCTCGCGTCCGGATTGTCGGTGATCGCGTTCGGCACCTTCGCGATCTTCGCGTACATCGTCGGACGCCTCGATTATACTCGCTTCTTGTTGATGTTCTATTTGCCGGATTCCGGCGAGCTCACGGTTTTTTGTTTCGCCATGGTCGGCGCGTTGATCGGTTTCCTTTGGTTCAACACGCACCCGGCGCAAGTTTTCATGGGCGATACGGGCGCGCTCGCCCTTGGCGGGGCGCTCGGCGCCGTGGCGATCCTGCTCAAGTCGGAGTTCGTGCTCGCGTTCGTCGGCGCTGTCTTCGTCGCAGAGATGATGTCCGTGATCCTGCAACGGTATGTCTTCAAGTACCGTCGCTGGCGATACAACCTGGAGTACGCCCAGACTCACCGTGTGTTCAAGCGCGCGCCGCTGCATCATCACTTCGAGGAGCATGGATGGAAGGAGACACAGGTCGTCGTCCGATTCTGGATCATCGGCATTCTGTGCGCCTTCTTCGCTCTGAGCACGCTCAAGCTCCGCTGATCGATGGAGCAATCAGCTCAGCCTCTCGCTAGCCCAGCCTTACGGCCGGAGTGGCTCGCTGGCGAGATCGCGGTCGTCGGTTTGGCTCGAAGCGGCAAGGCGGCGGCGCAACTGCTCGCCCGTGCCGGCGCCCGCGTGTACGCGTCCGACTACACGACCGATTCCGATCTCGAGGCATCGGCTGGCGCGCTGCGCGAGGACGGAGTGGACGTCCAACTCGGCGGCCACGACATGGAGCGGCTGGCGCGTGCGTCTCTCGTCGTTGCCAGCCCCGGAGTTCCGCCGGACGCGCCGCCGTTCGCCGCGGCGCGCAAGGGCGGTGTCGACATCGTCAGTGAGATCGAGATCGGCCTGCGCTTCCTGCCTCGCCTGTCGTACATCGCGATCACTGGAACCAACGGAAAAACCACGACGACGGCGCTCGTCGGGCATCTCCTCACGGCCGTGCGCCGGCGCGCCGCGACCGCCGGCAACATCGGCACGCCGCTCACCGAGCTCGCGCTCTCGCGCACGCCGCCGGCATGGGTCGCCCTCGAGGTTTCCTCGTTCCAGCTCCACGACACGCCGAGCATCGAACCGACCGTCGGTGTCTTGACCAACCTCTCACCCAACCACCTCGATCGGTACGACAGCGTCGAGGCCTACTACGGCGATAAGGCGCTGCTCTTCAAGAATGCGAACGCGGCGTCGAACTGGGTGACCAACGCCGACGACGCCGACGTACAGCGGATGGCCGCCGGCCTCCCCGGCGTGCAATGCCGCTTTTCAGTGGAAGGGCGGGCCGAGGCGTATTTCGACCGGGCGAGCGACATGCTCGTCGTCCTGGGTCATCCGCTCATTCGGCGTGAGGAGCTCACGCTGCTCGGCGATCACAACGTCGCCAACGCGTTGGCCGCGTCGCTCGCCGTCATGATGGCGGACCGTGAACACCGAACCCACCACGCGCTCAACGCGCTCCGCGACGGGCTCAGGAGCTTCACTGCGCTCGAGCACCGTATCGAGACGCTCGGTACCTTCGACGGCGTGACATGGATCAACGACTCCAAGTCGACGAACGTCGCGTCCACGCTCGTGGCGCTGCAGGGTATGCGGAGTCCGACCATTCTCCTGTTGGGCGGCCGGCACAAAGGCGAGCCGTACATGGCGCTCGCGCCCGAGCTCAAGCGGACTGTCCGAACCGTGATCGCGTACGGTGAGGCCGGACCGCTCATCGAAGCGGATTTGAGCGGGCTCGTGCCGCTGAGGCGCCTCGAATCGTCGTTTGATGACGTCGTGGCGACCGCGCGCGCCATTGCACGGCCGGGCGACGTCGTCTTGCTCTCTCCCGCCTGCTCGAGCTACGACATGTTCGACAACTACGAACACCGCGGCGCCGTCTTCAAGCGGCTCGCGGCCTCCGGCGCGTCCTGACATGCAGGTCCTCGAGATGAACGCGCCTACCATGGCGCGAAGAGCCGTCGCTGCTCCGGCCGATGTTCGCCTGCGCTGGCGGATGGGTCCCGAGGCCCGCGGCCTCGTGCTCATCAGTGCCGTATTGACGGCGTTCGGACTCGCGGTCCTCTACAGCGCGAGTGCCTTCGTCGCCATGAACGATTATGGCGGGAGCTCATTCTTCCTCCTCCGGCAGCTCGTCGGCGTTGCCGTGGGCGTCGTCGCCTTCGCCATCGCAGCGAAGGTCGATGCGGAGCGGCTTCACGCCTGGGCCTGGCCGATGATGTGGCTCACGATCGCCGCGATGGTGGCGGTGCTCGTGCTCCCCAACCGGATTGCGCCGGTCATCCACGGCTCCCGACGATTCCTGCTCGGTCCCTCGGTTCAGCCGTCGGAATTCGCCAAGCTCGCCGTCGTGGTGTGGGTCTCGATGCTGATCGTGAAGAAGGGAGAGACCCTCAAGCGGTTCACGAAGGGTCTCATACCGTTCGTTGTCGTGATTGGCGTACTCGACGTGCTGGCCGCGCTCGAGCCTGATCTCTCAGTGGCGATGCTGTTCACGCTGCTCATGGTGCTGCTCCTGTACCTGGGAGGCGCACGCATGAGTCATTTCATGGTCTTGGGAGCGTTGGCGCTTCCATTGACGCTCACCAAGATCGAGAAGTGGCGGTATGCCCTCTCGCGAATCACGGCCTTCGTGCACCCGGGTGACGCGCCGGACCAGGTTAGCTATCAATTGCATCAGTCGCTTGTCGCCGTCGGCTCCGGCGGTTGGTTCGGCCGTGGCTTTGGCGAGGGGATGCAGCAGGCGTACTTCGTGCCTTTCCCGTACAGCGACTTCGTCGCCAGCAATGTGGGGGAGGAGTGGGGATTCGCTGGATTGGCGGGGATCACGATCGCCTTTGCCATGTACGCGCTTTTCGGTTTCAGGATCGCTCGGTCGGCGCGGACTCCGTTTCTCCAGCTCGTTGCCGTCGGCCTGACGTTCACGACGGTGCTGACGGCGTTCCTGCACATCGGCGTGGTCATCGGGCTGCTGCCGACGACTGGACTGACGCTGCCATTCGTGTCGTACGGCCGGTCGAATCTCGTCCTCACGATGTTGTTCACCGGAATTCTCGTGAACATCGGCAGCACGAAGGAACGCGTTATCGGCGCTTCGGCCACCGATCCGCTCGCCGCGGCCGCGTAGCGCTCGCGCACTCCGCGCCATGACGCGCATCGTCTTCGCCGGAGGGGGCACCGGAGGCCATCTCTATCCCGGCATTGCGATCGCGCGCGCCCTCGTGCGGCTCGACCCGTCGGCGGAGCCACTCTTCGTCGGCGCCCTGCGCGGGATCGAGCGCGAGGTTTTGCCGAAGACGGAGTTCCCGCACCTCCTCCTCGATCTTCACCCGCTCTACCGGCGGGCGGTTTGGAAGAACTGGATGACGACGGCGGGTGCATTCGGCGCCTGGCGCCGTCTCGGAGCGATGGTCCGTGAAGAGCGACCGGCGCTCGTCGTCGGCACGGGCGGCTACGCGGCTGGGCTCATGCTTGCCTACGCGGTCGCTCACCGCATTCCGATCGTTCAGCAGGCGGGCGATAGTCTCCCCGGATTGACCGCCCGCACGTTCAGCCGGTGGTCGCGCGAGATCTACCTGAATTTCCCCGAAGCGGCTCGCGTTCTCGATTCGCACCACGAGGGATCGTTGATCGATACGGGCGCGCCGATCGAACCGCCACCGACGCCGCGGCCGGATCGTGCTGCCGCCCGAGCGGCGTGGTCTTTCCCGGAGCGGGGTGGCCGAGTCCTCCTCATTTACGGCGGCAGTCAGGGCTCGCTCGCCATCAATCGGGTCGTCGCCGAGTGGATCGACCGTGGGCTGCCCGCGAATCTGCACATCATCTGGGCAACGGGACGGGCCACCTACGATCGGTTCAAGAGCTGCGAGGGCCCGCGCGTTCGCGTGCGCGACTATCTGTCCCCCATCGCGGAGGCGTACGCCGCGACCGACCTCGCCCTTGCGCGGGCCGGTGCAATGACGACGGCTGAGCTATTCGCCTGGGGCATCCCGGCGGTTCTCGTCCCACTGCCCACCGCGGCGGCCGACCATCAAACGACCAACGCCGTGACGCTCGAGCGGGCCGGCGCGGCGGTCCATATTCCGCAGATCCAACTCACCGTCGAGCGGCTCGATGGGACCATCCGCCGCCTCCTCGACAACTCCTCCGAGCTCCAGCGTCTCGCTCGCGGGGCAAGCGAACGAGCCCGCCCAAACGCGGCAGAGGACATCGCGCGAAGAATCCTTGCGTTGCTGAATGACCGAGTAGCCGAGTAGCCGAGTAGCCGAGTAGCCGAGTTCCCGATCCATTTTTTATATTCCCGCGGCGAATGTCCCCCCCTCTGTTCGATTCGACGGATGCTCGACCCATCCACTTCGTAGGCATCGCCGGAGCCGGTATGAGCGCGCTGGCCGAGCTCTTTCTCCGGCGTGGCGTCGCCATAACCGGCTGCGACGCGCATCCGGAGACGGCCGGTGACCTCCGACGCCTCGGCGTATCGGTTACCGATCACGATCCGTCGCATGTCGATTCGGCTCGCGCGCTCGTCGTCACGTCGGCGATGCCCAAGGATCACCCGGAGCTTGTGCGTGCCCGCGAGCGGGGGATTCCTGTCATTCGTCGCGCCGAGGCGCTCGGCGAAGTCACGGTCGGCCGTGAGCTGGTCGGTATCGCCGGCACGCACGGCAAGACGACGACGACCGTGATGACGGCAATGGCGCTCGGCGCCGCGGGTCGTGATCCAACCGCGCTCGTCGGCGGCCGCGTCGGTGATTGGGGAGGAAATCTGCGCGCCGGCTCGGATCGACTCTATGTGGTCGAGGCGGACGAGTACGACCGCTCCTTCCTCGCCCTCACGCCGACAGTCGCCGTAGTCACGAACATCGAGGCGGACCACCTGGACATTTATGCGGACCTCGCGGACATCCGCAGAACGTTCGCCCAGTTCGTGAAGGGCGCGCGACACATCGTGCTCTGCGCGGACGACGCGAATGCCAACGCGCTGTCGACGCCGAGCAGCACCGAGGTCGTGCGGTACGGAATCGCGTCCGCCGATGCCCGACTGGTGGCCCGCGACATCTCCGCGCAGAACGGAACGACCGCGTTTCACGTGACCTATGACGACGAGAGCCTGGGAGGGGTCGAGCTGCGTGTGCCCGGCCGCCACAATGTGCTCAACGCGCTAGCGGCGATCGGCAGTGGGCTGGTACTCGGCGCGGACCTGACGTCGATGGCGCGAGGGCTTGCCGAGTTCAGAGGCGCCGAGCGTCGATTCCAACGATTGGGCGACGCCGGAGGCGTGACGGTCGTCGACGACTACGCACACCATCCCACTGAGATCTCCGCCACGCTGGCGGCTGCTCGGAGCTCCTTCCCGGGGCGCCGCCTCGTCGTGGCCTTCCAGCCGCACTTGTACACACGGACACGCGATTTCGCGTCGGAGTTCGGCGCCTCCCTGGCAGCGGCTGACGCAGTCTTCCTCACCGAGATCTATCCCGCGCGCGAAAAGCCGATCGAAGGGGTGTCGTCCACTCTGGTCGAGAGCGCGGTTCGGCAGTCGGGCGGAAGACTACAGTGGCGCGGCCGGCGGGAGGAGTTGGCCGACGCTCTCGCTGCCTTCGTGAGGGAGGGGGACGCCGTGATTACACTCGGCGCGGGAGACATCACGAAAACCGGCGCCGAGCTGCTGGCGCGGCTAGCGGCGCCCGCATGACCGACCCCCAGTCGCCGGAAGCACCCGCGTCGCGAGACCGACCAACCTCCGAGAAGACTGCGAAGGAGCCGCTCCTCTCGAGAAAGTACAAGCTGGCTTTGGGCGGTATCGTCGTGCTTTTGGCGGTGACCAGCCGGTTTTGGGGGCCGCTTCTCATGCGCCGGATGGACTACTTCCGCGTGCGGCGCGTGGAAATCGTGGGAGCGCGCTATGTTGCGCCCCGTGACATTCTTGCCAAGTTGCACGTCGATACGACGGCGTCAGTGTGGGATCCTACCTCGGCACTCGAAGCGCGAGTCGCCAGCCATCCTGAAATCCAACATGTCGTGGTTCATCGGAAGCTGCCGGGGACACTCGTGATCGAGGTGACCGAGCGGGTGCCGGTCGCGCTCGTCCAGTCGCAGGGCGTTCTGCGCGCCTACGACGAGCGGGGCGTGGCGCTGCCGATCGACCCCACTCGGGTCGACGTGGACGCCCCCGTGCTCATGGAGCGCGACGTCGCTTTGCTCCGCCTGCTCGCCCGGATCAAGCGGACGATGCCCGCGTTCTACGCACGCGTCAGTGCCGTCCGCCGGACGGGGGGGGGCCGCGACGAGATCCTGCTCGAGCTGGAGAAACAGCCCGTCCGCGCCATGCAAGACGTCTCGATGGAACGCCTCGCCGAGATCGCGCCCGTCGAGGAGGATCTCGCGCGGAAGCAGCTTCGCGCGGCCGAGATCGATCTTCGCTTCCGAGACCAAGTCATCGCCAGACTGCAATGAATATGGAACGCCTCGTTGCCGGGCTCGACGTCGGGTCGGCAAAGACGACTGCCATCATCGCCGAGGTGGAGGGCGACCTCCCCAAGCACCCGTCGATCAAGATCCTCGGGGTTGGGCAGGCCAAGACCACCGGTGTCTACCAGGGCATGGTCTCGGATATCGAGGAGACCACCCGCTCCATCAAGAAGGCGATGCAGGACGCCGAGCGCATGGCGGGCGTGCAGGCCGGCGAGGTGTTCTGCGGTATGGCCGGCGAGCACGCGCACGCGATGATCAGCAAGGGAATCGTCGCCGTAAGTCACGATGAGATCGACAAATCGGACGTCGATCGCGTGAACGAGGTGGCCCGCGCCCAAGCGATCCCACAGGACCGCGAGCTCTTGCACGCGATCCCTCAGGAGTACACCGTCGATCGCAACAGCGGGATTCGGGATCCCATTGGGATGAGCGGCACCCGGTTGGAGACGGAGATGTATCTCGTCACCATCGGCAGCTCGCCGCCGATCCACTTGCGACGCTCGGTCGAGCGGGCCGGGTACAAGCTGCGCGAGCTCGTGCTCGAGCCGCTTGCCAGCGCACTCGCCGTGCTCACGGAAGACGAGAAGGAGCTCGGCGTTGCTCTCGTCGAGGTCGGCGCGAGCGTCACCGACCTCGCGATCTTTCACGAAGGGAAGATCCGGCACCTCGGCACGATCCCGTTCGGGGGTAAGAACGTCACTCGTGACATCGTCCACGGGCTGGGTGTGACACAGGCCGACGCGGAGCGCCTGAAGGAGCGGTACGGTTGCGCGTACGAGCCGCTCATCGACCCCGGCGAGGTGATTCAGCTGCCGAGTACGGGCGCGCAGGGTGAACGCCACATCCCGCGCGAGCTCCTGGCGCACATCATCCACCAACGAATGGACGAGGTGTTCGATCTGGTCCAGCAGGATCTCTCGGCGGCCGGCTTCAGTGGGAAGCTGAGCGCCGGAGTGGTTCTGACGGGCGGTGCGGCGTCGATGCTGGGGGCGGCCGAGCTGGCGAGCGAAGTGTTCGGGACGGGCGTCCGGGTGGGAGTGCCGTCGGATCACCTCGGCGGACTGATCGAAGCGGTCAACTCGCCTCGGTTCGCGACGGTGGTCGGGCTGGCGCAGTACGGCGCGAACCGGATCGCACTGGGTGGTGTATCGAGTGCCCGGCGGTTGCCGCTCGGGAAGGGGATGGAAGGGATCGCCGCGAAGGTCAAGTTCTGGCTTCAGGATTTTTTCTAGTTTTCATATTAGCGAACGCTCAATAGCGTGGTGCTGTCAGGAGATAGGTCGCGCGGTGGGCGCGACGCATCAAATTTCTGTGAGGCACCGCACGCGCTGTGGATAACTAGCCGGACGCCGGATTGTTCGATCTCCCTCGGGAATCGGCGAAAAAAGGGGTAGTCGGAAGCCAAGAAAGCATTATATTGCGCGAGCACTTTTGTCCCGAACGACGACTTGCCGTGCGTCCACCCGGCCAGTCGTCGATGCCCTGGTTTGTTCCTTCCCGCTGGTCCCGTCCCACCTTCGAAGTACGGAACCGTTCTCAATGATCTTCGAGTTCGAAGAGAGCGCGACGCAGAACGCCCGCATGAAGGTCGTGGGCGTCGGCGGTGGCGGTGGCAACGCCGTCAACCGGATGATCGACGAACACCTCGAAGGGGTGGAGTTCATCTCGGTCAATACCGACGCGCAGGCCCTGCTCAATTCCAAGTCCGACGTCAAAGTCCAGATCGGGAAAAAGCTGACACGCGGCCTCGGCGCTGGTGCGCGGCCCGAGATCGGCAAGCAAGCGATCGAGGAGAACCGCGACGAGGTCTCTCGCACGATGGCCAGCGCCGATCTCGTGTTCATCACCTGCGGCATGGGTGGCGGCACGGGCACCGGCGCCGCGCCCGTCATCGCCGAACTGGCGAGAGAGGCCGGCGCCCTGACCGTGGGCATCGTGACCAAACCGTTCCTCTTCGAGGGACGTAAGCGCATGCGCCAGGCGGAGCAGGGCATCGCCGACATGCGCAAGAACGTGGACACGATGATAGTCGTCCCGAACGAGCGGCTGCTCGCCGTTGTCGGCAAGGGCATCCCGTTCCAGGACGCGCTCAAGAAGGCCGACGAAGTCCTGCTGCACGCCACGCAAGGCATCTCGTCGCTCATCAGCGTCACTGGCCTCGTGAACGTCGACTTCGCCGACGTTCGCACCGTCATGCAGGCAGGCGGCTCGGCCCTCATGGGCACCGGCATCGGCCGTGGCGAGAACCGCGCGATGGAGGCAGCCCAGCAGGCCATCAGCTCCCCCTTGCTCGACAACGTGAGCGTCTCGGGCGCTACCGGCGTCCTGGTCAACATCACCGGCGGGGCCGACCTGACGCTCGGTGAAGTGCACCAGATCAACGAAATCATTCACGACGCGGTCGGGGACGACGCCGAGATCATCTTCGGCGCCGTACACGAGCCGGCGATGCAGGGCGAGATCCGCGTGACGGTCATCGCCACCGGCTTCGATCGGGCGCTCCAGATCGGAACGCCGGCCCAGACGGCGGTCGTCATGCCCAAGGGCAGCCCGCCGGTGATCCCGTTTCCGAACACCCGTCCGGCCCGCGTCACCGGTCCGGTCTCACGAAATCCGGAGCCGCCGCGCGGCAACCGTCCCACGAATGAAAAGGGCGATCTCAACGACATGGAGATCCCCACGTTCATTCGGAGGCAGATGGATTGAAGCCCGGGCTCGTCCGAGTTGCTCTGTACTCCCTTGTCGCGCTGGCCTTGGCCGGCGCGCTTCGCTTTACCCCGCCTCTTCCCGATGCGGAGCGAAAGCCGGCGGAGGTATTCGTCGCCCAGGCTGGCCAGCCCGCATGGAAGCTTCGCTACGACACGCTCGGCAGGGGCGAGTCGCTTCAGTCGCTGTTCAAGCGCGGGGGTCTGAACGACGTCGCCGCGGTCCGTGCTGTTCAGGCAGCGGCCTCCGCGTCGCTCGACCAGCGCCGGATACCGAGCGGAATGCCGGTTACGCTGCGATCTCAAGCCGCCGACTCGAGCCCGTCCGAGATCACGCTCCAATTGGCGATCGACCGGCTGCTCCATCTGCGACGAACCGGCGAAACGTGGGTAGGTGAAGAGGAGCGGCTGCCGTGGACGACGGACACCGTCGTCGTCGTCGGAACGATCGCGTCGAACTTATACGATGCGATGGACGAAAGCGCGAAGCGCGACATTCCTGAGGGCGCCAGACAGCAGCTCGCTTGGTCGCTTGCCGACGTCTACGAGTACCGCGTGGACATGAGCCGCGACCTCCAGAAGGGCGACGAATTCCGCGTCGTCGCCGAGCGCTCCGTGACGCCGGGCGGCGCCGTGCGGATCGGCAAAGTCATTGCGGCCGCGTTCAAGCTCTCCGGTTCGGTCATCGAGGCGGTTCACTTCGCGAGCCGATCGGTGAGCGGCGAGTATTTCGACCAAACGGGAAAATCGATGCGCGCCGCGTTCCTTCGGGCGCCGCTCGAGTTTCGGCGCATCAGCAGCGTCTTCGGCGGGCGCGAGCATCCAGTGCTCGGCGGATGGCGGTTGCACAAAGGAACCGATTACGCGGCCAACATGGGAACGCCCGTGCGGGCGATTGGCGACGGTGTCGTCGTTCGCGAAGGCTGGGGGAACGGGTACGGCAACGTCGTCGAGATCCGCCATCGCAACGGCTTCATCACACGCTACGGCCACCTGAGCCGCTTTGCCCGCGGACTTCACACCGGCTCCCGCGTGACGATCGGACAGACGATCGCTTATGTCGGCAGCACGGGAATGAGCACCGGTCCGCACCTGCACTTCGAGGTGCTGGTGAACGGCCAACAGCGCGACCCTCGCGTGGCGCTGCGATCGAGCGGCGGCGAACCGATTCCGCAAGCCGAGCGCGACGAGTTCGCACGCGTGAAAGATCAGTTGCTCGCTTCGCTCGAGACGCCGACGACCGGCGTCACCAAGCTCGCGCAGCGCTGACGAGTCCGTCGCCCGGCGCGAGCCGAGCAACTAGGTTTCGCGCATGTCGCCGTGGCTCCTCGCGATCGTTGTAGGGCTCATCGTCGCGCTCATCCAGTACGGTCCCCGCGAGCTCCGCAACGCATCGAGCCTGATCACGGCGGTGCTGCGCGCGGGGGCCGTCGCGCTCGTCACTGCGTTGCTGCTCGATGCGCCGGCTGGCTTTGCCAAGCCGGTTCCCGCGTGGGCGGCGCTCGACGTCTCGCTCAGCATGAACCGCGGAGACAGCACCGTGTGGCGCGCGGCGCGTGACTCGGTCCGTCGTGCGCGCGTGGACTCGACCTTTCTGTTCGGCGATTCCGTCCGCCGCGCCGACACGATCGGTACGCCGCACGACCAGGCAAGCGTGCTCCGGCCGATTATCGAGCGCGCGCTCGGCGCCGGTCATCCTCTCGTCATCATCACCGACGGCGAGATCGACGATCCCGATGCGGCGCAGGTGCTCCCGCCCGGCTCGCGGCTGATCGTGCTTGCGCATCAGCCGCGTCGCGACGTCGCGGTGGCCTCCATCGAAGCGCCGCGCGCGGTGGTCAGCGGTGACACCGCGGAGCTTCGCGTCGGCATTGCCGCCGGCGCGCTCGGGTCGCGGCCAGGGTCGCTCGCGCTGTCGCTGGATGGGGCGCCGATCGCCCAGCAATCGTTCGATTCGCTGCCACCGTTCGGCGAGCGGGTGCTATCGATGAAAGTGAAGCTCGAGAGCGCCACGGGTGGCGGGAGCGGAGGCGGTCCCGAAGTACTGCGCGCCGTCTCGACCGCGCCCGAGGACGCCGAGCATCACAACGATACGCTGGCGGTGACGGTGGATGTCTCTCGAGCTGCGAGCGCTGTGTTCGTTTCGACGTCTCCCGATTTCGACGCGCGCTACGCACTCGCCGTCCTCCGCGGTTCGCTGGGCATTCCCACGCGCGGCTATTGGAAAGTGGCGCCCGGCGAATGGCGCAACGAAGGGTCTTTCAGCCCGGTCCCCGAATCGGACGTGCGGCAAGCGCTACGCGATGCGCCGGTAGCCGTGATTCATGGTGACACATCCGCCTTCGGAGATCCGCGCCGAGCTACCTCCGGTCCGCTCGCGTTGATCGTGACGTCGTCGACGGACGGTGAGTGGTATCCCGCATCGGCGCCGGCGTCGCCTATCGCGGCGGCGCTTTCCGGCGTGGTCTGGGACAGCCTTCCGCCGGTCGCCGAAGCGTCGCAGGCGCCGGCCGGAAACTGGACCGGAGTGGAGACTCGCCGTGGTCGCGGTGAGGAGCGAAAGCCGCTCGTCGTCGGGACCGATTCGCCGCGCCGCGTCGCCGTAGTCGCCGCCGCAGGCCTGTGGCGATGGCGGTTCCGCGGCGGTGTCGCCGCCGACGCGTTCACGGCGTTCTGGGGCGGCATCTTCGATTGGCTCGCTGCCGAGCGCGCCGACCGCCGCGCGGCAGTGCCGGACGACCGCGTCGTGCACGCCGGCGAGCCAGTGCGCTGGCGAAAAGGCTCGGCCGCGGATTCTGTGGTGTCGTTGACTCTGCGCCCGCGTGGTGGCGCCCGCGCGGATTCGCTGACGCTGCGTTTCCCGCCCGGTGCAAACGTGGTGGAGAGCAAGCCGCTGGCGGCCGGGATCTACGACGTGACGACGCAGGGAGGAAAGTCCCTGCTCGCGGTGAACGCGTCGCGAGAGTGGTTGCCGCGCGCGACACGCATCTCCGCGGCACGTCAGCGCGGCACGCTTTCCGCCGAGACCGCACCGCGTTTGCGCGGCACGGGTTGGGCATATGCGCTGGCGATATTGATGCTGTGCGCCGAGTGGCTGCTCCGCCGCCGGCACGGGATGCGATGACTGGAATGGAATAGATGCGGCTTCTTCGAAAATCAGGCGATGTTCCGAAGCGTTCGCTCTGGCAGAAGATCAAGGACATCGCGCTCATGGACGTTGCCGTCCTGGCGAGTGGCGGTGTCAAGCCGGGTTCCCTCGAGGATCTCGAGCAGTTGCTGCTGGAGGCGGATTTCGGGGTTCCGGTAACGCTGCGTCTCGTCGAGGAAGTAGAGCGGCGCGCGGCGCGTGGTCAGGTCATGACGCAGGACGAGTTTCACGACGCGCTCTCCGAAGGCGTGGAGACAGCGCTCGTCGCCGGCAACAGCGACGCGCGTCTCGCGTTCGCCGCCACTGCGCCGACGGTCATCCTCGTCGTGGGGGTGAATGGCGCCGGCAAGACGACGTTCATCGGCAAGCTGAGCGACCGATTCCGTCGCGACGGCAAGCGCGTAATGGTCGCTGCCGGGGACACCTTCCGCGCCGGCGCGATCGACCAACTCCGGCTCTGGGCGGAACGGACGGGCGCGGTGTTCGTCGGCGCGAAGGCGGGAGCCGACCCCGCGGCGGTGGCGTTCGACGCCATCGACGCCGCGACGACGCGCGGCGTGGACGTTCTCATCGTCGACACGGCGGGCCGGCTGCACACGAGCGAAGGGCTGATGGAAGAATTGCGCAAGGTCGCGCGCGTCATCGCCAAGCGGCTTCCTGGCGCTCCGCACGAAACGCTCCTCGTGCTCGACGGCACGATCGGTCAGAACGCCGTGCAACAGGCCAAGACCTTCGCCGAGGCGGTGCCGGTGACGGGGCTCGTTGTCACGAAGCTCGATGGCACGGCGCGCGGCGGCGTCGTCGTGGCCGTTCACGAGGCGATCGATGTTCCGGTGAAGTTCCTCGGCATGGGCGAGGGAGCGGACGATCTCGAGCCATTCGAGGCGCGGGAGTTTGCCAGAGCAATGCTGAGCGAAGAGTAGGGCGGGGCGTCCAAGCTCGATGGCGCGCGTGACTGAGAGTCCCCTTCCTCGGCCCCAGCGGCTCTTCCTGGACACACCGGTCACGTATCTGAAGGGCGTCGGGCCGGCGCGAGCCGAAGCGCTGCGTCGTCTGGGAATCGTCACGGCGGGCGACCTTCTCTATCACGTCCCGCACCGCTACGAGGACGCGTCCACGGTCGCGCCGATCAGCAGCCTCGAACCGGGAATGCACGGCACGGTCATCGGGACCGTCATCTCGAAGGGGATCATCCCGACGCGCAAGGGCCTTCGCATCTTCCAGGCCGTGCTGCGCGACGATTCCGGAATGATAGAAGTCTCATGGCCCGGCCAGCCCTTCCTCGATCGCGCGATCTCCAAGGGTGACGTGCTGCTCGTTACGGGCAACGTGCGCTTTTTTCACGGACGCCAGCTGCAGCCGCGGGAGCACGTCAACCTCGGTGACGAGGCGGCAACGACGATGGGCGGGCGCGTGCTCTCGGTTTATCCGGCCACCGAAGGCCTCTCGTTCAAGCAGATTCGGTCGATCATCGAGGCACATCTCGAGGCGCTCCTCCCGCTCGTCACCGAGTACCTGCCGCCCGACGTCGTCCGCGGCGCCGACGTACCGGACATCGCGACGGCGCTGCGCATGGTCCACCGGCCTGCGTCGATCGCCGAGGCGATGCGGGGCCGTGCGCGGCTGGCGTTCGAGGAGCTCTTCTTCGTTCACGTGCTGCACCAGCGAGCGAAAGACCTCGCCCGCGAGAAGCGAACGGGTATCCGCTTCACCAACAAGCGCGAGCTCACGACCCGGCTCCGTGAGTCGCTCCCGTTCCAACTCACCGGAGCGCAAGTGCGGTGCGTCCGCGAGATCTTCGGCGACATGTGCAGCGACCGCCGCATGCAGCGGCTGTTGCAGGGAGACGTGGGGAGTGGGAAGACGATCGTCGCTCTCTTCGCCGCGTTGCTGGCGATGGAGAACGGCTATCAGGCAGCGATCATGGCGCCGACCGAGCTCCTCGCCGAGCAGCATCGCGATTCGATGACGCAGTTGCTCGCACCGTTGGCGATCGAGCCGCTGCTGATCACCGGAAGTCTGCCTGCACGCGAGCGGAAAGCCGCGGCGGCGAGACTCGCGATCAAGGAGCCTGTTCTCGTCGTGGGGACGCACGCATTGGTTCAGGGGGCGACCCAGTTCGCCAATCTTGGCTTCGCGGCGATCGACGAGCAACACCGCTTCGGCGTGGAGCAGCGCAAGGCATTGGCCGGGAAGGGCGAGTTCCCGGACGTGCTGCTCATGTCCGCGACGCCCATTCCGCGTTCACTCGCTCTGACACTCTACGGCGATCTCGATCTGAGCATGCTGGATGAACGTCCGCCGGGGCGGCAACCGGTGACGACGGCGCTTCGCCGCGAATCCGGTCGCTCGCGTGTTTTGCAGTTCGTCGACCGACAGATCGAGCTCGGACGCCAAGCGTACATCGTCTATCCGGTGATCGAGGAATCGGAGAAGACGGATCTCAAGGCGGCGACGACAATGTTCGAGACGCTGAGCAGTGGCCCATTCTCGCATCGCAGAATGGCGCTGCTCCACGGCCGCATTCCGAGCGACGAACGCGACGACGTCATGCGCCGCTTCCGCGATCGCCAGATCGACATTCTCGTCGCCACCACGGTCATCGAGGTTGGGATCGATATTCCGAACGCGACCGTGATGTTGGTCGAGCACCCGGAGCGATTCGGCCTGTCGCAATTGCACCAGTTGCGCGGGCGCGTCGGCCGCGGCGCGGACGAGTCGTATTGCATCCTTCTCGGCGACGTGAGCCCGGAGGTCGCCGAGCGACTCCACATTTTCGTGCGTACCGAGGACGGATTCGAAATCGCCCGGGAAGACCTGCGTCTCCGTGGGATGGGCGACCTATTCGGCGAGCGACAAAGTGGCGTTCCGACCTTCCGGGTCGCCGATCCGCTGCGTGACGAAGTTCTCAACGAGAGCGCGCGCGCCGCGGCGGAACGACTGCTTGTGGGCGATCCGGACCTGACGCGGAGCGAGCACGCCGCGCTTCGCCGCGTTCTCGGCGACCGCTATGCCAAATCGCTCGAGCTGTTCCGCGTCGGCTGAGGGACTTGGGAGAACGCGCCTCAGCTTTTTCCGGGCGGCTGTGCCAGTCGTCGCTTGATCCGCTCGAGCTCCGCGTTCGCCTTCGCCAACTCGTCCTTCAATCGCTTGATCTCGGCGTCGGCGCTCGTGTCGGGGGTGCGCGACTCGGAGCGCGTGTCCGTCGCTCGATTGGGGGGCCCGGGGGCCTCGTGGGCCGCGACGCTGGCGGACGCCGCGAGCCGATTGGCGGCGTCCAATTGTGCCGCGACCCGGCGGAGCGTCATCGCCTCGACGGCGTGATCGTGCGGCCGCGTATCGGCGAGGTAGGCGTCCAGCGACGCCAATCCAACGGTAAGCGAGCCGTTTCGGTTGCTCGGATCGAGCCGAAAGACTCCCTGCCAGAAGATCGCTTCGTTGGCGGGGTGGGTGCCGGGGTGGAGGCGCGCGAACTGACCGAGGAGGCTGTCAGCGGCTTCGAAATCGCCGCGGCCGGCGCGCTCCTGAGCGGCCCCCAAAGTCTTCGGCCACTCGCTATCGGCCACGGGCGTCGGATTTGGGCGCAGCATCTGGCTGCAGCCGACCGAACCGGCCGCGGCGAGAGCCAGCAATAGGCGAAGGCCGCGGCCAGCGCTCACACCGGAACCGGCAGTGGACGCTGTGCGGTGTGTCGTCCCGTCACTCTGACGGGCAGAGCGATCGAGAACGTGGTACCGACCCCAGGTGTGCTCTCGCACAAGATGGACCCTCCGTGCGCCTCCACAATTTGCTTCGCAATGGCAAGTCCCAAGCCGGACCCGGCGGCCCGAGCCGACCGCTGATTGTCGGCCTGATAGAACTTCTCGAATATCCGCGGAAGCTGTTCGGGCGGAATGCCAGCTCCGCTGTCGTGCACCCGCATGAGGATGGCGTCGTCCTCAACCGGCTCGAGTATCAGCTCGACCGTGCCGCCGTGCGGGGTGAACTTGAAGGCGTTCGAGAGAAGGTTGCCGAGGACCTCGTTGATGCGGTCCGCGTCCCAGAACACTTCGTCGGGCAGGCCCGGCTCGCGCTCCACGCGGAAGTCGATCTCGCGCTGCACGGCCAGCACGTGGAAGGCGCGCTCCAGGTCGGAGACGAGCCGGTTCAATGACACTTCTCGCGGCTCGAGCCGACCGCCGCCCGCCTCGAACCGGCTGACGTCGAGCAGCTGCTTGACGAGCCGGAGCAGCACGTTGGCCTGGGTCGCGAGTGTGCGGTGGACCTCCAGCTGCTTCTGATCGACGCGGCCGTAGACGCCCTCCTCGAGCAATTGGAGATACCCGATCATCACGTTGATCGGCGTCTTGAGCTCGTGCGACGCCACCGACACGAATTCCGCCTTGAGCTTGTCCAGCTCCGCGAGCTGCCGCGTCATGTCGTCGAAGCTCGAGGCAAGCTGCCCGAATTCATCCGTCCGCGCGCGTGGAATATTGAGCCGATAGCCGAGATCTCCGTCGGCCACGGCGCGCATCCCGGAGCGCAACTCGAAAATCGGCCGGCTGATCGTGCGCGTCAGCCAGAGCGAGATGACCGCGGCAAGCGAGATGGCGAGCAGCAGCGCGCCGATCGAGCCCGAGGTGATGTACGCGATGCGCGTGGTCTCGTCCTCCACGCGCTGCGAGGTGCGTTCGCGGACTTTCCGTTCGGCCGCGCGGACGACCGAGTCGGCGCGGTTGAGGGCCGGCACAAAAGCGTTCGAGGAAAGCGAGTCGGCGAGCTTCGTGTCGCCGTTGATGGCCGCGCGGTACTCGGCCGGCGCGGCGGCGGCGATCAAGTGAATCGACGTCGCAATGTCGGAGGCGAACGTTGGCAGATTGTAGTGCGCCAGCGTATCGGCCAGGCGGTCGGCTTGGTACAACTCGCGATCCATGGCGGCGCTGGTGGCGACGTCACGTGAAAAAAGCAGGGCGAGCTCCTCGCGTCGGAGATCGTTCAGACCGTCACGCAGACGGCCCAGGACGATTAACGCGGCGATTTCCGTTTCGCGGAGCTGAAGGGCGTCAGTCCGCAGACGGAAAAGTGAGGATACCGCGAAGACGAGTGGGCCGACGAGGATGACCGCAATGGTGACAAGACCAATGACGAGCCTCGAGCGCAGGGTCATCGCTTGGGGGTGCGAAGTTCAGGTGTGCGTTCCACCGATGCAAGGACAACGCCGAGACAGCGGCGTCGGCCTGAGGGGTACCACGCCTCCCATGGGAGGTATAGCGTTAAGGCTCGCCACGCCAACAACGTTTACACCCCGCCGCCGCGCGCACCACATGGCCGACCCCACGCCGCGCATTGTCGATCTTTCCCAACACGTTGGACAAACCGTCACCGTTCGCGGGTGGATAACCCACGTCCGGTCCTCCGGCAAGGTCGCGTTTGCCGTGGTCCGCGACGGGACGGGCATCGTCCAGACAGTTCTCGTAAAGACGCAACTTCCGCCGGAGGTGTGGGAGCGTTTCAAGGAGCTTACGCTCGAGACATCCGTGCATGTAACAGGCGAGGTGCGCGCCGAATCGCGCGCCCCTGGAGGTCACGAAATCGGTGTGACAGGCCTCACCGTCATCGGCGCGAGCCCGATCGACTACCCGATTCAGCCGAAGGAGCACGGGATCGACTTCCTCCTCGACAATCGTCACTTCTGGCTTCGCAGCAACCGGGTGCGCGCCATTTTCTCGATCCGAAACGAGATCGAGCAGGCGATCCACGACTTCTTTTATGAGCGTGGCTTCCTCCGCATCGACACGCCGATCCTGACGGCGGCGATCGGGGAGCGGAGTGGATTGTTTTCGACTGAATATTTCGAGGAAGGCAATGCCTACCTCGCCCAGACCGGGCAGCTATACGGCGAGGCCGCCGCGGCCGCGTTCGGCCGCATCTACACCTTTGGCCCGACATTCCGCGCCGAAAAATCCAAGACGCGCCGACATCTCACCGAGTTCTGGATGATCGAGCCCGAAGTCGCCTGGAACGACTCGAACGACAACATGCGCCTGCAGGAAGACTTCGTGTCGTTCATCGTGCAGCGCTGCCTCGCGCGCCGGTCGGCGGAGCTGCGTGAGCTCGAGCGAGACACGGCCCCGCTCGAGCGCGTCAAACCGCCATTTCATCGGATCAACTACACGGACGCCGTCTCGGTGCTCCAGCAGCGGGGAAGCAGCATCACGTGGGGCGACGACCTCGGGGCCGAGGACGAAGCACTGCTCGTCGCCGAGTACGACCGCCCCGTGTTCGTGATGAACTATCCGAAGGAAGCGAAAGCGTTCTACATGAAGGAGAATCCCGAGGACCCGCGGACCGTCCTCTGCGACGACTGCCTCGCGCCCGAGGGATACGGTGAGATCATCGGCGGCTCACAGCGCGAGGATGATTACGATCGGTTGCTACACCGCATCAACGAGGAAGGCCTCCCGGTCGACGCGTACGGCTGGTATTTGGATTTGCGAAAGTACGGAACGTTCGTGCACTCAGGATTCGGTCTCGGCCTCGAGCGCACTGTCGCGTGGATCTGCGGATTGCCGCACATCCGCGAGGTAATCGCGTTCCCGCGGATGATGCATCGATTGAGGCCGTGAGATGCGGGGCACGAGACCGGGACGAGACACGAGACACGAGACACGACGGGGAGTGCTTACTCTGCACTCCCCCCTTCAATTCCGGCTGTTGACTTCAAACGCCGTCTCCGCGCCGATCCGCGCAAATCCGTGCTGTTATCCGTGTCAGAACACTGTTCCCCGAGTTTGAGTGGTCGCCGGACCGGCCGCTACACGACTCGAGACTGAAAGTTTGGACACGGATCAACTGCACTGATGGTCGCGGAAAGGCACGGAGAAGGCGTGACGAGAAATTGGAAGATACCGCTCGGCTATTCGGAATTACCGCGGTTCGTGTTTGTGTCCGGCGTCCCTGTCTCGTATTCCTTCACTTCATCCCACAAAGCGTCAAGCTCCTCCAACGACGCGGCCCCGACCTTCAGACCGCGCTCCGTGGCGAGTCGTTCAACTCCCGCGAATCGGCGGGCGAATTTGATGTTGGCTTTGTCGAGGGCCAGAGCCGGGTGAACGTCCGCCTTGCGGCACAGGTTTACTACGGCGAAAAGCAGATCGCCCAGCTCTCCCTCGAGCCGCTCGTGCGCGGCGTCGTAGCGCGGGGCGCCCGACGGTTCGGCGCTTCGCTCGGCGAGCTCACCTCGAACCTCGCGCAACTCTTCCTCTACCTTCTCGATCGGTCCGTTCACATCGGGCCAGTCGAAGCCGACGCCGGCGGCGCGGTCTTGGAGACGAAAGGCGCGGTGTAAGGCGGGAAGGTCTGCTGGTAGCCCGTCCACGATGCTCTCGCGTTTCTTCGCCTTCATCTGCTCCCACGGCTGCTTCACCCCGTCGCCGTACAGATGTGGGTGGCGCCCCTTCATCTTCGTGATGAAACCTTCCGCGACGTCCTGCATACCGAACGCGCCGCGTTCTTCCGCCAGCACGGCATGAAAGAGGATCTGGAGCAAGAGATCGCCGAGCTCCTCGCGGAGCCGCGCGTCGTCGCCGCCGCGGATCGCGTCGTCGACCTCATATGCTTCCTCGATCAGGTACGGCCGCAACGACTCGTGCGTCTGCGCGGCGTCCCACTCGCAGCGGGCGCGAAGATCGCGCATCAGCGCGAGCGTATCTTCAAGTGTTGGTTTAGCTTGCATAGCCTCCTCGGGTCCGGTATATCTACCCGCCCTCGCAAATTGGGACAATGCACAGTTTGATGCGTCGCGCCTGGGTCGACATCGACCTCGGCGCGTTGTTACGAAACGCCACAACATTCGCCGCGCAGGCCGGCGTGCCGCTCCTGCCAATGGTCAAGGCGGACGCGTATGGGCTCGGCGCGGTTCGCGTCGCGCGTTTGCTCGACGAGCTCGATCCGTGGGGGTTCGGGGTTGCGACGACCACCGAAGGCGAGGAATTGCGCGCCGTCTCGATCACGCGGCCGATCGTCGTCTTCACTCCCTTGCTTCCCAGCGACTTCGACGCGGCCGTTCGCGCGCGGCTCACACCGGCACTCGCCGACAAACATGCCATCGAACGATGGCTGCCGACGCGGCTGCCCTGGCAACTCGGCATCGATACGGGAATGAGCCGCGCCGGAGTGCAGTGGAACGAGGTGGACTCGCTACGCGAGATTCTCTCGGCCCATCCGCCGGAAGGCGTGTTCACGCACTTTCACTCGGCTGAGCGAGACGACGAGTCGAGAGCGGAACAAGAACAACGATTCGACGCGGCGTTGGCGCGTCTTCCGTTTCGGCCGACGCTGATCCACGCCGAGAACAGTCCAGCGGTCGAGCATCGTGGGCCTTCGCGCTGGTCAGTCGCCCGACCCGGAATTTTCCTTTACGGCGTCGGCAGTGGAAACTCGCCGCAGATCGAGCCGGAACCCGTCGTGTCGGTACGAGCGCGTGTCGTCGAGACGCGATTCATTGAGCTGGGCGAGGGCGTGAGCTACGGCGCGACGTTTCGCGCGCCGAGCCGGCGCCGAGTCGCGACGCTTGCGATTGGCTACGCGGACGGCTACCGACGGGTTCTCGGCAATCGCGCGCAAGTTCTCATCTGCGGCCGACGGGCGCCGATCATCGGCGTCGTCACAATGGACATGACCATGGTGGACGTGACCGACGTGCCGTGCGAGGTGGGTGACGTCGCCACGCTGATCGGCGCTGACGGTACCGACAAGATCGACGTCGCCGAGATCGCGCGTGTCGGCGAGCTGAGTCCCTATGAGGTGCTCACCGGGCTTCGCGGACGTCTGCCGCGCCGGTATGTCGAGGTCGAGCAGTGAGCCGTCGCGCGGCGATCATCGTTCTGGACGGCGTCGGGATCGGCGAGGCAGCGGACGCGGCGACGTACGGCGACGTCGGGAGCAACACGCTCGGCAACCTTGCTCGGGCGGTCGGCGGCATGTCCTTGCCAAACCTCCAGCGCGCGGGTCTCGGCAACATCGCGCCACTGGACGGTGTCGCGCGTGTCGCGTCGCCTTCGGGCGCCTGGGGGTTGATGCAGCCGCGCTCCGCCGGCAAAGACAGCACGACGGGGCATTGGGAGATTGCGGGACTGCAGCTGGTCCGGCCCTTTCCAACGTATCCGAACGGTTTTCCCGACGACGTCGTCGGCGAATTCGCGCGAGCGACGGGTCGTCCGGTGATCGGAAACGTCGTGGGCAGCGGGACAGCGGTGATCGACAAGTTCGGTCCCGAACATCAGCGCAACGGCGCCTGGATCCTGTACACGTCGGCCGATTCGGTTTTTCAGATCGCGGCGCACGAACAGGTGATTCCGTTGACCGAGCTGTATTCCGGCTGCGAGATCGCCCGGCGCCAGCTCGTGGCGCCTAATGACGTGTCTCGCGTCATCGCCCGTCCGTTTATTGGAACGCCTGGTTCCTACAGCCGAACGAAGAACCGGCGCGATTATTCCATCCTCCCGCCCGGCGAAACGCTGTTGGATGCGCTCGCCGGTGGCGGAGTCGCGCGAAGCGGAGTTGGAAAGGTTGATGATTTGTTTGCGGGCCGCGCCATCGCGTCGCGACACACCGCAAACAACGCAGAGGGAATCGCGGCTGTACAGGAATGGCTGGCAAGTGAGGTAAGTGGGTTACTTTTCACGAACTTGGTAGATTTCGACCAAGCTTTCGGGCACAGGAACGACACTTCGGGGTTCTACGGGGCACTGCGCGAGTTTGACGCGGCCCTACCGGAACTGCTGGCTTTGCTACGCGAGGACGATCTGCTCTTCATCACCGCCGATCACGGCAACGACCCAACGACCCCGTCGACCGATCACGCCCGTGAAAACGTGCCCCTGCTCGCCCTTGGACCGGCAGTGCACCCTGTGGCTCTCGGTCGTCGCGAAACGTTTTCCGATTTGGGCGCGACCGTCGCGGAATGGCTCGGCGTGAGCTTCCGCGGACGCGGTCAGTCGTTCCTCGGCCAGCTGATCGCCGGTTAAATGACCGTCGAACAAAGGCCGGGAGTGGATTTTCCCGGCGATGAACGGACCCGGACGGTATTGCGCGAGCGCGCCTTCGCGGCGATGGAACGCGCGTATGCTCCGTACTCCAGCTTCCGTGTCGGCGCCGCGCTGTTGGCGACGGACGGTAGCGTCGCCGAGGGATGCAACGTCGAGAACGCGGCGTTTCCGGCGGGAATTTGCGCGGAACGAAGTGCGGTGGCCGCGGCGGTGGCGCGCGGCAACCGCGGGTTCGACGCCATCGTCGTCGCGACGGAAGCGGAAGAGCCCACCCCCCCCTGCGGCATGTGCCGCCAAGTGCTCGAGGAGTTTTCTCCTCACATGCTCGTTATCGCCGTGACTCGCGGCGGACGCGAAGCGACGTGGACGCTCGACGAACTCCTGCCCCAAGCGTTCACGCCCCAGTCCCTGAGCCGGCAATGAATGGAGAGTCTGTCTTGAATCGGAAGTTTGCCCTGACGATGGTCGCGCTGGCGACCGTTGCCATCGCAGCCTGTGGTGAACAGCTGGATGCCGGAAAGTCATGCCCGCTCCTCTGCCCGGAGCAGGAGATCAATCTTCGCGACACGGTGATCGACGCTATCGCGAGCGACACAACGGTCCTCGGCATTCCGCCGATCGGATCCGAGACGTTCCTGATGCTCTCGTCGCACGGCGACAGCGTGCAGACGCGGGCCATCATCCGTTTCGACACGCTTCAGGGGAATTTCTCCGCCGGCAACGGCGCGGACAGTCTCATCTCGCACATCGATACCGCGCAGATCGTGCTGCCGATCGAAAAGCCGGACAGCGCGCACCGTCCGAAAGTGCCGATCACGCTCGAGGCGTACAACGTCGATACGACGGCGAGCGACACGTCCATCGCCGCGTTGGCTCCGCTCTTCCGCCCGAGCCGGCTGCTCGGGGCGAAGACGTTCGCTCCGGAATCGCTCCTTGATACGCTGCGGATCCCGATCTCGCCGGACAGCGTGATGGATCGCATCACCAACGGCACGCATCTGCGCATCGGTCTGCGTCTCGTATCGTCGCAGGGGTACGACGTGCGCATCGGAACGTCGCTCAACGGCAACCCCGGTACGCTGCGTCTCAAGGTTTCGCCCGATACAGCGGTCCACGCGATAGTTGTGCAACCCATCTCCAACACGCCGCCGAACGAGTCATTCGTCGCCGGACCGCTGCGCGACTACACGATCGTGCTCAAGGGCAGTACGAGTACGCCGCTGACCCAGTTGGCCGTGGGCGGGATCCCGTCGAGACGGTCGCTGTTCCGGTTCAACATCCCGTCGAGACTTCTGGATTCGACCACGGTCGTTCGCGCGTCGCTCTTGCTCACGCAAACGCCCAACAGGGGCGTCAATCCGCGCGATTCGGTGTGGGTGTTCCCGGTCGCGATTCTGGCGTCGCCGGTGGTGAATGACGCGGCCACCGTGCTTCGCTTCGTCAGTGGCGGTGGGTTCCTCGGTCTGGACTCACTTCGCTTGGCACCCGGCGACAGCGGCGTGCGGGCATTCCAGATCGTCGGTCTCGTGCGCACCTGGCACAACACGACGGAAGAGATCAGTCCCAATGCGATCGGCATGCTGAGTGGGTCGGAGGCGCAGCTTCCCGCCGAAATCGATTTCTTCTCGATGGAGGCACCGGCAGCGGTCCGCCCGAAGCTTCGGATCACCTACGTGCCGCAAACCAACATCGGGCTTCCAAAATGACGCGATCAATCCGCGCCGGCGTCGCGTTCAGCTTCACGGCGGCGCTGGCGAGCGTAGCATCGGGGCAAGCCGCCCTGAGCACGCAGGGGTTTGGATTTCCCACGGGTCAACTCAGTTCCCGCGCGTGGGGCACGGGCGGAGCGATTGCCGAAGTGGATCCATTGTCGCCGGTGAATCCGGCGACGCTGGCGATGATCGGCACGCGTCTCGTCAACTTCCAGATCGAGCCGGAGTATCGCTCGGTGTCGTCGTCTGGCGGGATCGACCGGACGACGACAGCGCGATACCCGGTTGTCTTCGGCGCGATTCCGCTGAAGGCGTGGGTGCTGAGCCTCGGCTCCTCGACGTTTCTCGATCGCACCTCAACGACGATTTTTCCGTCGACGGAACCGATCAACAACAGTGAGCGCGTGGAGACGACGAATCGCGAGCGTGTCGATGGCGCGATGGACGACATCCGGCTCGCGGGAGCGTGGATTCCAACGACATGGCTGCGACTAGGCATCGGGATTCACGGAATCGTCGGACACAACTTGATCGCGACGACGCAATCGTTCACCGATTCGAGTCAGTTCGCGACGTTCACGGAAGAGCGCCTGTTCGGGTTCACCGGCTTTGCCGCATCGGCGGGCGTCCAACTCGTTTCAAAGCTGTTCATGGGCGGCGTCTCGTACCGGCAGGGCGGCAACATCCAGATGTCGTCCAATGACACGGTGATTACGAAGGCGAGGGTGCCGAATCATTTCGGTGCGTCGCTCGCCTACACGGGGATCACCAACTCATCGATCGCCGTACGTTTGGCCCACGACAACTGGTCGGTGCTCGGCCCGCTCGGCGGCCCCGGATTCAATGCCATCGACGGGTGGGACAGCAGCGTCGGCGCGGACATGGCGGGTCCCCACTTTCTCGGACGGACGGTCTTTCTCCGCGGCGGCTTCCGCTACCGCACCCTTCCATTTCAGGCGGATAGCAATACCGTAACGGAGAAGAGCTTTACCGCCGGCTTTGGAACGACGTTCGCAAATCAGCGTGCATTGGCCGACGTCGCGCTGATTCACGCGATTCGTACGGCCAATGTGCCGGCAACCGAAAGAGCCTGGACTATCAGCATTGGACTCAGCGTTCGTCCGTGAGCGCTACATGGAGCCATCCGCACCGCCGGCCGATGCGCCGCTGATTCTCGTTGCCGATGACGTCGCGGCGAACGTGGAGCTCCTGTTCGACCAGCTCCACGTGTTGGGCTTTCGGGCCATCGCTGCCGCCGACGGACCATCGGCATTGGCCGCGTGCTTCGAGCACCGGCCCGATCTCTGTATTCTCGACGTGTCGATGCCGGCCGGTGACCTGGGCGTCGACGACCGCTCCACCGGCTTCGAAGTCTGCCGGCGGATCAAGCGCGACCCTCGCACGAAGCGCATTCCCGTCATCTTCGTCACCGCGCTGAACGACACCACCGATCGCGTGAAGGCGATCGAAGCCGGTGGGGACGACTTCCTCACCAAGCCGCACAACCGGCTCGTGCTCGGCGCCCGCGTGCGCAGCCTGCTCAAGCTCAAGGCGGCGACCGACTCGCTCGAGGACACGCTCCGCAAGCTGCGCGAAGTCGAGAAGATGCGCGACGATCTGATGAAGATGATCGTGCACGATCTCAAGACGCCGCTCACGTCGGTGCTGGCGTCGATCGAGATGTTGGCCGATGGTGACTTCGGCGCGATCAACCCCGATCAGCGGCGCATGCTCCTCGACGCGGAAGGAAAGGCCGAGGATCTGTTGGCGCTGATCGGTGATCTGCTCGAAGTGTCGCGCATCGAGGAAGCGACGATGACGCTCGACGCACAGCCGATCGCCCCCGCCGCGCTGCTCAACGAGATCGTGCACGAGTGGGGAATCCGCTTTCAGCAGGAGGGCGCGAACGCGGTCGTGGATGTGGCCGACGACGCCCCGGTGTTCGAGGCGGACAAGGCGCTGCTCAAGCGCGTACTCGGCAACCTCGTTCAGAACGCGCTCACGCACTCGGCGTCCGCGGTGGCGCTCCAGCTCTCGGCGCGGCGCGACGGCGATGGGATCCTGTTCACCGTCGCCGACAACGGGCCGGGAATCCCGAGCGAGTATCACGAGGTGATCTTCCGCAAGTTCGAGCGCGTGAAGAACCCGAACATGCCGCGCACGCGGAGCTCGGGGCTCGGACTCGCCTTCTGCAAGCTCGTCGTCGAGGCGCACGGCGGCCGCATTTGGGTTCAAAGCGCCGGCGAGGGGAAGGGCAGCGCCTTCCACTTCTCGCTCCCGCGCGCGCCGGCGCACAAGGTAGTGCGTGTGACGGCCGGAGGCGCGGTACCGGCGTGAGAGTGTTTCTGCGCACCTTCGGGTGTCGCGCGAACCATTACGACACCGAGGCGGTTCGCGCGATGCTCGACGCCGGCGGCCACACGGTCGTCGCGTCGGCGGCCGAGGCGGACGTCGCCGTGTTCAACAGCTGCGCAGTCACCGCGGAAGCGGAAGCGGAGCTGCGCAAAGTGGTGCGCCGCGCGGCGCGCGAACGTCCCGAGTTGCGCAGCGTCGTCATGGGCTGCGCCGCCGCGCTCGACGACCAGCGTCCGTCGTCGCTGCAGGCCCGCGCGCTGCCGACCGTCGAGCGCGTGGTGCCGGGCGCGGATCTCGTGGCACTCGCCGACGCACTCGACGTCCCGGCGGAATTGGCGCTCCGAGGCACCGCGGTGCAGAGCGGGACACGCGCGCTGCTTCGCGTACAAGACGGCTGCGACGAGCACTGCACCTTCTGCGCGACGCGGCTGGCACGCGGCACAAACCGAAGTCGAAGTGCCGACGCGATTGTCGAGGAAGCGATTCGTCTCGCCGAGGCGCACGCCGAGATCGTGATCACGGGCATTCACATCGGCTCGTACGGCGCCGACATCGGATCGTCGCTCGGCGCGCTGGTGACGCGGTTGGTGCGAGAGGTTCCGTCGGCGCGATTCCGGTTGTCGTCGATCGAAGCCACGGAGTTGGACGACGAGTTAATCGACCTGCTCGCGGACGCGCCGGATCACCTCGTGCCGCACATTCACGCCCCGCTGCAATCGGGTTCCGACGCGGTCCTCCACCGTATGGCGCGTCACTGGTACACGGCGGCGAGTTACACGGCCGCGGTCGAACGACTTGCGTCGCGAATGGACGTACTCGGACTTGGCGCGGATGTGATTGCCGGCTTCCGGGGTGAGACGGATGCCGACCATCAACAGACCCTCGGGCTGATCAAGCGCTTGCCGTTCACGTATCTCCACGTCTTTCCGTACTCGCCTCGCCCTGGCACGGCGGCGACGCGACTCGGATCGCCGGTATCGCCCGCGGTCGCGGAACGGCGCGCGGCGGAGCTGCGGAATCTCGGCGCCGAAAAGGCGCACGCTTACGCGGCGCGGCGAACTGGCGGATTGGCGGACGTCGTCGTCGTGGGACGAGGCAGGCATCGCGAAGCCGTGACGGGCGACTACCTCACGATTGCCGCGCGCGACGAGGACGCCGAACCGGGCGACCGCTTCGTCGGAGTGCTCGAACGCGACGCGACCGGCGGCTTGGCGGTTCGGCGGACTGCCGATGTGCCGCCAACCTATCCGCCGTCGATGGCGCAAGCTATTTTGCAAGAATGACTTGCGAGCAGCGCTCCACGGTCTACGTCGAGACCTACGGCTGCCAGATGAACGTCAGCGATTCCGAGCTCATGCTCGGCAAGCTGGCCGCGCACGGCTATGACCAAGTCGATCGTCCGGATGCTGCTGACGTCATTCTCGTGAACACCTGCGCGATTCGTGAGCACGCCGAGCAGCGGGTCATCGGCCGCCTGGGCGAGCTCCGACGCGACATGAAGCCGGGCGCGATCGTCGGCGTCACGGGGTGCATGGCACAGCGGCTCGGCCCGCAGCTGCTAAAAAAGGCCAAGCACGTCAGCGTCGTTCTCGGCCCTGACGGCTATCGCGCGCTGCCCGACCTGATCGACCGCGCGAGGCAAGGCGAGCGAACGATCGCGACGACGTTCGACCTCGAGGAGCATTACGAGGATTTCCAGCCGCGCCGCTTCGACAAGGTGAAAGCGTGGATTCCCGTGCAGCGCGGCTGCGATTATCGGTGCACGTACTGCATCGTGCCCACAACGCGTGGCCCGGAACGCAGCCGCAAGCTCGCCGACGTTCGGCGCGAGGTGGAGTCGGTTGTCGCCGAGGGGATGACGGAAGTCGTGCTGCTCGGCCAGACGGTGAACTCGTATCACGACGGCGACTATGACTTCGCCGACCTGCTGCGCGCCGTCGGAACCGTCCCGGGCATCCGGCGCGTGCGTTTCACCAGCCCCCATCCCAACGATTTTAGCGACCGCGTGATCGAGGCCATGGCGACGGTCGAGACTGTGTGCGAGCACGTGCACCTGCCGATGCAATCGGGGTCGACGCAGGTGCTCAAGCGCATGCTCCGGCGTTACACGCGCGAGGGCTACCTCGACTGCGTGGCCAAGCTGCGCGCGGCGATTTCCGGTCTTTCCGTGACGACAGACGTCATCGTCGGCTTTCCGGGCGAAACCGATGAGGACTTCGAGGAAACGCTCGAGGTGGTGCGCGCGGTCGGCTTCGCCGACGGCTTCACGTTCAAGTTCTCTCCGCGCGACGGAACGCCGGCGACGCGAATGCCCGCCGAGCTCACCGTGTCGGACGAGGTGGCGAGCGAGCGGCTCGCGCGTCTCGTCGAAACCATTCGCGGCATCGCGCGATCGGCGAACCTCCAGCAACTCGGCCGACGCCACGAGGTGCTGATGGAGCGCGAAGCTCGTCGGGGCGGCGATTTGGTCATGGCGCGCACCCGTGATTTCAAGACGGTCCTCGTTCCGGGCGACGCGTCGATGCTCGGTAGTTACGCGACGGTCGAGCTCACGGGAACTACGGGCTCGACGTTCACCGGGCAGATCGTCCCCGAACGTCAGCCGCTCCCGATGGCCGGCTAAACGGCCAAATAACGTCAGACGCATTTACAAAACTCTAATTGGGGTCTGACCCCAAACTCGAAAATGGGGTCTGACCCCAATTCGAAGAAAAGGGACCGGGCCGAAATGAATTGATGGGGGCGACGGGGCGCGGTGGGGCGAAAGTGGCGGAATGCCGCTCGTCGCCTATTCGCTTGGCGCTTACCTCGCCGGCTTGCTCGCCGGGTTTCAAGGCTCGCTTATCCTCATCGTCGCGGCGGCGGTCGGCGCGACGACGGTTGGCGCTCTCCGCGGGCGGGCCGTAGCGGCGACGTTCGGCGCTCTCGCGTTTGCCGGCGTGATCGTGGCGCGCGAAGAGGCGAGAGAGGAGGAGGCGTGCGCGCGTGATGCCGCGCGCCGTCCGGCGCTGACCGTCGTGCTCGAGCACGATATCGACGAGGGCGGGTTCGGGCGTGGGCGAATCGTCCCATGCGGCGGGCCCGTATCGATCTCCAACGATCACGGACACGCTGTCGCCGGCACCGTCGTGATCGCGCGTGGCGACGTCGTGAGCACAACGCGCGGCCTCCTCATCCAGCACGCCGAGCTGCAGGTCGTTCGAGGACCGTCGCTGCTCGCCCGTTGGCGGAACAGCGCTGGCGCCGGCATCGACCGCACTTTCGGGTCGGACGCGCCGCTGGTTCGCGCGCTTCTGATCGCCGACCGCCACGACTTGTCGCCCGAGCTGCGCGACCAATTCGCCGCGGCCGGACTGGCGCACATTCTCGCCATCGCCGGGCTTCACGTCGGCATCATCGCGCTTGCCATCGAGATCGGTCTGCAGCTGGCCGGTGTGCCGCGACGCCGAGCCGCGTTCGTCACGATCACCGCCGTGATCGTCTACGTCGCGGTCATCGGCGCGCCGGTGCCCGCCGTGCGCTCGGCCGCGATGCTCACGGTGTTGTTGACGACACGCATCGCGCAGCGGCCGACGTCGCGCTGGGCGATCGTGACGGTCGGTGCGTGCCATCCACTCATCGATCCACGGGTCGTGCTCGACGCGGGCTACCAACTGAGCGTCGTCGGCGTGGCGTCAATGATCTCGGCCGGCATCGTCAGCCGACGAATCGGTGTGCACCGGCTGCATTGGCTGCTCAAGTCGATCGTGCTCACATTGATCGGGACGACGATCGCGACCATTGGATCCGCGCCGGTCGTGGCGTGGGTGTTCGGACGCGTGAGCCTCGTCGCGCCGCTCAGCAATCTCGCGGCGACGCCACTGCTCGAGCTGGCGCAACCGATGATCTTCGCCGGGATGCTCATCGCGCCGATTCGCCCCCTCGCCTCGATCTTCGCCGACGCAGCGCATCCCTTACTCGCCGGGCTGGCCTCCGTTGCGAGTCACGCGGCATCGCTTCCAGGCGCATCGATTCCAGTCGCGCCGACCGCGCTGGCGACCGGCGTCACCGTCGTGATGTCCGGCGCGGTGATCGTGGCGTGCGCGTCACGCGAGTGGCGGGCGCCGCTCGGCATCGCCGCGGCGGCAGTAGCGGCGATCGTTTGGCTTCCTCTCGCGCCGGCCACGTCGGGCGACGTCGAGTTGCACATGATGGACGTCGGCCAGGGCGACGCGATCGGACTTCGGACGCCGCATGGCCACTGGATTCTCGTCGACGCCGGCCCCGCCTGGCGTGCGGGCGATGCGGGACGCTCGACGGTGATGCCGTACATCGGACGGCGCGGCGGCACCGTCGATCTGTTCGTGCTCTCGCATCCGCACACGGACCACGTCGGCGGCGCGCCGACGATCTTTCGCGCGATGCATCCCGAGACCTACATCGACGCCGGATTTCCCGGATCCGCCGCGTCGTATCGCGCGTCACTCGACCTGGCGCGCCGCGAAGGAATTCGCTGGCGTCGCGCGCGTCCGGGCGACGTCATCGTGATCGACGGCGTCACGTTTCGCATCCTCGCTCCGGATTCCGCGTGGACCGCGTCGCTCAACGATCCGAATCTGGCGAGCGTCGTGCTGATCGCCGAGTACGGCGACGTGCGGATGTTGTTCATGGGAGACGCCGAGCGTCCCGAGGAAGAGTGGCTGCTCGAGCATGAGCGTTCGGAACTGCACGCCGATGTGCTGAAGGTTGGCCATCACGGGAGCAAGACGAGCAGCAGTGAGCCGTTCCTCGACGCGGTATCGCCGCGGCTTGCGCTCGTCTCGGTCGGGGCGGGCAACACCTACCATCTTCCGACGCCGGACGTGCTACGCCGGATTGCCGCACACGGGGCGCAAGTATTGCGCACCGACCTCGTCGGCCCGATTGTGGCGCGCACTGACGGGAACCGCGTGTTCGTCGAAACCGCCGGAGACACATGGGAATTGCCGACGCGTTCGCCGCGCTAGCCGCACCGCTGATCGGTCGTCCGACGACGCTGCCGCCGGAGTTGCTGGATCGCTATCCCGAATTGGCCGAGGCGCGCTGGCGCCGCGGCGGGTTGCCCGTGCGCGTCGGCGGGTGGTGTCTGGGGCAGCGCGCTGTGTCCGCGATCACTCTATGGCACACCATTTGGCTGGATACTGAATCCTCGGCGTCGGAAGAATTGCTCTTGCACGAAATTCGGCACGTAGCCCAGTTTGAGGCCAGCCCGGCGTTCCCTCTGCTTTACCTGTGGGAGTCACTGCGCCGCGGCTATTTTGGGAATCGCTTCGAGGTCGATGCACGGGCGTACGCGGCGTCGCGCGTCCGGCGTTTGTGAGACAGAAGGCTCCCGCGACGAGGTGAGTAACGTGGTCAAGCACACGGCAACATCGGTCGTCACGATCGAGCGCTTCATCATCGAAGAAGAGAGAAATCATCCTGAAGCGACGGGCGAGCTCTCGGGAATCCTGTACGACCTCGCCCTCGCCGCGAAGATGATCGCCAACAAGGTCCGCAGCGCGGGCCTCGCCGACATCCTTGGCTCCGCCGAAAGCGAGAACGTCCAAGGCGAGGTCCAGCAGAAGCTCGACGTCATGGCCAACGAGATCATCATCAAGGCGATGGACCACGGCGGCCGGCTGTGCGCGATGGCGTCGGAGGAAGAGCCCGACATCATCCAGATCCCCGAAAACTTCAAGTGCGGGAAGTACTGCCTCCTCTTCGATCCGCTCGACGGATCGTCCAACATCGACGTCAACGTGCCGGTGGGCACGATCTTCTCCGTCGTGCGAAAGATCACGCGCGGCCGCCATGGCGAGATGGAAGACATCCTTCAGCCTGGGCGCCGGCAGGTGGCCGCGGGCTACGTCATCTACGGCTCGAGCACGATGATGGTGTACACGACTGGGCAGGGCGCGCACGGCTTCACGCTCGACCCGTCAATCGGCGAGTTCCTCCTCTCGCACCCGAACATTCGAATTCCCGAGACGGGACGCTACCTCTCGGTGAACGACTCATACGAAGAGCTGTGGGACGATAACGTCCGTACGATCATGAAGAAGTACAAAGGCCTCGACGGGACGTCGAAAGCGCTCAGCACGCGTTACGTCGGATCGCTCGTCGCCGACTTTCACCGCAACCTTCTCGGCGGCGGAATCTTCGCTTACCCGGCGAATCGAAAGACGCCGCGCGGCAAGCTCCGACTTCTCTACGAAGCCAATCCGCTCGCGTTCATCGTCGAGCAGGCCGGCGGTGCCGCGTCCGACGGCACGCAACGCATCTTGGACGCCCTGCCCACCGAGCTGCATCAGCGTACGCCGCTGTTCATCGGCAGTAAGCGCGAGGTGGAGCTGGCGAAGCGCGTCCTGAGCGGCGCGCCGGAGCTTGTCGGCGCGTAGTCGCCGAGCAGAGTTCCATTCAAGGCTGGCTTGGAACATTTTGAAACACAGAGAACACAGAGAACACAGAGGAAAGCCACAGCAGCTCTCTGTGTTCTCGGTGCCCTCTGTGTTTCAATGTTTTGAGCCTACCGTCCCAGGAGCCAGATTGGCGGACCAGAAGAATGGCTGAACGCATCCCTCCCGCGTCGACACCATCTGGAATTCCGGTGGACGTGACGTACCGCCCGGAGACATCCCCGGTCGACTACGCGCGCGACCTCGGGGATCCCGGCGCGTTCCCGTTCACGCGTGGCATCCAGGCGACGATGTACCGCGGCCGACTCTGGACGATGCGGCAGTACGCGGGCTTCGGCACGGCCGCCGAGACGAACCGTCGATTCCGAATGTTGCTCGACGCCGGACAAACGGGACTCAGTGTCGCATTCGATCTGCCGACGCAGATGGGTCTCGATTCCGATTCGCCGCGCGCGCTCGGCGAGGTGGGGCGTGTCGGTGTAGCGATCGATTCCGTCGAGGACATGCACGTCCTGCTCGACGGCATCCCGCTGGATACGGTGTCGACGTCGATGACGATCAACGCCACCGCCGCGACGCTGCTCGCGATGTACATCGTCGTCGCCGAGGAGCGCGGCATCACGCGCGATCGGCTGAGCGGTACGGTGCAGAACGACATCCTCAAGGAATACATCGCGCGCGGGACGTACATTTATCCGCCCGAGCCAAGCCTGGCGTTGATCGCCGACCTGTTTCGGTTCTGCGCCGCCGAAGTTCCGAACTGGAATCCGATCTCGATTTCCGGCTATCACATTCGCGAGGCCGGCGCGACCGCGGTGCAGGAGTTGGCGTTCACCTTCGCCAACGCGATGGAATACGTGAAGCGCGCCATCGATGCGGGGCTCGCGGTCGATCGTTTCGCGCCGCGGCTCTCGTTCTTCTTCGCGGCGCACAACGACCTGTTCGAGGAAGTCGCCAAGTTTCGCGCGGCGCGCCGGTTGTACGCGCGGCTCATGCGCGACCGATTCGGCGCGAACGACGCGAGCGCACGGCTCCGCTTTCACACGCAAACGGGCGGCGTCACCCTGCAGGCGCAGCAACCGCAGAACAACATCGTTCGCGTGGCCGTCCAGGCAATGGCCGCGGTGCTCGGCGGCACGCAGTCGCTGCATACGAACGGGTACGACG
>DATMHK010000269.1:0-3287 GCA_035554995.1 Gemmatimonadaceae bacterium
GTTTCAGCGCGCAAATCAATGTCAACGTCCATGATGCCCCGCCGAACACGACGTTCTATGTTCAACGAGCTCCTGAGATTGGACGTGCGAACGGCGCAGACGGGACGTGCCAGCGTGCGGCAGGCCTGCCGCCCTGGGGCCCACCCGCCCCGAACTTTGTGACATTTCCGCTGCCAGCGGCCGGCCCGCTCGTCACGTTGCAAACATCGGAGGGAGGTTCCGGTGCGGTTCACATCGACTTTGTCGCGCCCACCATTTCGGATGGAACACAGTTCGATGTCATGTTCCGGCTGGTGGATAGCCTGACGGCCCCGGCCAACGAGCTGCGAACCGGGTGCTTCACCGTGACCGTACAGTGATGAAGACTCGTCCCCGGCAGAAAACTACCGGCGTGGCTATTCGCTGCGGAGCGCGACGTTGGGATCGACCGCCGCGGCCCTGCGGGCCGGCAAGTAGCAGGCAAAGAACGCGGCACAGATCAACGGAATCGGCGTCACCACCAGCATCCACGGATCGACGATGGCGACGTCCAGCTCGAGATACGCGCGCGCGATCGCCCGGCCGACGAGGCCAATCGACAACCCGAAGATGAGCCCGTCGAGGACAGGACGATAGCCGTCCACGAGCACCATGCGCTTGATCTGTCCGGCGGTGGCCCCCAACGACATCCGCACGCCGATCTCCCGCGTGCGGTTTGCAATGATATGCGACTGGATGCCGTAGAGGCCCGCCATGGCGAGAAGCAGCGTGATCGCGCCGAGGCCGACCGCCGTCATGCCGAGCCCGCGCAGGACCTGAAACGGTCCGGCGAGCACCGATCGTCCCGTCCCGATGGTGTCGACCGCCACGTCCGGATCGGCACGCCGGATGGCCTCGCGCATCGCGCCCACCGCATTCGTCACCGATCCGGATGCCCGCGCGACGACCGTGATGAGCGGCTGGTAGTGCTGCGTCAGCGGCACGTAGGCCAGTGGCCGCGGATCCGCGAAGATACTGCCCACGTCCGTATCGGCGGCAACGCCGACGATCGTGGCCGTCGGGGACCGCGTCTGGCCGACCGCCATCTCCCGCCCGACGACGTCGGCGGTACCGAACATCTGCCGTGCCGTGAATTCGCTCAGGACCACGACGCGTGGCGCGGCCGGCCCGTCGCGATCGTCGAAACCGCGTCCACGAAGGATCTCCACCCCCAGCGTTCGGAACATCGAGGGGGCCCCGGCGATCGTCGTCACCACCTGCGGGTCCATTCGCGCGGCGCTCGTCTGTTCCAGTGGTGAGATGGACAGACGCAGCGTACTCGGCACGCCGAAGGGCAATCCACTCGACAGTGAGGCCGCCTCGACCGACGGATGGCGCCGCAGCTCGTCGAGTACCCGGTCGAAGATGCGCCGTGCGCGAGGCTCGTTCCACTCCGGCGTGTCGAAATTGAGAACGGCGACGCCGATTCGATCCAGGTCGATGCCGGAATCATGGCGCGCCTCCGCGATCGAGTACTTCACGAACATGGTGGCGATGATGAAGAACCCGGCCGCGATGGCGACCTGCCACCGCAGGAGAAGCCGCTGGCGCCGGCCGCGCTGCGGTCCGGCGGCCGATCCGCCGGCGAGCGCGCCGCGAACGTCGAGCGTGCGCGTCAGCTGAATCGCCGGCTCGAGGCCGAAGACGACGAGCGCGATGAGGAGCGACGAGACCGCGATCGTCAGCGCCGGCACGTTCAGCGCGGGATGAAACGACAGCGTGGTACGGCCGCCGAAAGGCATGGCGAGGCTGAACTCGGTGTCCATCACGACGCGCAACAGCTCGAACATGACGTAGGACGCGAATGCGCCGCCGGCCGCCAGCATCACGCTCTCGAGACACTGTTCGCGCACGAGCCGCCACCTCGATGCGCCGAGGGCGCGCCGCACGGCGAGCTCGCGCAGCCGTGTACTTCCGCGGGCGAGCACGAGGTTGCCGAGGTTCGTGCAGGCGACGACCAGCACCAACCCGACGAGCGCCACGAGCGTCATCCCGAACCGGCGCACGGCGGAGTCCTCGTCGTCGGAGATCGCCGCCATGGTCTTTGCGCGCCACGGGCGATCCGTGGCGCCGACGCCCTTGCCACGGAATCGCGGCGGAAAAAACTCGTCGAGCCGCTCGGCGATGGTCTGCATTTCCGCCGATGCCGCGGCGATCGTCACCTCCGTTGCGAGGCGGCCAAAGACGGTGAGCCGTCGATCGTCTCGTGCTGTGGCGCG
Organism: Gemmatimonadaceae bacterium; assembly: GCA_035554995.1. Classification (GTDB taxonomy): domain Bacteria; phylum Gemmatimonadota; class Gemmatimonadetes; order Gemmatimonadales; family Gemmatimonadaceae; genus JAQBQB01. The sequence continues at coordinate 2,238 of DATMHK010000269.1, forward strand.
CGGCGCCGCCGTCCGGGGGGACTCCTTCAACCGTGACTCGGTACCGAGTGGAATCCAGAACTGCGTGCCCACCAGCCATCCGCGAGGACCGCTGAACGAGGCCGGCGCCACGCCGATAATCTCGAAGGGTTCTCCGGAGATCGCCACGGTGGCGCCGACGATCCGCGGGTCGGACGCGAACCGCCGTCGCCACAGCGTATCGCTCAGCATCACCACACGTCCGCCGCCGGCATCGTCGCTCGGCTGAATCGTGCGTCCGAGCTTGGCGCCCACGCCGAGCGTGGCGAAGTACGATCCGCTCACCGACTCGCCGATGACCATCTCCGTCACGGACGGCAGGGCAAGGCGGCGAACGAACGTGGCGGACGCGGCGACGTGGGAGAACGACGTCTGGGCGGTCTGCACATCGCGGAAGTCCGGCTCCGACACCGTGCCGGTCAGCAGCCGTCCGCTGTACGGGGTGACGATGACGGCGACGCGATCGGGCTCGTGGATGCCGAGGCCGCGCAGGAACACCGCATCGACGATCGAATACACGGCTGTCGTGATCGCGACGCCGACCGCGAGCGAGAGAATCGCGAAGGTTGTGAAGAGAGGCGTCGCGCCGAGCCGCCTGAGCGCGAGCCTGATGTCGCGGCCCACGGCTGTCGAGGGTAGCACGCTACCGGCCGATCACGACCTTGAAGCCGCCGCCGGCGTAGAAATGCCCTCCGTCGTCGGAGAACACCGAATGGCCGATGTTCGCGTACACGACGTTGCGCACGCCGTCGATGATGCCGGCGTTCACCAGCACGAGCCGATCTCGCTGGAAGTCGATGCTCGATTCGGTGCGCAGCTCGATCATCGCGGCGACCTTCCGCGTGAACGACCGGCCGAACGCGAAGCCGAATCCGGATGCGAGCTCCCGCGATGGATCGTGCAACTGTTTTTCGAGCTCGCCGTTGAACACGAACGTGAACGCGTGAAACTCGCGCGCGACGAGGAGCAGCAGCACGATGGTCTGGCCGGCCTCCGAGAGTCCCTTCTCGGCCCCGTGCGCCGGCGCGAATT
>DATMHK010000270.1:0-27205 GCA_035554995.1 Gemmatimonadaceae bacterium
CGAATTCTCGACCGCATATTTCTCGACGATGGATCAACCTACCCCGCGATATCCGGATATTGGCGTTGTTGCATTCGTTCCAGAGCGGTGGTCGCCGCACTGGGCGTCACGACATCATATGATCAGCCGCTTGTCCCAAGCCTTTCACGTCGTCTGGGTGAATCCTCCGCATGATCGGAGTGGGATTGCCAAGCGAGCGCGGGACCAACGGAGACAACCAGCCATCACCGAAGTTTCCCCCGGTCTTACGGTGTACACGCCTGAGTTCTGGCTGCCGCACCTGTATCGGGATACGCCAATCGCGCGTGCCCTGGTTCGGCTTCGTGTCACCCGCGCACGCCAGATTCTGACCGCGCGTGGATGCACGCGAATCGTTGCGTATCTCTGGCGCCCGGAGTTCGCTCCGTTTCTGGACTATGCGAAGTGGGACGCTGTGTGCTACCACATCGACGACGACTACGCCTTTTCGGATGACGATGTGTCGCTGGACCCGGCGGAGGTACGATTGATCCAGCGCGTGGACGAAGTTTTCATCCACTCTCCAGGCCTCATGGCTCGCAAGGGCCACCTCAACCCTCACACCACCTATGTGCCGCTCGGCGTGGACTTCAAAGCTTTCTCGAGTCCAGCGCCGGAGCCATCCGACCTGACGGCCGTGCCCCATCCCCGTGTCGGATATGCGGGACATCTGAAACTGCACCTGGATTGGCAACTACTGCGCACACTGGCTGCGCGGCACCACGATTACTCCTTCGTGTTCATCGGCGGTCGCGAGCCCCATCCGGAGATTGAACCGGAGATCGCGGCGTTGGCCCAGTTGCCGAACGTCTTCTTCTTGGGCGATAAGCCGTCGCGCGATGTCCCTGGATACGTTCAACACTTCGACGTGGGCATCATGCCGTACAGGATGACGGACTATGCCAACCTCGGTTCTCCTTTGAAGCTGCACGAGTACCTGGCGGCAGGTTTGCCAAGCATTGGCATCCCCATGCGGACGCTGCTGGAGTTCAGCGACGTGGTCACGTTGTGTTCCGGCGTGGACGCATGGTCGGACGCCCTTGTAGCGGCGGTCGGCTCCGAGGCAAAAGAAGAAACGCGCATCCGCGAGCGTCAAAGCAGGTCCAGGGAATACGATTGGGAGGTCCTCGTCGGCCGTGTTGCGGCGCGCATGATCGCCGCGCTGGAATCAGACGAGTGACGACTGCGCGGGAACTTTCGCGCGCGTCAACGGCTTTGAACGGCTCGGATCCGGTGCAACATCTCCGGGGTGAACGCTTCTCCGGGTCGATGGCCTCCCTTTGGCTCCGCGGAATCCCGTAAGCGCCTAGTAAGCGGCCCTCGGCATGTTCCGGGAAACACGAACTGATTGGGCCATTCAAAACACAAAAATGTCTACTTGGAGAACACGGCGACTCGCGTCGCTGACAATAGGGCTGCTCGGAAGTTGGCTTGTCGCATGCGGCGACTATTCGACCGGATCGCCGGTGCCTGCACCATCAACGCCGATCGCGCGAGTGGTCGTGACGCCGTCGGCGGTGACGCTCGAGTCGGGTGAGTCGGCCACGCTCGTCGCGAAAGCGTTCGACGCGAGCGGCAGCGAGCTGCAGGGACGCGCGATGATCTGGACGAGCCGCAACGAGTCGATCGTTGAAGTAGATCCGTACGGCGAACTGCTCGCGAAGGCGGTCGGCACGGCGATCGTGTCGGTGAGGATGGAGAATCAGGTCGCTGAGGCGACGGTGACGGTGCGAGCGGGAGTTGCGTCGATCGCCGTCGCGCCGGTGGCGCTCCTGCTCGACGTGGGCGCGACCCGCCAGCTGACGTCGTTCATCTTCGACGCAGATGGGAATCGCCTCACCGATCGGGCAGTGGTGTGGGCCACTGACTCGCCCGAGGTCGCGTCAGTCAGTCAGACAGGACTCGTCTCGGCGACGGGACCCGGCTACGCGACGATCACGGCGACGTGTGAAGGGAGGACGTTCTCACTCGCGGTGACTGTTCCGAGCGGCCAGTAGCTCGAGCTGGATTGCGCGCCGCGGGGCCGTGCCTCCTATTTCAACCGATGAGCATCAAGGCGCTTGTACTAGCCGTACTCGTCGCGTCGCCGCTCGGCGCGCAGCGTCTGATGGGTTCGAACGACCTTGCGTCGCTCGCGGCCGGCCCCCCGACCGCGCGTATCGCGTACGGGGCGTCGCCGCTCCAATTCGCGAATCTGCGACTGCCACGCACGCCCGGGCCGTATCCCGTCGTCATCTTCGTCCACGGCGGGTGTTGGCTCTCGGCATTCGACATCGCCCACGTCGGCAAACTCGAGCAAGCGCTCGCGGACAGCGGCTTCGCTGTGTGGAGCATCGAGTATCGTCGCGTCGGTGACGACGGCGGTGGCTGGCCGAACACGTTTGTCGATGTCGCGCGCGGCGCCGACCATCTGCGCCAAATCGCCGGGCAATACCAATTGGATCTGCGTCGCGTCATCGCCGCGGGACATTCCGCCGGCGGAGCGTTCGCGCTCTGGCTCGCCGCTCGCCCGAAGATTCCAGCGTCGAGTGAGCTCTACGTCAAAGATCCGCTACGGGTGCGGGCGGTTTTCGCGCTCGCGCCGGCCCCGGACTTGGAGCAACTCCATCAGAGCGGTGTTTGCCAGAACGTGATCGACAAGCTGATGGGCGGTTCGCCGGCGGCGCACGCGGATCGATACGCGGCAGCATCCGCGATGCGACTCGCGCCGGTGGGTGTATCGCAGACCTTGGTCGTCGGCGCGAAAGACGCGGGTTGGGGACCGGTTGGTCGCGCTTTTTTCGCGCGCACGCGCGCGCTTGGAGACTCGTCGGCGCACCTCGTCGAGCTGCCGGAGTCGGGGCACTTCGAGATGATCAATCCGGCTTCATCGAGTTGGCCCGCGGTGTATCGCTCGCTCGCGGCGCTCGTCGCTGAGCTAAACCGCGGGGCTCGCGCAGTAGGGCGATAACCGACGCACGAGCTGCCCCAGGTGCGGATTGTCCAGCAACGCTTCCAGCTCCCGGTCCACCGTTGTAACCAGTGGCGTGGTTCAATCCGCGGGTGTCACGCTATTCGCGGCAGCTCGACGAGGAACCGGCGACGGGATCCTGTCGAAAGAAGCGTTGCATTTGGTCGTACAACTCCGGCAGCTCAGCGCGGAGTCGTAGAGGCTCACAGAAGAACGCTTCAGTCGCGACAGCGAAGAATTCGCCGTGATTCGTCGCGGCGTAATCACGGAGCGGGCCATCGTTGCCGGCATCGACGGCCTCGCGCTGGCGAGAAAAGTCGCGCTCGAGGATGCGAGCCCAGCCGGGGCCTTGGCTCGAGTCGTCGAACAGCGGCGTTCCATCAAAGCGGCCATCTTCCGCGTCGAGGATGTGCGCCATCTCGTGAAGGATGACGTTTCCGCCCCGCGGATGACTCGCGGCATTGTCCAGAATGTCGGACCAGGACAACACGACCATCCCGTCGATCCACGCCTGGCCGAGCGCGGGATCCGGCTCGGCGATGATCACGTCGTGGCGCGACGGTGCCTTTACCGGAACGAACGTGTCGGGATAGACGAGAACGCGAAGCAGCTTCGTGAATCGCGGATATGGCAGGCGATACAGGAGCAAACCGGCCGTCGCCGCGATGGTGACACGGATCTCGTCGTCGATCTCGAGGCCGCGGCATCCCTCGAACGGGACTTCGTCGAGCAGCACTCGGGCCACGCGCAACAGGAGATCCGAATCAGGCGCGCTCAGGTCCCGCGCAAGCGGCACGTTGCGGGCGAGGATTTCCTGCCACGCCGCGGGCGCCGGTTCGGCCGGAAGCTCGAACTGGAGCCGCGTCACGACGTGTTGAAGCAGATCCTGGCCGCGCTGTGTGAGGAGGTCCCAAACACTCATTGGTCGGTCCGCCTTCTTACGATTGACGACACAAGTTCAATCGCGCGGTCTCACTCGTACCTCAACGACTCGATCGGGTCCAAGCTTGCCGCGCGCCTCGCTGGTAGAACGCCAAAGACCAACCCGATCCCGACGGAAACCGCAACGGCGAGCAGGGTCAGATTCACCGGCGTCGTCCCATGCACCTTCATCACAAAACTCGCCAACCGCCCCAACAGCAATCCAATCACAACTCCGATCAAGCCGCCCGTTCCGGTCAGCGCCGAGGCCTCGATCAGAAACTGCTGAAGAATGTCACGCCGTGTCGCGCCGACAGCCTTCCGTATGCCGATTTCCCGCGTCCGGTCGGTGACGCTGATCATCATCACCGCCATCACCCCGATCCCGCCAACCAATAGCGCGACGGAGGACAGCGAGACCATTACCAGGAAGAAGACTCCCGTAATCTTATTGAACGAATCGAGAATCTGATCCTGCGTGATGAGATCGAAGCTGTCGTGATCCGCCGGCCGGAGCCGACGCCTCTCGCGCAATGCGATTGTCACCGCCTCCTCGGCCGCTACTACCGTCACGCCGGCGCGCGGCTTCACCGGGATGAACACCGCGTTCGTCTTATCGACAAAGAACTGATGGTCCATCGCACGATACGGGATGATCGCGTGCGTTGACTGGCCCGGCGGTTGGAAAATGTTCGCCGCCGCCTGATAGATGCCGATCACTTTGAACGGACGGCCGCCGATTCGCACGACCTTGTCGATCGGTTGGATCGCCCCGAAGATCTTCGTCGCCACATCGACGCTCAGTACCGCCAGCGGCGTTCCGCTCGCTTCCTCCGTGTGCGTGAACCACCGGCCCTCCGTAAGATCGCCACCATAGATCTCCGAGTAGCCGTCATCCGCGCCGATGATCACGCCGATGCCGGTGTGCGCGCCGGCGTATTCGACCTTGTTGTTGATCTGTCCCCAGATCGCCGCGTACTTGATCTCCGGCAGCTTCTGAATGATGTCCGCTTCGTCCATCGTCAGCTCGGGACGATTGCGAATCCAGGCCGGCAGGTCTTGCGGATTCACCGGCGTCTGCGAGAACGCGCGCAACACATAGAAGGTCGTCGGGCCGGCGATCTCGATCGTCTCCACGATCTGGTCGCGAATCCCTGACACGATCGTCGCCATCGCCATCACCGTCGACACGCCGATCACGACGCCGAGCACGGTGAGGCCCGACCGTCCCTTGGCCGCGTTCAGCGAATCGACGGCCGACCACACGTTCTCGCGGAACTGATCGCCGAGCTGGAACAGCTTTCGAATCGGCATCAGTCGGCCCTCATCGCCGCAACCGGGTCGAGCTGCGCCGCGCGGTTCGCCGGATACACGCCGAAAATCACGCCGACGCCCGCGCCCAATCCGAGCGCGACGAGGATCGACCAAGTCGTCACGCGCGCGGGAAGCGGCGACGCGACCGCGATCAACGCCGAGAAGCCCCAGCCTCCCGCCGCGCCGATCGCTCCGCCGAGGACCGCGAGCATTACCGACTCGGCGAGGAATTGCTTGAGGATGTCGGCGCGCCGCGCGCCGACCGATTTCCGCAGCCCGATCTCGTGCGTCCGCTCGCGCACCGACATCAGCATGATGTTCATGATCACGATCCCGCCGACGACGATGCCGATCGCCACCATCGCGGGAATGACCGTGAACAACACCTGCGTCAGTTGCTTCCAGAAATTCACGAGCGCATCGGCCGTCTCGATCGAGAAGTTGTTCTGATCACCGGGCCGCAGCCGGTGCGCGACGCGCATCGCCTCCTCGGCTCGCTGCATCGCCGGCGCGACGTCCTTCGCTTCCGTCATCTTCACGGAGATCGTGTTCGACTGCCGGCGTCCATACATCGACTCGAACGTGGTGATCGGTAGCATGACGAATCCGTCGAACGACTGGCCGAGCACTTTTCCCTTGGCGTTGATCGTCCCGATGATCGTGATCGGGATGCCGTGCACGTGGATCGATCGACCAACGGGGTTGATGCCGTTGAACAGCTTGTCGACGATGTCCGCGCCGACCACGCCCACATAGCGCCGCTCGCGCGTGTCGACCTCGGTGAGCGGCTCGCCGTACTTGAACTTGTAATCCTGAATCGTCTGGTATTCCGGCGTGACGCCGAATACCTGGACCGAGCCGAGGGTCTTGTTGCCGTACACGACGTCGCTGCGCGGCGTGGGGAAGCCGGATTGTACCGAGATTCCCGCGGCGTCGGGCAGTGCGTTGCGCACGAAGTCCACGTCCCACGCGTTGAGCTTCGGCCGGCGCTGCATGCGCAACCATTCCGCGTCTTCGATCAACGCGAAGTTGATCGGCAGCCGGCGGACCTGGAACGTGTTCGATCCGATCAGCGCGTCGGCCACACTTTCCTTGACGTACGCGTTCATCCCCTGGATCACGGCGACGACCGCGACCAGGAACGCCACGCTCACGATGACGCCGAGCAGCGTGAAGAACGAGCGGAGTTTGTTGGCGCGGATCTGGGTGATCGCGGTCGCCAGGACGTCGCTGAAGCGCATTGAACCGGGAGGACAGCGGGGTACCAAAAAGGTTCACGTGTGCCCCGTTCCCGCGCAAGCATCCGAACCAGCGGGAATCGACTGGCCTTGTAAACAGCCGGGGGCCGGCGACCATCTCATATGGTGAAGGCGACCGTCATGGCCACCAACATCGACCGCACATGCCAATCTCCGTCCTTGCTCTGATCGTCGCTGCAATCACTGGCGCACTGTCGCCGAGTCCGTCGATCAGCTACGAGATCAACATCGACTCGGCGCGAACTGACGCGATTGGAGTGACGATTCACCTGCGGAACGCTCCCGCGCGCGTTCAGCTCGCGATGAAGGTGCATCCCGAATACGACGCGCGGTTCTGGCGATACGTCGAGTTTCAGACGCCGAACGTACGGCGCGCCGACACGACGCTCTGGGAAGCGTCGATGCCGAACGGCACCGCAGACATTCGCTACACCATTCATCTTCCACCCGATACGACTGGCACACGCCGAGCCTGGCAGTGTGTCGTGCGACGCGACGGCGCGTTCGTCAATCCGCCCGACGTGCTGCTCTACTTGCCGCAGTTCGCCGATGCACCGACGACCATCGCCATTCACGCACCCGCGTCGTGGCAGCTCGCAACCGCGCTCTCGTTGAAGGCGCCGCGAATGCTCGAGGCGCCAAACGCCGCCGTGATGCTCGACGCGCCGATCATGCTCGGCCGGTTACGCCGGTGGGCGTTCGACGCCGGTGGTACGCGCTTCGTGGTCGCATACTGGCCGCTGCCGAACGCGACGCAGTTCGACACGACGGAGTTCCTCGGGAACATTCGGGCGATCACGCGTGAGGCTCTCGGCGTATTCCGATCGGCACCGACCTCCACGTTCTGGTTTCTTCTCCAGGACGGCGCCGACGACGCCCTCGAGCATCAGTCGTCGGTGGCGATCGGTGTGCCGAGTGCGGCGCTCGCGCGCGATCCGCGGGCCCACGCCGTACAGATTGCCCATGAGTTCTTTCATACATGGAACCTCGTGGCGATCCATCCTGACAGTTACGGTGAGCTGACCTTCCGTCGCTCGCCCGCGAACGGCGGTCTGTGGCTCGGCGAGGGCGTGACGCTTCACTATGCCGACGTGTTGGTTCGTCGCGCGAAGCTCACGGACAGCGCCGATACGCGTGCCGGCCACCTCGAAGGGCTACTGTCGCGTTACTACGGCGTGCCGTGGGCGACGACCGTGTCGCCGGAGGCCGCTTCGTTGGCGTTCGGTCAGACGATCGTCGAGAATCCGAACGCGACGAGCGGCTACTACCTGCAGGGCGAGCTGCTCGGTGAGGCACTCGACGCGGCGATTCGCGATTCGACACACGATCAGAGGTCGTTGGATGATGTCATGCGAGCGCTCTACGACCGGAGCAGAAGCGGCAAAGGCTTTTCGAGCCAGGACGTCGAGCACGTCGCCGGTGCGGTGTGCGGCTGCCGGCTCGCCGCGTTCTTCGACCGTCAGATCCGTGCGGCGGGTCTGATCGATCTCGCGCCGGCCGCCGCGCGCCTCGGTTGGCGCATCGTCGTGGACACGGTGCCCGCGATGGACGCCGCCGGCAAGCCGGTGCCCGACCTTCGGTTCAACATTGGATCGGTCGGCGACTCGGCTGTCGCGCTGGCGATCACGTATCCCCGCGGAGCGTGGGCTCGCGCGGGTGTTCGCACGCGAGATGTCGTGGAATCGGTCAACCGCGCGCGCCCGTCGACTGTCGGCCAACTGCTCGCGACGCTTCGCCCACTGCACGCCGGCGACACCGTTTCACTCGACCTGCGACGCAACGGCAAGCCCGTTCACGTCGACATGATTCTTCGGGGTTACGATCGGCCGCGCGTGAGGCTCGTCGACGTGGCGAACGTCACACCGGAGCAACGGTCACGGCGCGCTCGCTGGCTCGGAGGTTGGTAACGACCCCAATCGCTAGCGCTACGACCGCAACGTCTTGAAATCCCGTGCGCAACTCACTGGCGCTATGCGACCTTCGGCCACTGCGCGTTGACGTCGACCATGTCCAATGCGGTGCGCCACGGGCGCCAACGTCCTGATCAAAAAGGCCGAACGCCGACGCAGCCCGCTCGCACCGCGGGCTGGACACCCGGAGTCGTTTCCCTTGCTCATCACTCTCGAGCGCACGTAACCGTTGCCCACAGTGATCGAGTGAGAGGGGAGGTGGGTATGACGATGTACGCACGTTCGCGCGAAGCCGCGCTCTCGATTCCTTTGCTCGTCGTGCTGGCAAGCGCGTGTGCGACGGGGATCGCGCAGCAAGGCGTGCTCGGTTTCGACGCCGCGGCCGACGTGACACCAATGAAGCGCGCGAGCTCCGCGACGCTGACGTCGAGCGATCTGGCGATACCGAACACGATGTCGACGCTCAGCGTGATTCGGCGGTTGCGACCGGAGTTTCTCATCGGCTCCGGACGGCGAGCGACAATTGGAAAGCCGGAGATCGCGCTCTACGTCGACGATATTTACAACGGCGAGCCGTCGCTGATCGACAGCATTCCGCTCGAAGCGATCCTCGAGATCGCGTTTCTTCAGCCGAACGACGGACAGATGCGCTACGGTCTGAACTGCCGGTGCCGCAACGGCGTGATTCTCGTCAGGACGCGACGCCCGGACTGACCGGTATTCGCCGAGCATCGCGTTTACTGACGTGGACCCAGCAACAAGGCCTGGAACCGCGGAAGCGCCCGAAGCGCATCGAGCATCGGCTCGCGCTTCAGATGCAGCTGGAAATGCTTATCCGAGCGCGGCTCGTAGCGCTCGAGTAGACGGAGCGCTCGCTCCGGCTGTCCCGTCTGCGCGTAGCCCCAGGCGAGGTACGCCGCGTCGTGAATCGTCGGGTTCAGCGTGTCGGCGTGCGCCGTGGCTTGCCTCATGATATTCTCCGCCGCGCTCCGATCGTGGCGACGCCACGCGAGCTCGGCGAGGCCGGCGAAGCCAAAGACCTGTTCCGGTCCGTTGCCAAGTCGGACGACGGCGTCGTAGGCAAGCCGGGTCGCCTCCCACTCTCCGCGCCCACGATGCGCAAAGGCGACGGCTTGCCGCGCAAGCACGTTTGCCGGATCGATCTTTGCGGCGCTGTCAGCCCAGACGAGCGCCGAATCAGGTTGTCGCAGCCAACAGTACACGAAGCCCATGAACGCGACCGAATTGGCGTGCGTGGGCCGGACTCTCGTGCCACGGCGGTAGGCATCGATGGCACGGCGGAGCTCCAGACTGTCCTGCCACAAGCTCCCAAGCTGGAACCATGCATCGACCGAAGTCGAGTCGAGCTTGAGCGCGCGTTCGACGATTGCAAACCGCGGAACCAGATTTGTCGGATCGACGGCACGAAGAACCTGGCTCTTTGCCAAGAGTCCCTGAACGTTGTTGCTGTCCAGGTCCACGGCGCGGTTACCCGCACGCAACATCAGTGGAACGATAGAGTCGGGGGCAAGCCCTGGAATGGGAAATCGCCAGTTGTTCGCCATCCACAGCGCACGAGCAAGTCCAGCCCAACTGTCCGCGTAGTCCGAGTCACGCGCGATCGCCTGCTGGTAGAGTTGAACCGCGCGCTGCACGCCTTCGGAGTTCCGTCGATCGACTTGGGCGTTTCCGCGGGCCACGAGCGACACAGCAACGCTGTCGCGAGTTGCGGTTTTGCCGGGACGGCTGCTCATCCAGATTCCGGCGCCGACGCCTGCGGCGGCGAGCACTCCGAAGATCACGGCGCCACGAAATAGCTTCGGCCGCGCGAAGCGACGCGTGCCGTCGGATCGGAGTGCGCGCGCGAACTCACCGGCGGTGACAAACCGGTCGGCGGGCGCTCGAGCCAGCGCGCGCGAGATTGCACGATCCACCGCGAGCGGCACTCCGTCGCGCACGACGCGAACGGATGGCGGCGGGCCCGCAAAGCGCTTGGCGATCACCGCCGCCGCGGACGCTCCCGTGAACGGTGGTTCGCCGGCCAGGAGCTCGAACAGCACGCAGGCCAGCGAGTACACGTCGCTTCGCCCGTCGATGATCCGCTCGCCTGTACTCTGCTCCGGACTCATGTACGTCGGTGTTCCGACGGCAACACCGGTAGCCGTTAACGACTCGCTTGCGGCGTCGAGCGACTTCGCGATTCCGAAATCGGCGACGACGGCGCGATCGCCGTCGAGCAGGATATTCTCCGGCTTGATGTCGCGGTGCACCACGCCGTGTGAGTGCGCATGGTCGAGAGCCGCCGCAACTTGCTCGGTCGTGCGAATGGCCTCGTCGAGCCGGAGTTGGCCTTGCTGTTTGAGTTGCTCTCGTAGCGACGCGCCCTCGACGAGCGGCATGACGTAGTAGAGCAAATCGCCCGCCTCGCCCGAGTCGAACAGCGGCAGGATATTCGGATGCTGGAGAGACGCCGAGACGCGGATCTCGCGCAGGAACCGCTCGGGCCCGAGAGCGACGCTTACCGCGGGATCGACAATCTTGATCGCCACGCGCCGGCCGTGCTTGAGATCGTCCGCGGCGTACACGGTCGCCATCCCGCCACGGCCGAGCACGCGATCAACGCGATAGCGCTCGGCGAGCGCCGTCGAAGCCCGACGATCGAGCGGCGTCGGTTCGGAATGCGTTACGGTCCTGTCGTCGGAAGACATGCGTGGCCAGGCAACGAATCTCCCACCGGCTTCGGTGGGCCGCTAGCCTGACCACGTTTCAGAGAAGCCTTGCCGATTCTACGGTTTCTTCCCGACGATCGGACAGATCAACACGTTCCCCGTATCGATCTCATACGGATTCTCACCGCCCGGGTTGATCGGCAGGAAAACGTTTCCCGCGGCTTCTGCCGCGTCGATGTCATCCTCGCTCTTGATCGGCGTGAAGTGGGGCGACGATGCGTACGCGGGATTGTAGACGAGAAGAATGAGTTTCCACGGTGCCTTCATTTCGCCGGCCGTTCCATCGTTTCCCATGCCCGGCGCGCCGGTGATCACGTGGTCGTGAAACACGAACGGTGCCGGGAGTCCGGGGTGGAAGCAGGGGTCGCACTGGGGCTCGTATCCGGACGGCAACGTGATCGGCGGAGAATCGATTGTCGGCACGTCCTGCTGTGGGTAGACGAGCAGGTACAGTTCCGGCGCGTGCGCGTACAGGTTCGGCTGCGTCTCGCGCGCGTTGACGATGAGATGCGGGCCGACCATGTAGACGACTTTGCCGTCCACATATGTCGGATCGAGCTCCGGCTTGCCGCCGCCGTGTGAGTCGGCGTTGGCGTGCGACCCGGCGGCCGTGGCTGGGAGGGGGACGTCGACTGGGCCTGGCCGCTCGCACCCGACAAAGAGGGCCATCAGGCCGAAGACGGGCAGAGTCCTGAACAGCGTGCGCATGCGAGTTTACCTCCTCGGGACATGGAGTGGGGGGATAGCGCGAGTTGCCATCCCCTCCGGTGGACGGCATTGTTGGGGCGACGGGGAGTGCCCCCTGTCAGAGTGAGCGGGAAACGCGCTGCAAACCCGACATGCCCGATTTGGATGTGCTCGACGCGCTTCGAAGCGGACGCCGCGAAGCCCTCGACGGACTTACGACGGTTCTCTATGCAGAGCTCCGCGAGATCGCCCACCGGCATCGCGCGCGCGAGTCGCACGAGGCCACGCTGGCTACGACGGCACTGGTCCACGAGGCGTACCTCAAGCTCGTCGACCAGTCGCGGGCGCAATGGACCGACCGCGCGCATTTTCTCGCCCTCGCCGCCGTGGCAATGCGGCACATTCTGACCGACCGCGCTCGCGCGCGCCTCGCGGCGAAGCGCGGTGGCGCGCACGACGTCGTAACGTTCGACGACGACACGGTCGTTGCGTCGGAGGAGCGTCCCGGCGCGCTGCTCCAGATCCACGAAGCACTCGATCGCCTGGCCGGCGTTGACGCGCGGTTGGCATCCATCGTCGAATACCGATTCTTCGGCGGGCTCACGCACGACGAGATCGCCGCCGCGCTCGGCGTCACCGTCCGCACCGTGGAGCGCGACTGGGCGAAAGCGCGCGTCCTGCTTCGAGACTTGCTCGCCGCGTGAGCGATACGCCGGACACTCCGCCGCGACCGATGACGCGCGAGCGCTGGGAGCGCCTCGCGCCGCTCGTCGATGCCGTGCTCGACCAGCCGGTCGAGCGGCGGCAAGCGTACATCAGCGAGATCTCCGGCGGCGACGCGACCCTCGCCGCCGAGCTGGGTCGTTTCGTCGCGGCATATGGCGACGACACGAAATCGCAACGTCGCGACGGTTCGATCTTCGAGCTGGCGGGAAAAGAACGCGCGGAGTTGCTATCCAACGACGCCCGGCGGTCGAGCGACATGGACACGACGCTGCAAGCGTCGCTCGCCGCGACCTACGTCTTCGAGCGTGAGATCGGCGGCGGTGGGATGTCGCGGGTGTTCGTGGCCGAGGAGCGCGGGCTCGGACGGAAAGTCGTGATCAAGGTGCTGCCGCCCGAAATGACGGAAGGGATCAGCGCCGAACGATTCGCGCGCGAGATCAAGCTCGCGGCCTCGCTGCAACAGGCGAACATCGTTCCCGTGCTCGCCGCCGGCACCGCTGCCGGATTTCCCTACTACACGATGCCGTTCGTCGAGGGGCGTTCGTTGCGCGACCGCCTGCTGCGCGACGGCCCGCTGCCGGTGAGCGACGCGATCAGCATTCTGCGAGACGTCGCGCGCGCGCTCGCCTTCGCGCACAGCCGCGGCGTCGTCCATCGCGACATCAAGCCAGGCAACATTCTCCTTTCGGACCGCACGGCGGTCGTCATCGACTTCGGCATCGCCAAAGCGCTCGGCGCGGCGCGCGGTCTGATCGGAGCAGGCGACACCAGCCACATGGTGTCGCGAACGGGAACGAGCATCGGAACGCCGGCGTACATGGCGCCCGAACAGGCCGCGGGAGATCCCAACGTCGATCACCGAGCCGACATCTACGCGTTCGGTTGCGTCGCCTACGAGCTGTTGACCGGCCAGCCGCCTTTTGTCCGCGACGCTCCGCATCACGTCATTGCCGCGCATTTCCAGGAAACGCCGCGGCCAGTGACGGAGCTTCGGCCCGACGCGCCGCAAGCCGTGGCGCGCCTCGTCGCGTCATGTCTGGAGAAAGATCCGTCTCGTCGCCCGCAAGGCGCCGACGACGTGCTGCTCGCGCTCGACGCCGCGACGAGCCAACCAGTACAGCACACACCGGTCACCCGATCACGCCGCATGACCGTCATGCTTTCGGCCGCTGCGATAGTGGTAGTCGCCGCGCTCGCCGCGTGGGCGTACTACGGCACGCGGGTCGATGAGCCGCTCACCTTCGCGGTCGTGCCGTTCAGGAACTTGGCGCGCGACACCGCGCTCGACTATCGCAGCGACGGCATCGGCGATGAGATCCTGAACGGAATCGCCAAGGTCAGAGGCGTTCAGATCGTCGGACGCAGCGCGGCATTTCGCTATAAGGATCAAACCGGGGCAAATGCGCCCGACGTTCCCGCGATCGAGCGCGCGCTTGGCGCTCGACTGCTGCTCACCGGAACGCTTCGCGAGACCGAAGGGCGGGTCACCATCTCGGCGCAGCTCAATGACTCGAGCTCGCGCGGCGAGATCTGGTCGGAATCGTTCACGCGCGCGTCGAGTGATCTCGCATCGATCACCGACGACGTCGTGCGCCGCGTCGCGGACGCGTTACGCGCCAAGTTCGGCACGCGTGTCGGCGTCCTGCGTCACGCGTCGTCCGCTGGAACAACCAACCCGGCAGCACTCGACCACTACCTGGTCGGGCAAGCGCAGCTCCGCCGTCGCGGCTCCGGCGTGGCTCAGAGCATTCAGAGTTTTCAGCGGGCGATCGATCTCGATCCGAATTTTGCGCGCGCCCACGCCGCGTTGGCCAATGCGCTGGCGCTCGAGCCGTTCTTCATGGGTACGCCGCCAACCGCGGTGAGGCAGCTGACCGTCTCCGAGGCGGGCCGCGCGCTTTCCCTCGACAGCGCCTTGGCTGACGGATACGCCGCGCTCGGCGTGACCCACAGCTTCAGCGGAGAATGGGAGAGGTCCGACGCGGAAATGCGCCGCGCGATCGAGCTCGAGCCCGACAACGCGCTGATACGACAGGCCTTCGCCCGGCATCTGATCGTGCGCGGCTACGCCGATGAAGCCCTCGATCAGCTCGCGCGGGCTCGCAAGCTGGAACCGACGTCTCCCCTCGTCTCGGCTTGGCTTTCCTACGCTTTGTTTCTCAAAGGCAGCACAGACTCGGCACTCGCCGAGATTGCGCGGGCCGTGCAGCTCGATTCCACCCCGCTGCCTGTTACCAACATCGGCTCATTGCTCAACGTGGACATCGGCAAAAATGACGCGGCCCTCCGTCTCGTCGCCGGGCAGTCCCCCGCGGAGATGACGTATGGGCCGTTCGTCTACGCGAAGGCCGGCGACACCGCGACGGCGAATCGTCTCCTTCGCCAGATGGACGCGAGAACGCCGCGACCGTGGTTCGTCGACGTGACATCGGCGAGTGTTTCCTTGGCGAGAGGGGATTCGGCGGCAGCTCTGAACGCGTTGGAACGCTCGGCGAGCACGAGCGGCGCGATATGGGTGTTCTTCTTACCGTTGCGCGATCCCGCGTATGATCTCGTGCGTCGCAGCCCTCGCTTCGCGGCACTGCTTCGGCAGGCCGGCGTCGATCTGAAGATCGCGACGACGCCTGTGTCTATTGCTCGACGATAGCGCGATTCAATTGTACGAAGGGCGTATCGAGTCTATATTTAAAGTCGTGATCGGCGTTTGATATCGAGCGTTTTTCCGACGGGCCGTGCCCGCCGCTGATCAGTACCCTGCCTCTACGCTCGGCCCGCTTCGTAGTTCCCTCCGCGTCACCCTTTTTTTCAGGTAGCAGTAGGATGTTTGTGACGTACGCTGTACGGCTCGCGCTCGTGGTTCTCGCCGCCGTTCCAGCAGCCGCGCTCGCCCAAAGCGAGCCCTGCGCTCGGCCCACGTCCGTTCAAGCGTCGCTGGGAATCAGCCAGAACGACCGAGCCGATGCCGCGATCAATAACACCCAATATCAAGGACGAGGTCCACAGCTCAGCCTTGGCGCCTCCGCAAACGTGCGCGGCCTCTGCCTCGAAGCGTTCGCCACCGGCGGCGCGCACTATTTGCGCCCGCTCGGCGGTGGCTTCGGCAGTGAGCGTGTGCTCGACGGTCGCGCCGATCTCTATCTGCTGAAACCCGTCGCGTCGTCGGCTGACAACCGCGCGACGTTCGCCGTTGGTCTCGCCGCGCAGGCGAATCTCGCGGGGACGACGCATTCGTTCGCCGACGGACTCAGCTCAACATCGAGATACCGATTCAACGTCGGCTCGATCGGCCCCGCGTTCGACGCCTCGTATCGCATGCTGGGAGGGCGCGTCTTCGCCGTCGCGACGGTGCCGATGGTCTCCGTCGTCGATCACCCGTACGTCGCCGCATCGTCGCTCGACCCAATGCCCGGCCTCCGCGTCGCAACGTGGTCATCGCTGCGCGGTGGCAGTGGACAAGTCGGCTACGAGCGCGCGCTCTCGCGCTATCTCACTGGAACGCTCGCGTATCAGGCGAGCGGCCTGCGCTACGACGACGCGCGCCCCGCCCGCGTGCTATCGCAGATGCTGACCTTCGGGTTCCGACTCACGCGTCCCACGGAGCACCGATGATGCGCCGCCGATTTCTCCTCGGCGCCGCCGCGCTCCTCGCAACGGCGTGCGCCGATCCGACCCTCGTGGCGCCGGCCGATCGAAGCTACGCGGCGATGTTCGACCAACTGTGGCACGAGACGGATCTCACCTATTCGATGTTCGCGGTCAAGCACGTGAACTGGGATTCCGTCGGCGCGGTCTTTCGGCCGCGTGCCGTCGCGGCGCAATCCGATTTCGCCTTCGCGCGCGTGCTGTCCGACATGCTGTCCACGCTCCACGATCGGCACGTCACGCTCACGCCGGGCCACGGCGCGATGCCTATGACGACGTATTCGGCGGCGTCCGATTTGCAGCCGCTCGACTTCGACTCGACGCTCGTCGAGCGCACGTACCTCACACGTCGGCTGAGCGCCGCCGTCACGCCGCACCTCGACGTCGGCTGGCTTTCTCCCTCCGTCGGCTATATTCGCATTCCGAACTTCGTCGGCGGCGGGTGGGACGGTGAGATGGATGCCGCGCTCGACTCGCTTCAGAGCGCGAGCCAACTCGTCCTCGACCTGCGGTGCAATCCGGGCGGTAACTACGAGCTTGCTCTCGATGTCGCCGGACGATTCACGGAACAATCACGCGACTTCGGCTCCGTGCGCATTCGCAACGGCCCGAAGCATGACGATTTCACCGACCCGATCACCGAGACGCTTCGTCCGACCGGCAGGCGCAAGTTCACGGGAACCGTGTATCTGCTCACCAATCGTCGCGTCTTCAGCTCGGCGGAGAACGTCGCGCTCGCGCTGCGGCAGTTGCCGAACGTCATCGCTGTCGGCGATACGACGGGCGGAGCTTCGGGCCGGCCCGTCACGCGCGAGCTGGCGAACGGATGGACGTACGAGCTGTCGACGTGGATCGAATACACGATCGATCACAAGGTCGTCGAAGACGCCGGCATCGCGCCGAACGTCGTAGTTCCGCGAAGCGGCAACGCCGGGGTGGGGAAGCGCGACGCCGTGCTCGATCGCGTGTTGCAGCTGACGAGTGGCGGGTGATCGTCGACTCTGCGCCGGGCTGAACCACCGTTCTCGGGCTCGCGCGAACCGGTGTGAGAGGCCATTCTTGGGGATGCTTTCTCAATCCTCCTCGATGACGATTCGTGCCGCCGTCGTGCTCGCTCTACTCGGCACCTCCGCGGCTCACCTCGGCGCCCAGCAGCAGGTCGACGTTCTCATTCGTGGTGGCACGCTCGTCGACGGGACGGGCGCCGCGCGCCGCAGGGCGGACGTCGGCGTCAAAGGCGACCGCATCGCGTTCGTCGGTGATGCCGCGGCGTCGCACGTAACCGCCGCGAAGACGATCGACGCCACGAACCTCGTCGTCGCGCCCGGTTTCATCGATCCGCATACGCACACGCAGGGCGACCTCACGTCGCCGCAGCGCAAGGCGAATCTTCCGTATCTGATGCAGGGCGTGACCACCGTCATCACGAACAACGACGGCGGCGGCGGCACCGAGATCGGCAAGTTGCTCGACAATTGGTCGAAGCAAGGCATCGGCACCAACGCGGCGGTTTATATCGGCCAAGGTTCCGTGCGGGGTATGGTTCTCGGCATGTCGGCGGCGGCGCCGACCGCATCGCAATTGGATTCAATGAAGGCGATCGTGAGCCGCGCGATGGATCAGGGCGCGATCGGCATGTCCACAGGACTGTATTACGCGCCCGGCAGCTACTCGACGACCGAGGAAGTGATCGAGCTGGCGAAAGTCGCGGCGGCGAAAGGTGGATTGTACGACTCGCACATTCGCGACGAGAGCTCGTACACCATCGGACTGATCGGCGCGGTGAACGAAGCGATACGCATCGGCCGCGAAGCGCGTCTGCCGATTCACATCTCACACATCAAGGCGCTGGGCACCGACGTCTGGGGTCAGAGCGACACTGTAATCGCGCTCATGAAGCACGCGCGTGCCGCGGGCATCGACATCACCGCGGGCCAATACCCGTACACGGCCTCCGGCACGAGCCTCGGCGCATCGCTGCTGCCGCGCTGGGCGGAAGCCGGCGGCCGGGATTCGCTGCGCGCCCGAGTCAACGATCCCGCCACGCGCGCGCGGCTGATCAAGGACATGGAAGACAATCTCCGTCGTCGGAATGGGGCGCACTCGTTGCTCATCTCCTCGACGCGCGACACGTCGATCCTCGGCAAGCGTCTCGACGCGATCGCCGCGGCGCGCAAGAAATCTCCCGTCGAAGCGGCGCTCGAGATCATCGTGGCCGGACAGGATCCGGGCGTGGCGTCGTTCAACATGAACGAGAAGGACATCGAGAAGTTCATGAAGGCGGACTTCATCGTCACCGACTCCGACGGCAGCGACGGACACCCGCGCAAGTACGGCACGTATCCCAAGTTGTTCCACGAGTACGTCAACCAGAAACACGTCCTCACGCTCGAGCGCGCCGTACAACGCAGCAGCGCGCAACCCGCCAAGATCCTGGGACTGAACGACCGCGGTGTGATCAAACAGGGCGCTTTCGCCGACATCATCGTGTTCGACAACAACACTTTCGCCGACCGCTCCACGTACGAACAGCCGACGCTCAGCGCGACGGGCATGCGGTTCGTCCTCGTCAACGGCGTTCTTACGATCGACGGCGGGACATACACCGGCGCGACGGCCGGCAAAGCTCTCCGCCGCGCGAACGCGCCCGGCGCCTAGATTAGGCGCATGATCGATACTCCCCCGCCACAGTTCGGCACCTTCTTCGTGCCGGGTCCGACCGAGATCAGACCCGAGATCCTGGAACGATTGACCCGCCCGATCATGGGCCATCGGAACCGCGCGTTCGAGGCGATGTTCGCGCGGATCGAAGCCGGCCTGCGCGACGTGTTGCTCACCGCGCGCCCCGTGTACATCGGCGCGACGTCGTCGACTGGCTTCATGGAGATGGCGATCCGCAACCTCGCCGACGGCCCGATCCTCTCGCTGGTCAACGGCGGATTCTCCGAGCGATTCGCGGTGGTCGCCGAGACGTGTGCGCGAACCGTGGAGCGCGTCGTCGTTCCCTGGGGCAGCACATTCGATTTGAACGTGATCGAGAAGGCGCTGTCGCGGAAGCGATTCGCCGCGGTCACGGTGGCGCACTCGGAGACGTCGACGGGTGTCATCACCGACGTGCGCGCGGTCGCCGAGCTGGCGCATCGGCATGGGGCGCTCTTGCTCGTCGACAGCGTCTCCGGCGCAGGCGGCGCTGAGCTCATGGTCGACGCCTGGGCGCTCGACTTCGTGTTCACGGGATCGCAGAAAGCCCTCGCGCTGCCCGCGGGCCTCGCCTTCGCCGTCGCGTCGCCCGACTACATGGAACAAGCCAAGCGAGCGGCGAACCGCGGTTACTACTTCGACATTTTCCAGTACGACAAGTACGCCGAGAAGAACCAGACTCCGAGCACATCGGCGACGACGTTGATGTACGCGCTCGAGGCGCAGATGGAGGACATCGGGCGCGAGGGGATCGAGCGCCGGTGGGACCGTCACCTGCAAATGCGAGACGCGACGATCGAGTGGGTCCAGGGTGTGTCGATGCGTCGCGGTGTGGACCTACAGATCATGGCGCCCGAGGGCGCACGCTCTCCGACGGTGACGGTCGTCGTCGTTCCGAACGGCATGCGCGGTCCCGACGTCTGCGAAGCGGTGAAGGCGCGCGGCTTCACGATCGGTGGCGGCTACGGCGACCTCAAAGAGACGACGTTCCGCATCGGTCACATGGGCGATCACACGCTCGAGGGACTGCGACGCTGCCTGCATGTGACCGATAACGCGATCGCCGAGCTGGCAGAACGCCGGCATCTGGTGAGGGTCTAACGGCCGCCGGCGCCATAGAATACGATGGCGGGACAACATTTCCTCTCACGTCTCGCAAACTCGAAAGCTGACATCTCGATGCTGGACTCGCTGTCAGACTCGAGATATCAGATCGACTGCGAAAGCCTGTCGTGCCCAAGCCGACATCTCAGGGCTCACCGCGAGTCCAGCATCGAGATGTCAGGAACGAGCAGCGAGTCGTGAGAGGATAGCGATACTCACGTCAGGCATCACGCGCTCTGTTTTTTTCTGGATCGCCCATCGCCCGTCAATGCTGCCAGCCGCCCAGTGCAGCGCCCATGAACGCGAGGACTGCGAGCGCCGCGGCGCCGAGTCCGCCGACGAGAGCGATGGAGCGAACGGTGATGAGGAGTGGGCTACGCCAGCGCGACGGCGTTTCGCCTGACTGTTGCGCCGCGAGCAGGCGCTCACACAGTCCGCCAATCCCATAGGCGGCGACAGCGCCGAATCCCGCGGCGAGCCAGTGCAGGGCGGGGAATCGCCACCAGATGAACGCGGTGTTGACGACTCCGCCGACGGCGGTCGTCCACAGCTCCATCGGCGATCGCTCGCGCGCGTGGCGCGCGAGGATCACGAACAGGGAATCGTCGTCGCGTCGAATCAGGTCCTGCACCGTCGCCTCGCCGTTACTCCCCTTCAGTATGAGTGCTAAGGCCGTCGCTCCGCCACTAGCCGGAACCGGTTTGAAACCCTCCATTCGTCCGGCAGCGGGTTGCCGAACTTCAGAGCCTCGGAGTCATAGGACGACAGGATCTGGGTCCATTTCAGTCGGTACACGCCGTCGAGATCGGTGATCGGAAACTTCGGCGCGTAGTTGTTGTCCGGATATCCTCCAAAAACGAACACGGAGCTCTGGTATGCCCCGCCAACCGGGATCCTGATCGGCGCACTCAGACACGCGAGCAGAAACGGTGACCAGACCGAGACCCATCCATTGCTGACCAACTTCTCGAGCTGAACGTTCGTTCCGCCCTGACAGTTGACGATGAATGCCGTGCCGTTAGTTCGATTTGTAAATGTCGCGCCGATTCGCACCTGCCAGCCGATGTCCGTTGCCCGCAGCACGTACGATGACGAATCCGTCCGAAAGAGCGGATCGACATCTTCCTGCGGCAGGATCCGGCCGTCAGGCGTCTCAACGAGCCGCGTTCCCGTAATCGGCTCGGAACACGCGGTCATCGTTGAGATCATCACCATTACGCAGGGGATCCAGGAACGCCTCATCATTACGGCAATCTCACCTCACCGAGCGGTACGCGATCGACGTGCAGCACCTGCTTATAAACCTTCCCTGCGACGTTGATCGTCACCAGGTAATCCCCGGTCGACGCCTCGAATCCGACTGTGCCGCGATTTCCCGGCGTACCGAAGAAGAACACATTCGGGTTCGCATTCGGGTTGATCGCGCGGTTGATCGCCGTTTGCAGCTGCTGGTACTTGTCCATGTCGATGTTCGCGCCGTTCACGGTCATCGTGCAGCCGGAGAAGCCGCCGCCGCCGCGCACGACGGCGCCTTCGCCCGGACGATCGGGATTGGTCCCGGGGCCGCCACCGCCACCGCAGTTGATGTTCGTCTGTGGCGCCGCGCCGGCCGGCAAAAGCAGCTCGCGTGCGTGGCGCATGAATGCCGTGTCCCCACCCGCCTTCGCGACGGAATCGAACACCAACGTCGTCTTTCGCACACGCACGATGCTATCGCGCAGCGCGGACGGGCTGAGCGCCGGAATGGTCGCGAGCTTGCGCGTCCCACGATACGGCCACACCACGCGCTGGAGTCCGGGGTTGCCCGGCCCGTTCGTCGTGAAGATCGTGTCTCCACTCGCATCCTGAATGACGACCTTCACCTGATTCGCCGGCGCGCCGCGCGTCGGTCCGGCCCCGCCGGCCATGACGACGGCGCGCGTTTCGGTCGCAGGCGCTGCTGACGTCGCGGTCGTCGCGGGCGCGGCGGCCACGGTTGCTGGAGGTGGCTGCGTTCCCGGAGCGCCGGCCACCGTGGTTGCCGGCGGCTGTGCGCTGGGTGCGATCCGATAGACGATCTCGGCGCCGTACTGCGGGCTCGCCGCTCCGTACACCTGTTGGTCGTTCGTCTGACCCATGCGCGGCGGATCACTATACTGGTATGCACGCTTCGGCTCGAAGAGCATGACATCGGCGAGCGTCTTGCCCGCCATCTGCTCGAGCGGCGCGACGTCCACGATGAAGATCCCGCGCCCGTGCGTCGCCGCGATGAGCTCGCGATCGCGCGGGTGAATCTTGAGATCGAACACCGGGACCGTCGGCAGGCCGCTCATGAACTTGCGCCAGTTGGCGCCGTGATCGGTCGACACATACGCCCCGACCGACGTACCGACGAACAGAAGATCCTTGTTGAACGGATCCTCACGCACGACGTGCACGTGATCCGGTCCGCCGGTCGGCAGCGTCGCGGCGATGGAGGTGAAGCTCTTCCCGCCGTCCGTGGTCGTGTAGAGGTACGGTGTGAAGTCGTTGTTGCGATGATTATCGAACGAGATGTACCAGGTGAGCGTGTCGAAGTGTGACGGCTCGATGCGGCTGACGTACACCTCGTTGCTCGGAAGCCCGGGGAACTTCTTCCAGTCGATCTGCGTCCACGTCGCGCCGTCGTTCGGCGTCACCCACACGTTGCCGTCGTCGGTGCCCGCGTAGAGCAGACCCGGCTTCACGTACGACTCGGCGAGCGCGACGACGGTCCCGTACGTCTCGGCGCCCGTCGCGTCGACGGTGATGCCGCCGGTCGTCTTCGTGCTCACCTCGATCTTCTTCATGTCCTGCTTGGACAGATCGGGCGAGACGGAGAACATGTTGTCGCCGCGCTGGGTGGACTTGAAGACATGGTTGCCGCCCACGTACACCACGTCCTTGTTGTGTGGTGACAGGAAGAACGGCGTTTCCCAATTGAACCGGGTTATCGAATTGAGAGAATCCTGCTTTTGGCGCGCGCGCAGGTCGGCGATGTGATTGCGGACGTCACGCGTCTCGGTCTGCGTCGTGTCCCCGCGCACGAGGATGACGGAATCCTCGTACTGGCGATAGCGGATGAACGAAGACCCGCCGGCGCCCACGAAGTTCGTCTGCCCGGTGGCGAGATTCCAACGCGTGATGCCCGCGTTCTGCGACTCGCCGTAAATGATTTTCGGATCCGTTGGATCCTGCGCGGTCCAGAATCCGTCGCCGCCGGAATAGCCGAACCAGAACGCCGAGCCGACGCTGCCCTGCCGGTGGCGGCTCGGGCCGCACCACGAGCCGTTGTCCTGCGCGCCGGCGCACACGTTGTACGGCACGGCGAAATCGAAGCTCACGCCATAGAACTGCCCGATCGGCAGCGCGGTGCTCGACACGTAGTTGCCGCCGCGATCCCAGGTCTGCGCCACGCCCCCGTCGTTACCGACGATGATGTGCTCGGGGTCATTCGGGTCGATCCACATCGCGTGGTGATCGACATGAGTGGTCTGCGATGCCGAGCGCGCGGTCTTGCCGCCGTCGTCGGAGAAGAGCACGGGCGTCGACGACCAATACACCCGCTCTGGATTCTTTGGATCTACGCGGACCTGAGAGTAATAGAAAGGCCGCGTGTCCTGGTCGTTCTGGAATTTCCAAGTCTGGCCGCCGTCATCGGAGCGATAGAGTCCGCTCTTGGTCTGTGCCTTCGAGCCGGGGGCCGGCTTCGGATTCGGGTTCGTGTCCGCTTCGACGAGGGTGTAGACGATCTGTGGATTGGAGCGCGCGATCGCGAGCCCGATGCGGCCCTTCTTCGTCTCAGGGAATCCGCCGCCTTTGATCTCGGTCCACGTCGCGCCGCCGTCCGACGTCTTCCACAGACCGGACCCTTTACCGCCCGAATTGAGGAAGTACGGACCGCGGAGCCGCTGGTACGCCGACGCGAACAGCACTTGCGGGTTCGACGGATCCATCGCGACGTCGATGAACCCCGTACTGTCATCGACGAACTTGATCAACTTCCACGTAGCGCCACCATCTTCAGTCTTGTAGAGCCCACGCTCGGGGTTTGATTTCCACGCGGCCCCGAGGGCGGCGACATAAACGACGTTGGGATTCGTCGGATGGACGACGATGCGGCCGATGTGCTGCGTCTTCTCGAGCCCCATGAGCTTCCACGTCTTGCCGCCGTCCGTGGATTTATAGATCCCCATCCCGGGTTCGATGGTGTTCCGAGAATTTTGCTCGCCGGTGCCCGCCCAGACCTGGGTCGTGTCGGATGGCGCGATAGCGAGCGCCCCCATCGAGACGACGCGTTGATTGTCGAAGATCGGTCGGAACGTCGTCCCGGCGTTGGTGGTCTTCCAGATCCCACCGCCGGCGGTCGCGACATAAAAGGTCTTCGAAGGACTCGGGATGGCCGCGATGTCCGCGACGCGCCCTCCGAAATTTGCCGGTCCGATGTTCCGCCAGCGGAACCCCGCGAGGGTGACGGAATCGAGTTGGGCCCGCCCGATTGTGGGGAGCAGCAGTGCGGTGAGAACCGGCGCAAAGCGACGGAAGCGCATGGGTGGGGGTCGGTCGAGAGTCGAAGAAAGGTGTGCACCCGGCAGCGGGGCGGGATAAAAGGTTACGTATTAGATGCCCGGACGGCGAGAGTGGTTGCCGCGAAAGAAGCCGGCCTCTATTGATGCGGCGGCTTGCACCCGCGACCGGCGGGCGAAAGGTTAGAGCGTCCGCTCCGGGAGAGACCATGGCTACGACCGCGTTCGCCGCCGCCTCCACTTACACGCCACCGGCGCGGCCGAGTGCCGGCGTCGGGCGCATCGCGGGGCTCGATGTGCTGCGCGGACTCGTCATGGTGCTCATGGCGATCGACCATGTCCGCGTCTACTCCGGTGTGCCGGCCGGCGGCCCGACCGCGGGCGTGTTCTTCACGCGATGGGTCACGCACTTCTGCGCGCCGACGTTCGTCTTCTTCGCCGGCACCGCCGCGTTTCTCTACGGCCATCGGCTCGGCGATCCGAAGAAGCTGTCGCGCTACCTCGCGACGAGAGGACTGCTGCTCATCGTACTGGAGCTCACGCTCATCCATGTCAGCTGGACCTTCACGCTCGACTGGGGCTTCGTGCTCGGCGGCGTCATATGGATGTTCGGCTGGTGCATGATCCTGATGGCGGGTCTCGTGCGGTTTTCGCCGGCGAGTGTCGGCGTGTTCGGCATCGTCGTCATGGCGGTTCAGACGTTGATGCGCGTTCCCGCCCACTTTCTGCCGTCGCTCGGGCCGTTATGGAGTTTTCTCTATACGGGCGGCAGCATCGAGCTGGGGAAGGGCGGGCCAAGTCTGGAGATTCTCTACAACATCGTCCCCTGGATCGGCATCATGGCCGCGGGTTACGGCTTCGGCCTGATCCTGCTCCGTGATCCTGACGAACGCCGTCGGCTGTGCCTCCGCATCGGACTAGGCGCCACGGTTGCGTTTCTTCTGATCGCCGGCACGATCACGGCACTACGCAGCGGCGACAACCGCGCTTTCGTTTATCGGCTGCTCGACCAGAACAAGTATCGGGACTCGCAGTTGTTCCTGTTGATGACGCTCGGCCCGATGATCGCGCTGTTGCCCTTCGCCGACGACGCGCGCGGCCGGATCGCTCGCGCCCTCGAAACGTTTGGGCGCGTGCCGATGTTCTACTACTTGCTGCACATCCCGCTCATCCACGCGCTGTCGCTCATTACCTGGCGACTACGCGACGGCTCCTGGCACGCCGGCGCCTTCGCGACCGCGCCGTACGTGCAGCTCCCCCAGGGTCAGCGATGGAGCCTCGCGCTGCTCTACCTGGTATTTGCGATCACGATCGCTCTGCTCTATCCCGTGTGCCGCTGGTACGCCAGCCTGAAAGCGCGGCGCCCGGGCGGAATCCTTCGCTACATCTAGCGCGATACACCGCGGCATACCCATTGACATTCGATGTATGCAGGCAGTATCGTGGCTTATACATCGAACGCCGATGGGTATATGCCGCGGACCGTTGATCTCCTCCAGGGAACCCTCGACCTCCTGATCCTCAAGACCCTGTCGTGGGGTCCCGCGCACGGATATGCCGTTGCGCGGTGGATCGAGACGCTGACCGGGGAGGTGCTCCGCGTCGGCGAGGGTTCGCTCTACCCGGCGCTCCATCGCCTCGAGGAGCGCGACTGGGTCGAATCGAGCTGGCAGATCTCGAGCACGAAACGCCGGACAAAAGTCTATCGCCTGACGCCGAAGGGCCGGCAGCAGCTCAAGACGGAAACAGGAACCTGGTCGCAGTTCGTCGACGCGGTCGCCAAAGTCCTGAAGACGGAGGAGCGTCCGCTATGAGCGAGCGATGGCTCCGCTGGTTCCAGCCTTCGCGCCGTGACCCCAAGCGCGACGTGGACGACGAGATCCAGTTCCACCTCGAAGCACGCATCTCCGACCTCGTCGCGCGCGGCGCCCGGCCCGAGGACGCGAGACGCCAAGCCCTGCACGAGTTCGGCGACGCCGACGTTGTTCGCGCCGACACCGTCCGCATCGACGAGCGCATCATCCGCCGCGATCGCCGAGCCGATTGGATCTCCGAGTTCATTCGCGACGCCCGCGTCGGCCTGCGATCGCTCCTTCGCACGCCGGCGTACACGATCACCACCGTGGTGTGCGCCGCGCTCGGCATCGGCGTCACCGGTGCGATCGTCTCGGCCTCATATTCGATTCTCGTCCGCCCGCTCCCGTACCCGCGCGACGAACAGCTCGTCACGATCTACGCCGACAATCCGGGGCGCGGCTACAAGAACGTGAACATCTCGTGGCCGGATTTCATCGCGTGGCGCGATCGCAACCAGACGTTCAGTGGAATCGGGATCTTTACGTGGAACTCGAACACCGTCAGCGGCGGCTCCGGTGACGCCGAGCGAGTCACCGGCTCGGAGATCTCACCGAACCTGTTCGCAATTCTCGACGTGCGGCCCGCGATCGGACGACTGTTTCTTCAGAATGAGGATGAACGCGGTCGAGCGCCGGTCGTGCTGATCAGTCATCGACTGTGGCTGCGACGCTTCGGCGGCGACTCCGCGCTCGTCGGACGAACAATCAACGTCGACGGGCGCGCACACACCGTCGTCGGCGTGATGTCGCAGGGGTTCAATTTTCCCCAGAGCGGCGACGTCTGGGTTCCGTTCAAGACCGATCCCGCGCTGGAGAGTCACGCCAATCGCGGCTACGCCGGCGCGATCGGGCGGATCAAGCCGGGC
>DATMHK010000271.1:0-5427 GCA_035554995.1 Gemmatimonadaceae bacterium
AGGCGACTCGGCGACTCGGCGACTCGGCGACTCGGCGATCTCTAGTTCGGCGGTGCGGGGCGACTCGCGCGGATCGCGATGTCCTTGAGCGTCGCGTCGTCGTTCGACAGCTCGGCGTCCCCGGCGGGGAAGCCGTTCGCCTTGAGCATGAACGCGACGACGTCGGTGACGAACTTCGCGTCATAGATGCCGATGCTGTCGGAGGGCATCGTCGTCTTGATGCGCTGCTGCAGGTCGACTAGCGACTGGCCGTTCCAGTTTCCTAAAAACGCGGAGCCGGCGAGCGGCGGCGATTGATCGCCGCCGGTGAGCGCAGCGCCGTGGCAGCGTGCGCAGCCTTTGGCGTAGGCCGTTTCGCCGCGGGCGGCCTGCGCCACCGAATAGACGCTGTCCCACACGGTCTTGGCGAGCACGCTCTCGCGCGCGTTCAGCGAACCGGTGCGGCCGGCAAAGAAAGCCACAGCACCAAAACTCGTCAGAATTGCAACGCGGATTCGTCGCGTCACTGCGGTCCTCCGGAAGGGAGGCGCAGCGCCACAAATTCGCCTGAATAGGGGCCCCCGCTTACGGCGACGATGATGTACTGTTTGCCGCCGACCGAATAGGTCATCGGCGACGCACTGATCGGAGCGGGGAGCAACACCGAGCCAACTTCGGCCCCCGATTTCTTATCGTAAGCGCGAAGCATCGCGCCGCGCGGGCGCGTCGTCAGCGTCGTTACTTGCGGGTCGCCGGCGATGACGAGTGTCTTCGTGACGAGCGTTCCGACGGTGAATCCGGCCTGGCCCGTGCGCGGAATGTTGAGGCCTTTGAGCGCTTCGTTGTTCCGCACCGCATCCGGCGTCTCGCCGTGCGGCACCTGCCAGGCGATCTCGCCCTTGTCGAGATTGATCGCGGTGATCGTTCCGTACGGCGGCTTGAAGATCGATAGTCCCTGTACTGCTAGTCCTCCGCCGCCGAGTCCACCGCCACGTCCCGCGGGGGCGGCGCTGCCGGCGACCCAATCCATGTCGGATCTGTCCTTGCTCGGCTGCACGAGCCCGAGCACGACCGCCGCCGCGTTCGACGACGCGACGTAGAACGTGTGCGTCTCCGGATCGAATGCGCCGCCGGGCCAGTTCGATCCACCATTCGTCGGACCGCGGGCGAGCGTGGCGAGTGGACCGTCGGCTTTGCTGACCACGGGCGGCGTGAAGATGGGCCCGAGCTTGTAGCGAGACGCGACTTGCACCGCCTGAGCGCGCAGCTCGGGTGTGAAGTCGATCAGATCGTCGATCGAAGTGCCGTTCTTGGCGTATGCGGCGGGCTTGGTCGGCATCGGCTGAGTTGGCGAATACCATTCGCCCGGCACCTCACCTTTCTCGACGGGCTTCTCCTCGATCGGCCAGACCGGCTTCCCCGTCACGCGATCGAAGACGTAGAGGATGCCCTGCTTCGTCGGCACGGCGACGGCTTTGATCGCGCGGCCATCCACTGTGATGTCGCCGAGAACCGGCGCGGCGGGGATGTCGAAGTCCCAGATCGGATGGTGTACGAGCTGGTAGTGCCACTTCTTCGCGCCCGTCTTGAGATCGAGGCAGACCAGACTTTCGCCGTAGAGATCGTTGCCGGGACGGTGGCCGCCGTAGTAGTCGCCGGTCGGTGATTCGACGGGGAGGTAGACGAGGCCGAGGTCTTCGTCGATCGTCACCTGACTCCACACGCCTGTGTTGCCCGCGGGTTCGGCGGAGCCGTTGAGCCACGTCTCGTACCCCGGCTCGCCCTTCTTCGGAATCGTATGGAACGTCCAAAGGCGCTTGCCGGTGCGAACGTCGAAGCCGCGGATGTAGCCCTTGTTGTTCTTGAAGCTCTTGGGCGCAGTGCCTTCGCGGAACGCGGCGCCGATGACGACGACGTCGCGTCCGACGACCGGTGCTCCCTGGTAGCCGATTTCGCCCGTCGTCAGATCGGGAAGAATCTCCTGATCGATATCCGTCTTGAGATCGACCGCGCCGCTCGTGCCGAACGATGAGACGAGGTTGCCCGTCTTCGCGTCGAGCGCGAGAAGACGGTAGCCTGGCGTGACGTACAGGATTCGTTCTTCACGTCCGTCGGTCCAATACGCGAGGCCGCGGCCGGACAGCTGGCGAGGCGCCGCGGCTCCGCGCGGTCCTTCGTCCTCCTTATGCGTCCACTTGAGCGCCCCTGTGACGGCGTCGAGCGCCACGACGGCGCGGCCGGTGCCGCCCGTGGTGTAGATCGTCCCGCCGACCATGAGCGGTGTGCTCTCCAGCTTGAACTCGGGGCGCGGGCCGAGCGAATCGGTCTTGAATCGCCACGCGACCTCGAGCGAGCTGAAGTTCGCCCCCGAGATCTGGTCGAGCGGTGAATAGCGGGAACCACGCGCATCGCCGGTGTAGCTCGGCCATTCACCGCGGGCCGTTGTGAATCCATTCGACGCGGGCGCGGCGGTTTTTGGGTTCCCGCTCTGCGCCGTGGCGCTGGAGCCGACGAGGACGAGCGCCAGCAGCGCAATCGAGCGACGTGGGGACAGGCAGGCGAGCACGTGGCTTGGGGTTGAGGACGAGGAATGATGGTCAGCCGCACCCAAAACCGGAATACATCCGACGCCTTTGCCCTTGCACGACTTGCGTGGCGCCGCGCATGTTCACGCGGCCCCCAAAATCTCTCTCTACGCCCGGAGACTGGATGCTCGCTGTGCGGTTCACGACGCTTGCTGTGTTGACGTCGGTTGCGTTGGCTGCGGCCCCCACGCTGGCGCGCGCACAGACGCCGCTCGCACCCCTGTCGCCGTCGGGCCAGACGGCGACGCCCGCGTTCGAGGGTTGGTATAAGAACGCCGATGGGACTTACAGCTTGTCGTTCGGCTACTACAACCGCAACGCCACGGAAGTGCTGAACATTCCCATCGGGCCAGACAACTTCGTGAGCCCCGGCAATCCCGATCAGGGGCAGCCGACTTACTTCTATCCGCGTCGTCATTGGGGCGTGTTCGCGGTGAAGGTGCCGGCGGACTTTGGCGACAAACAGAAGGTCGTCTGGACCGTGAAAATGCAGGGGAAGAGCTTCGAGATTCCGGGAAGCCTGCGCGAGGAGTGGCAGATCGACGCACTGGAGGGCGAGGCGGGCTCCAACAACACACCTCCTATTTTGACCTTCGGCGCGAGCGGACCGGAGTCGCGCGGACCAGCCGGGATCATGGTCGAGCGCACGGCGACCGTCGGGAAGCCGTTGACCATCGACGTCGTCGCCAAGGATGACGGCAACAGCGCAACGTCACGCACAGGCACGCCGGTCGTCCTCACTTGGTTCACGCATCAGGGACCGGCGCAGCTCACCTTCGCACCCGCGTCATCGAGACTTACTCCCAAAGGTGGCTCAGCGAGCACAACAGTAAGCTTTAATAAGCCCGGAGACTATATCATTCGAGTGCGCGCGACGGACTCAGATGTTACCTCCGCAGGCCATTCGCAGTGTTGCTGGACGAACGCCTTCGTCAAAGTGAGGGTGACACCGTGAAGCCTTACACCGTGAACTTGCTCGGCGCGGCCATCGCGTCGCTCACGCTGTCCGTGGCCGTCTACGGGCCCAAGGTCGCGACGGCCAACACACACCGGGCCGTCTCGTACGCGAAGGACGTCGCGCCCATCCTTCAGTCGAAGTGCCAGGAGTGCCATCAGCCCGGCTCGATCGCGCCGATGTCGCTCCTCACTTATCAGGACGCCGTGGAGGCCGCGGATGAGATCAAGCAAAAGGTCTCGCAGCGTCTGATGCCGCCCTGGCATATCGACAAGACCGTCGGCGTTCAGCAATTCAAGAACGATCGCAGCCTGACCGACGAGCAGATTCAGACTATCGTGAACTGGGTCGACGACGGAACGCCGCGTGGCAACGCCGCCGACGAGCCGCCGGCGCGCAAATTCCCCGATCCGAACCGGTGGCAGCTCGCCGACAAGTTTGGCGCGCCACCGGATCTCGTCATTCGTTCGACGCCGTACACGCTCGCCGCGCACACCCAGGACAAGTGGTATCGGCCGACCGTCGAGACGGGGATCACCGAGCCGCGTTGGGTTCGCGCGATCGAGGTGAAGCCGGTCAAAGTGCAGGATCGCAAGGTCGTCCATCATGTGCTTGCGTATTTGCTGCAGGACGAGCCGCAGATCACCGGCCTCGCCAGCTCGGCACACGACCATCAGCAGAACGCCGGCTTGTTCATGGAATGGGCGGTCGGCAAAACCGGACAGATCTTCGCTCCTGACGCGGGCAAGTTGATGCTGCCCGGCTCGCGCATTCGCTGGGAAGTGCACTACCACGCCATCGGCCAGGAGTACAAGGACACGCAGGTCGAGCTGGCGGTGTACTTCTATCCGAAGGGCTACGTGCCGAAGCATCGCACGGTGCTGACGATGTTCAACGTCGCGCGGAACTCGGAGCTCGACATTCCGCCGAACGAGAAGACGATCACGCAGAACTTCTATGTGCTGCAGGCCCCGGCGCGGTTGGAGAATTTCCAACCACACATGCACATGCGCGGGACGGCGATGGCGCTCGAGGCGATCTTCCCCGACGGCCACAAGGAAACGATCAGCCAGGTGAAGAACTTCCAGTGGAACTGGCACGTCAACTACGTCTACGCCGACGAATCCGCTCCACTGCTCCCGAAAGGAACCACGCTCGCATTCACGGCATGGCACGACAACACCAGGGCGAATCCGAACAACCCGGATCCGAATCAGTGGGTCGGCTGGGGCGATCGCACGGTCGACGAGATGGCGCACAACTGGATCGACGTGACCTATCTCGAGCAGGCCGAATTCGACTCGCTCACGGCCGCGCGCAAGGCGAAGGTCGCCGCGCAGAAAGCAACCGGGCAACGCTGACCGCGGCGACGGGCGGCGGGCGACGGAAGCGGCCGTGGCGTACCGGACGATCGACGTAAAGCCATGCTCGCCGGTGATCGGCGCCGAGATCCGCGGCGTCGATCTGACACGGCCGGTGACCGAGGAGCAATGGTCCGAGGTGCACGAGGCATTTCTCGCGCACCTCGTGATCTTCTTCCGCGATCAGACGGGACCGATGACGCCCGAGCAGCAGGTCGTGTTCGGGCGACGGTTCGGCGGACTGCACATCCACCCCGCGGCGCCGCACCTCGAGGGTCATCCGGAGGTCTTCGTCATCCACGCGCACAAGGATTCAAAGATCGCCAACGGCGAGACGTGGCATTCGGACGTCTCGTGTGATACGGAGCCGCCGCTCGGGACGATCCTGCAGATTCATCTGCTCCCGCCGAGCGGCGGCGACACGCTCTTCTCGAACATGTACGCGGCGTACGACGACCTCTCGCCGCGGATGAAGTCGTATCTCGATGGCCTTTGCGCCATGCACGAGTCCGAGCACTTCTACCGCGGACGGTATGCGGATCGCGGG
>DATMHK010000272.1:0-6838 GCA_035554995.1 Gemmatimonadaceae bacterium
ACGGACGCCTCGGCGTCGTCGTCGATACGATCGGACTGTTCAGGCCGCGCCGGCCAGGATCGGCCCGGCCGGCACAAGCTGCTTCCGCTGGGCGTCCACGCGGACGTTGAGTCCCTCGAGCGAGCGCGCGCCAAGTAAGATCATGTCCCCCGGCTCCGCGAAGACCACATAGTCTGGCGCCTTGGCGCCCGCGGCGTGGACGATGGCGATTCCGACTGGTCGCTCGAGCTGGCGTCCGTCCGCCAAGATGAATCGTTGAACGTGTTCTGGCCGAATTCCCAGCTCACCGAGTACCTCGGAAGGAACCCAGGTGTACTCGCTGCCGGTGTCGACGAGCGCCGAGTCGACGGTACGCATCTCGCCGCGACGTTCGGCACTCTCGATCATGATCGTCGTACGAAACGTTCCCATATCGCTCATAATGGGCCATCGCGCGTTGAGTTTGTCATCGTAACCTGGCCGACTGGTGCACCGCGCTGCAAGCTCTACGACATTCAACCTGACCTCGGCCGCCGAGCCGCCGAGCCGCCGAGCCGCCGAGCCGCCGAGCCGCCGCCTAGCTTACCGGAGTGATCCCCAGTCAACTTCAGGACCTCTTCCGCCCCGGCGTCCGCGCCCGCGGCGAGGAGTACTTCGTCCAGCGCCGCGTTCGCATCGTCACCGCGACGACGCGGCTCCTCGAGGCCCGCGTCACCGGCGGCGAGCGCTATCTCGTCAGACTAGAGGCGGGCCGCGGATTCATTACGCTGAGCTGCACCTGTCCGTACGCCTTCGACAACGGCATCTGCAAACACCAATGGGCAACCGTGCGCGAAGCCGAGCGCAAGGGACGCTTCCAATTGCTTCTCGCCTCGGCGGGCCCGCGCCCCAGCTTTTCCACCGGCACCGAGCTCCGCACAGATCTCTCCACGCGGCCCGCGGCGGCGCCGCGAGGTCCGGAGTGGAGACAACAGCTCGAGGGAATTCGGCGACAGCTTCAGTTCTCAGAATCACATGCCGACGGGCAGACTAAATGGCCGGCCAATCGCCGGCTCGTTTACATCGTCGACGTCCCCGCGAGCGCGAACACGACCGGGCTCGTGATCGAGCTGGCCAGCGAGAAACAGGAGGACGACGGATCGTGGGACGCGCCGACGCATTTCCGATTCGGCGCGCAGGTCTGGCTCGGCGCGCCCGATCCCACCGATCGCCAGATCGCGCAGATGCTGATCGGAGCCCCGTCGAACGAGCACTGGCCAACCGCAGGCGATCGCTCGACGCGGACGAGTGGGTTCATCCTCGGCGCGGCGGCATTCGACACGACGCTTCGCCTCATGTGCGAGACGGGACGCTGCCGCGTGCGCCTGGTCGCCGGCGAGCAGCCGCTCGAGCCGGTGCGCTGGGACGACGGACCGTCCTGGCAGTTGCACCTCCGCATCGACCGGCCGGACGGAAGCAACGGCGGCTATCAATTGACGGGAACGCTGCGCCGCGGAGAAGAAGAGATGCCGCTGTCCGAGCCGCAGCTGCTTCACTCGTCCGGCATTTTGTTGGCACGGGGAGAATTCGCGCGCTTCGAGCATTCGGGCGCCTTCCCCTTCGTCCCGCTCTTGCGCGAGACGTCGTCGCTTCGTCTCACGGCGAAAGAATTGCCCGACTTCCTCGGCGCGCTCTACGGTCTGCCGCGTCTGCCACCGATCGAATCGACGAGCGAGAGCGCGGTGACGGTCGTCGACGGTGATCCCGTCCCCTGCCTCACGATCGGCGGTAAAGCAGGTCTGACCGGCGGCCGTGACGGAAGTTGGCTGCGTCTGTCCTTTCGCTACGGACGCGTGCGAGTCGATGGCGCGCTGCTCACGGCGACGGTGTTCGATCCAGAGTCGCTCACTGTCTATCGCCGCGATCGCGCCGCCGAAGCCGCGGCCGAAGCGCGTCTCGTGGAGCTCGGCGCCAAGAAGGAATGGGACTACACTCGGCGGCAGCACGGTCTCGTCTTCACGCGCACCAAGCTGCTGCCCGCCGTGATCGAACTGGTGCGGGCCGGCTGGCAGGTGGACACCGACGGCGCGGCGTATCGCGCGCCGGCTGGAACGCACGCCGAGGTGCGCTCGGTGCACGGCATCAACTGGTTCGAGCTCGACGCGCGGGTGCGCTTCGGCGACGAAGAGGTCGAGCTCCCCGCGCTGCTCGACGCGCTGGGCAAAGGCGAGACGACGATCACCCTTTCGGACGGCAGCGTCGGCCTCTTGCCGACGGATTGGCTGGCCCGCCTTCGGCCAATCGTCGCCACCGGCGCCGCTGACGGAGACGTCACACGCTTCGCGCGGTCGCAGGTAGCGTTGCTCGACGCGCTGCTCGCCACGATTCCCGACGTTTCCGTCGACGACACGTTCGAGACGGCGCGCGCCGAGCTGCGCGGGTTCGAGCGAATAACGCCACGCGATCCGCCGCCGACATTCCATGGCACGCTCCGCGAGTATCAGCGCGATGGACTCGGCTGGTTCCACTTCTTGCGCCGCTTCCGCCTCGGCGGCTGTCTCGCCGACGACATGGGGCTCGGCAAGACGGTCCAGGTGCTCGCACTCCTCGAGGAGCTGCGCGCCGAAGGGGCGGGGGCGGGGCCATCAATCGTCGTGGTACCGCGGTCGCTCGTGTTCAACTGGAAGCGCGAAGCCGAGCGCTTCGCCCCGCTGTTGCGCGTGGCCGACTACACCGGCGCGGGGCGGTCGGAGGTGAATCCGAACGCGTCGGACCTCATCATCACGACCTACGGCACCCTACGCCGCGACGCGCTGGCGCTCGCGTCGGTCGAGTTCGAGTACGCGATCCTCGACGAGGCCCAGGCGATCAAGAACCCGAAGACGGCGTCGTCGAAGGCGGCCCGCCTGATCAAGGCGCGCCATCGTCTCGCGCTGAGCGGCACGCCGATCGAGAACCGACTCGAGGAGTTATGGAGTCTGTTCGAGTTTCTGAATCCAGGAATGCTCGGGCCATCCTCGACGTTCGGCGCGGTCGCCCGACTCATGACCTCGGGGGAGGGGCCGGACGAACACGACGGCCGCGAGCTCCTGGCGAAAGCGATGCGCCCGGTAATCCTTCGCCGGACGAAGGACCAGGTCGCGCCGGAGCTTCCGCCGCGCGTCGAGCAGACGCTGGAGGTGGAGTTGGAGCCGGCGCAGCGGAAGTTCTATGACGCGCTGCTCGCGCGTTACCGCCGCAGTGTGCTCGAACGAGTGGATAGCGTCGGCATCCAGCGCGCACGTATGCACGTGCTCGAGGCGTTGCTGCGTCTTCGGCAAGCGGCCTGTCATCCGGTCCTCGCCGATCCGTCGCGCCCCGAGCTGCCGAGCGCGAAGCTCGACGCATTGTTGCCGGCGCTGGCCGAGGTAGTGGACGAGGGACACAAGGCCGTGGTGTTCTCGCAGTTCACGAGCTTCCTCTCATTGGTGCGCCGCCGGCTCGACGAGGACGGGCTTCGCTACGAGTATCTCGACGGACAGACGCGCGACCGCGAGGCCCGGGTCGATCGGTTTCAGTCCGACGCATCCATTCCGCTCTTCCTCGTGAGTCTCAAGGCGGGCGGGCACGGACTCAACCTCACGGCGGCGGACTACGTGTACCTGCTCGATCCCTGGTGGAATCCGGCGGTCGAAGCGCAGGCGATCGACCGGACGCACCGCATCGGCCAAACGCGCCGCGTGATCGCTACACGGCTGGTCGCCAGGGCCACGATCGAAGAAAAGATCCTCGCGCTCCAGGCGTCGAAGCGTGCGCTAGCCGACGCGATTCTCGCCGCGGATAATGGCGTATTGGCGAAGATCGGGCGAGAGGAGCTCGAGGCGCTGCTGGCGGATTGACCGGTCGGACGACTTGACTCCACACGCAACAATGAGGATGGTGTCGCGGCGTTTCACGAACCAAGTAACTGAAAGCCCGATTCGCCCTTGAGGACGCGATCGAATGTGACCACGCCCGTCGCCCCCGCGGCCACGGCCTGCTCACGAATGAGGTAGTCCGCGAAATCGCCACGCCCGTCGCGATAGGCAGTCAGCGCGCGATCCACCGCACGTGGGTCGTTCACCACGATCAACTCCGTGCGCAAGAGCTGGTCGACCGCGCGAGCGATCTCGGCGCGCGCCAGGCCTGCGCGTCGCGTCAGGACCCACACGAGCTCGCACAATACGATATCCGAAAGCCACAGCGGCGTCTGGTCGCGTCGCGCGTTGATGAACACGCGCTCGGCGGCCTTCGCCTGCCGCGGGTCGTCGTGGAGGAGGAGCCGGACGAGAACGTTCGTGTCGAGCGCGATCACCGGTCGTCGGCACTCGCCGGGTTCATTTCCTCGATCGAGATCGGCCGCTTTCGCTGGGACTTGGATTTCAAGAGGCCAAAGAGCGACTCAGCCGGCGCATTTCGCGGCACGAGCCGGACCGATCCGTCGTCGCCGATCTCGAAATAGATCTTGTCTCCGACCTCGAGGTGCAGCGCCTCGCGCACCGCTTTGGGAATAGTGATTTGCCCTTTGCTCGTCAACGTAGAATCCGGCATCCTTACCTTTTCTCTTGATCCTTACTGAAGGTAAGGACGCCGCCGGTTCGATGCAAGCATTTGGTCAAACCAGCCGGACTTCGAGCGGTCGGACTTATCGCCGCTCCGTGTCCAACCGCGCGAGTCGCTTCTTTACCTCGGCGACCTTCGGCTGCAGCTCAGGATCGGCATTCTGCCACAGATCGACGAACTTCGTGTAGTACGTCGCCGCGTTCTTCGCGTCGCCCTTGGCCTCGTACAGCTCGCCCAATCGCTTGTACGTCGCCGCGAGATAGAGCGGATCGTTCGGGCCGATGATGCGATGCAGCGCCGGGGTGCTCAGGAATTTCGTGAACGACGCGATCGCCGAGTCGGCGTTCTGTTCCATGTCGTACGCGAAACCGGCGCGGGCGTAGTCCGACTCGTGCTCCTTCCCGAGACGGTCGCGATCCATCGATTCGCCGCCGGCCCGCGCCAGATGTGCGAGCGCGTCCTTGGGCTTGTTCTCGGCCAGCGCGATATCGGCCAGCGCCACCTCCGTGTCCGGCGTGCGCCCCCGGCGGAGCGTCGTGTCGGCCTCGGACTCGAACTCGCGCAGAACCGCACGGGCCCGGTCGGGATGACCGGCGAGCGCATACGCCGAGGCCAGCGCGAAGTACGGCCGGTCGACGACCGGCAGTGTCTTGAGCGGATGCGCGGCCAGCGCGGCGTCGAGCCGCTTCGTCGCGCGATCGCGTTGCTCGAGGAACCAGGCGTCGTTCCGCGCCAGCGCGATCGAATCGACGATGGGCGGAACCTCGCGGCCATTCTGCGCGTCGATGGTTCGTGTCTCCGCCAACACACGTTCGGCGTCGCGGAGCCTGCCGTTGATCAGGTCGAGGTCAGCGAGATAATAGCCGCCCGTGATGCGGAGCCGCGGCGCCTTGGCGGTGCGGAGACTGTCGAGCGCTCGACGATAAACGGCCAAGTCTCCCTTGTGATACCTCAGCACCGCGGCGAGCAGAACGCCGGTCAAATAGCCCGGGTGCCGGCGGCGGGCGAGTGCGACGCTCGATTCGGCGGCAGCGAACTTGCCGCCGTCGAATTGCGGGCCGACGATGTTGCCGTGCGCGAGCGTAAAGTTGGAATCACGCTGAATCGCCCAGGTGTAAAGCGACTCGGCGCGGGCGAACTCTCCGATTCCCACATAGATCAGGGCAATCGTGTTCGCCAGGGGGGGTGAGGAGTCGGTGGCGAAGATGCGCTGGTAGAGTTGCAGCGCCCGCGACCGATCGCGACCGGGGCCGCCGTTGAAGTACCGTGCTTCGGTCAGCAACCGCGCCGTTGGATCCAGGCGTCCGCGAAACCGGTACGACATGGACAGGGCGTGATCGATCTCGGACTGCGAGAAACCATTGCCGTTC
The DNA here is from genome assembly GCA_035554995.1 of Gemmatimonadaceae bacterium. Taxonomy (GTDB): domain Bacteria; phylum Gemmatimonadota; class Gemmatimonadetes; order Gemmatimonadales; family Gemmatimonadaceae; genus JAQBQB01. The sequence continues at coordinate 5,910 of DATMHK010000272.1, forward strand.
GCCGCGGCGGCGGCGAGCCCGATCCAGGCGGCCGTAAAGGTGCTATCGATGGCCACGGCTTCCCGAAACAGAACGACTGCCCGGCTGTAATCGGAGCGTCGATTGGCGAGCGATCCCTCGGTGAACTTGCGCAGCGCGTCGAGCGACGACGTCGTCACCTGGGCGAGCGCGGGCGAGCCGTTCACCGACTTGAGCGATTCGCCGATCTTGCCGCGCAGCTTGCGCGACAGTGAGTTGATCGCGTCGATCAGGTCCGACGGCTTGTCGACGCTCGTCCGGAAGGACGTGAGCACGTTCCCCGAATCGGCGGAGACGAGCCGCAGTGACAACGCGTAGCCGGTCCCGAGCGGCGTGATGTCGCCGTCCACGATGCCCTTGATGCCGTCGCGCTGGGCCATCTCGCGGGCGAGCGTGAGCTCGAAGCGAGCACTGGCGGGCCGTTGCATGCGCTGAAGCGCCGCCGCGACCGCGGCGGGCGCGACGAGTGAAACGACTTTGGACTGACCGAGGTCCGCGCGCACGGCTTCGGTCATGACGTTCCCGAGGCTCGAGTCGCCGCGCGATGTGAAATCGGCAACGAGGAGCGGCTCGCGCGTCTTGATGCTGCCGCGCGCGAGCAACGAACCGGCCGGTCCGATACCCGCCGCGCGAAGACCCATGAACGCGCCGACGCCCAACGCGAACGCGCCGATGGCGTACGCGCCGCCGAGCGCGACCCGGCGCCAGGTGATGTGCGGACTGGCCTTCACGGCGAGCGTCGCCATCGTATTCGTCGGCGTGTGCTGCGCAGCGCGCTGCGCGTAGCCCGCGAACAGAATCGCTGGAAGTCCGAGCGCCATCACGATGAGCGCGCCGGGGAAGACCCAATCGGGCAGGCCGATAGCGCCGATCGCGAACCATGCCGCGAGCGCAACGAGCACAAACGTCGC
>DATMHK010000273.1:0-28772 GCA_035554995.1 Gemmatimonadaceae bacterium
ATTACGTCCAGGTGGTCGCGTCGTCGTCGTGGAATACGACCGACGCGGCGCGAGCCGTTGGGTTCCGCATCCGATTTCCGCGTCGCGCTGGCCGGAGTTGGCGGATGCGGCTGGACTGACCGCCGCGCGAATCACCGCGCGGCGGCCGTCCGCCTACCAGGGAATTCTCTACGTGGGTACGGCGACGAAACGGTGATCAGCCGGCGATGCTACGCGTGCGCGAACTGACGGAAGAACTCTTCCTGCCGCTGATTCATCTCGTCTGGTGTCAGGTCCTCCTTATGCGTCGCGATCGTCCAGCGATAGCCTTCCGGATCGATCACCATGCCGCACCGGTCGCCCCAGAATTGGTCCTGAATCTGACCCATCGGCCCCGGCGGGACCTTTGCGCCAGCGTCCACCGCGCGGCGGAACAGCGCGTCCGCGTCCTCGACGTAGAGCCAGAGCGACGCCGGCGATCCGCCGAACGCCTTCGGGCCTTTTCCTTCCTCGCCCATCACGTCGTTCATCATCACGTGTGAATTGCCGATCTTGAGGTCGGCATGCATGACCTTGCCGTCCGGTCCGACTGCCTTAGAGACCTCGACGGCGCCGAACGCTTTCTTGTACCAGTCGATCGCGCGCGACGCGTTGTCCAAAGTCAATTGCGGCGTCACGGTGTGGAATCCTTCGGGAATCGGGCTCTTCGCTTTTGCCATTTGATGCCTCCTACGGGCGGTGTGATGGTGGGAGGGACGAGCGACCAGCCGTCGGTCGTAGGGCGGGAAAGGCCTGCAACCACCGTTCCGCGATTGACCGACTCGTCCCATCGCGCGATCTTCACAGTCGAGCGCGCAGGGCGCCACCCGTCCGCGGAAAGGGACCGAGTCCCGCCTGAGTTTGACGCGAGCTCGTCGCATCTCGCTTCCTTTCGGCCCGCACCGCGGACAACGGGCACCAACGAAAGGAGCGCGTATGTCCACAAAGACGCTTCCCGAGCGCCCGAACCTCGCGCAGCTCAAGCTCCAGGCGAAAGAGCTGCACGCTTTGCATCGCGAGCGGCGCCGAGCCGCCGCGGCGCGCATCGCGGCGCATCATCCACGGTTCGCCAAAGCCGAGGCACAGTCCGTCCTCGACGCGTCCCCCCCGTTCAGGCTCGCCGACGCACAGCTCGTCGTCGCGCGCGAATACGGCTTCACGAGCTGGGGCGCGCTCAAACAGTTCGTCGAGATCGGCGAACGCGTCGCCAAGCTGACGCCGCATCCGCGGTTTGGCGAGGCAGTCGGCGCGCTGGTGAGCGGAGACATCACCACGCTCTCCCGACTGCTCGACGAGCACCCGGAGCTCGTTCGCGCACGAACGAACCTCGATCCGCCGCACGGTTACTTCAGCGCGGCGACGCTGCTGCACCACGTCGCGTGGAATCCCTCGCGCAAGGAGCCCGTGCCGTCGAACATCGTCGACATCGCGCGGCTGCTGATCGATCGCGGCGCCGACGTCGAAGCCTCGACACTCGGCCGGAGCGGCGGAACGACGATGGGTCTCGTCATCACCAGCCGCATGGCGAGTGAAGCGAACGTCTCCGGACCGCTGATCGATTTGCTCCGTGATCGCGGCGCGACACTCGACCTCGGAACGACGGAGTCGGTCATTCCCGATTGGGGCGCGATGAACGTGCTCGACGCTCCACTCGCGAACCACGCGCCACGGGCCGCGGAGAAGTTGATCGAACTCGGCGCCAAAGCGGACGTCTGCGCAGCGGCGGCGCTCGGCCGAATGGACCTGCTGCGCGGCTCGTTCGACGAAGAGGGCCGCCTGCGCGTTCCATCGGTGCATCACGGCACTGTGTTGACGCACCGCGACGCGATCGGCCTCGCGCTGCTCTTCGCGTACGTCAACAACAAGCGCGATGCCGTCGACTTTCTCCTCGAGCGCGATGGCAACTGGAACATGATCGGCGTGAACAACGGCACGGCGATGCACCGCGCGGCTTGGGGCGGCGATCTCGACATGGTCAAACGTCTCGTGGCGAAGGGCGCCGACGTCTCCAACCGCAACAATCCGTTCAACTCGACGCCGCTGTCCTGGGCACAGCACAACGTTCAGCGTGAGGTTTTCGACTGGCTACGCGGTAACACTCGCGTCGATCTCCACGACGCCGTCGGGTTCAACCTGCGTGAGCACGCCGAGGCGCGCTGCCGTGACGATGCTGCGTCGGTGAACCGACGCCTGGATCAGTGGGAGGCGCCGCAGTGCACGCCGCTCTATTGGGCGGCGTGGACGAAGATCTACGACAACGACGGTGAGCACTCGTTCGAGGAGGCCGACAAGGAGTACCTCGTGCGGCTCCTCCTCGATCACGGAGCAGATCCGAACATCGTCGCCGGCGACGGCTACGCGCCGCTCGATGTTGCCAGAACGGCCGGTGCGTCGCGCATCGTCGCGCTGCTCGAGCAGCGCGGTGCCAAGTCCGCGATGGAGTTGTAGCGATCAGTCGCCGGAGTGGGCGAGCCCGTACCACACGAAGGCGCCGAGCGCCGCGGTGACGACCGCGGTAGCGACGGCGCCGTACGATCCGACGCGAACGCCGGCGTGCAGTCCGGTGCTCGTCCGCCCCGCTCCGTGGATCGCGTCCACGCCAAGAGTGAGACCCGCCCACCCTTTGTAGGAGAGCGCTGTCTCGAGCGTTGCGCCGTACGACCTGACCTTGTCGGTGCAACAGTCACCATAGGGCGAGAGCGTAAGCACTTCCACGCCCAGCGGACCAGCGCCGACGTCGAGCACCGCGGCTCCGAGCCAGCGCCGGACGCGCACGGTGGCGGCGAAGCGGTGCGTGTTCCCCAGTTCCGACGAGTTGGCGAATCCGAGCTCTCCGACTGCGCCGACAGCGGTGTTGGAGTTGACGACGTGCACGTAACCCAACGCTCCGCTCACGTAGCTCGGCAGGTCACGCATGTGATGCGCGAGAATGATCGGGCCCGTCGTCGATGGAGTGGTGGTGTTGATCGTGAACTCGCTCGACCCTCCGGATGCGGCCGCGGTTCCCTCGAGGAGGAAAAAGCCCGAGCAGGCGGGTCGGGCGACGCCACTGAAACAGACGCCCGGTTGCTGCCCGGTCAGGGCGACGGGCGTCAATGCGAGCATCGCGGCGAGGACTGCGGTCTTGTTGTCTGGAGCATTCATGCGCCGCCAGCATGCAGACTCCGTTCCCAACTGCTCGGGACGCTTCGCCTATCGATCCGGCGGGCCGAAGGAGAGCACTTTCGAGAAGAAGGGCAACGTCTTCGCCTCGATTCTGTCGGCGATCTTGTTGACGTGATCGCCCTCGTACGTCTCGAAGGTGTGCGCGATCATATAATCGCTCAACAGGCGATCCATGCGCTGGTTTTCCGCGAGCAGGCCGTCCTGGAGCCCGACGTCGAAGGCGATGAAACGGATTCGTTTGAGGGCCGCGACGTACTGGCCCAACATCGCTATCGGCGCGTTCGCGCTCCACGCTGCCGACACGTCGCGCTGCAGCGTGCTGTCCTTGAATGGAAAGTCGAAATACGGCGGTGTCTTGGGAGTCGGCGACCACGCCGCAGCCAAGGCGATGATGACTTTTGTAATGAAGTCGGTCTTCGTGAACTGGCTGTCGGTCTGGATCGTGCGCGCCTTCGCGATACCCGAGGGCTGCGTGTTGAAAGGGGCGAGGCAGCATGCGCTCAACGCGTACACCGCGCCGTACACGTCGGGGTTCTTCATCGCCAGCCGGAAGGTGCCGTAGCCTCCCATCGAATGTCCGGCGAGTCCCCGGCTCGCGCGTAAGGCGATGGTGCGATAGTGGCTGTCGACGTACGCCACCAGCTCGCGCGTGACGAACGTCTCCCAATCGCCGGTCGTGACGGAGCTGCCATAGAAACTGCCGGCGTAGCGGGTGAACGCGTTCGGCATGACGAGGATCATCTCGCGCGTGCCGCCGGCGGCCAACGCCTGCTCCATCGATTTGGGCAGGTTCACGAAATGCGAAGGAACGCGGAACCAACCGTTCTCGGTATCGGTAAAGCCGTGAAGAACGTAGACGACCGGATACCGTCGCTGCGTCTCGGTGCGGTAGCTCGGCGGCAAATAGACGGAGACGTCGCGATCCGGCGAATCGCCTTCGAGGTTTCCCTCGAGCGCGGCGGCGTGAACCTTGACCCGGTCGACGCTGCCCTTGAGCGGCGGAAGCGTTTGCGACAACGACGGGCGGAGCGGCATTCCAAACAGCAGCGCGGCAAACACGACTCGGCGCATCACGACCTCCTCGATGGATACGTCACGCCCGCACGACGCCCGGCGCACCGATTATACGGACCACCCCGAATGGACACCAGCGCGGCCGGCTTGCACCTTCCCGGAGTGGTCGCCCGGCTGATTCCCGAGGGACTTGCCGGACGCGCGCCCGAATCCTATACTCCCCTCTAACACAGAGGGGACGCCCATGCGTCGCGTTTTCCGTATCCCGTTCAGCCGCTCTCATCTCGTCCGCGACGTGGACGACGAGATCGCCTTCCATCTCCAGTCGCGCATCGACGCCTTGGTCGAGTCGGGCATGAATGCGACGGAGGCGCGCAGCGTGGCACTCCGGCAATTCGGCGACCTCACCACCGTTCGCGACGAGATGCTCCTCACAGACCGACAGCACGACACCGTGCGCCGTCGGGTGAACCTGTTCGCCGAGCTGCGGCAGGATGTTGCCTTCGGCCTCCGCACGCTGCGAAGAAACTCGCTCCTGACGGCGCTGGTCGTCGGCGGACTGGCGCTCGGCATCGGCGCGAACGCGGCCATTTATTCGCTGATCGACGCCGTTCTCGTTCGCAAGTTGCCGATTCCGAATCCCGATCCACTCGTTATCGTCGGGGATCCCCGCTACGTCGATTCGCGCGGCCATGGCACGCCCGACGCCAAACTCTTCTCGTACTTCGTCTGGACCGAGGTCCGAAAGAACGCGCAATCATTCGAACACATCGCCGCCGTCGCCGACCCCGACCGCGTCGACGCGCGTATCGACGAATCACGAAACGAGATCGAACATCCCCGCGGCCGACTCGTCTCCGGCGACTACTTCGCGGTGCTCGGAGTACACGCCGTCGCCGGGCGCACGCTCGACGCCGCCACCGACGATCCGGACGCGCCGCCGCAGGCAACGATCAGCCATGACTACTGGATGCGCCGCTTCAACGGCGATCCGACTGTCGTCGGCCGCAACATCTTCGTGGACGGGCTACGCGTCACGATCACGGGCGTCGCTCCGCCGGGTTTCGTCGGCGAAGTCGTCGGCTACCGGACGGACCTCTGGCTACCGCTCGCGCTGCGTGATCGCTTGCACCCGAACGCGCCGCTCTTTCGCGATCACCGGATGATGTGGCTCCTGCTCATCGGACGTCCGAAGGCCGGACTGACACTCGAGCAGGTCCGCGCGCAATTCACACCCGTCATCAAGTCGGCCGTCGTTGCCAGCGCCGCGCCGGACGAGCTGGCGGAGATCAAGGATCGCGGCATCACGACCATATTCGCGCCCGGTGCGCGCGGGCTGTCGTCGGTGCGCGGTCCGTTCGCGGCGCCGCTCGTCACCTTGATGGCTGGCGTCGCACTGTTACTCGGCATCGTTTGCGTGAATATCGCGAACCTCCTGCTGGCGCGCGGCATCGCCCGGCGGCGCGAGATGTCGCTCCGTCTCGCCATCGGCGCCAACCGTGGTCGAATAGTCCGACAACTATTAGTCGAAAGTCTCGTGCTCGCGCTCTTCAGCGGCATCGCGGCACTCGTCGTCGCATGGTGGGGGAGCCGGCTCCTCGTGACGATGGCCTCGGAGGGCGATCCAATCTCGCTGGCCGTGGGGCCCAACGCCCGCATCCTCGCCTTCACGCTCTGCGTTTCCGTGTTGTCCGTGATCGTCTTCGGGCTTGTTCCGGCGCTGCGCGCGTCGCGCGTCGATCTCGCATCGGCGCTTCGTTCGACGTCCCGCTCCGTCTCCTCGGGCGCGCGCTTCGGAACGACGCTCATCGCCGGACAGGTCGCGCTCTCGTTGCTGCTGCTCGCCGGCGCATCGATCCTCACGCGCAGCCTGCGCCAGACGGAAACGATCCCGCTCGGATTCGATCGCGATCACCTGGTCGCCGCCGATCTCGACATCAGTACGCCGGGCTACGCGTCCGAGCGCCTGGCGGCGGCGGTGCACGCCATCCGCGACCGCGTTGCCTCCGTGCCTGGTGTCTCCGCCGTCTCGTACTCCCAGCTCGGCATCTTCTCCGGCAGCGAGTGGCATACCGACGTCTCTGTATCGGGTTTCGTTCCACGATCGAGCAAAGACAGCACGACGGCCGCGGATCGGGCGGGCGCCGGGTATGCGCGATCGATCGGGGCGACCGTCATCGCCGGCCGCGACTTCGAGGCGCGCGACGAAGGCGTCGCGCCGCGCACGGCGATCGTCAACCAATCGTTCGCTCGCTTCTTTTTCAACGACCCGACCGGCCGCAACGTCGTCGGCCAGTACGCGCGCTTCGACGATTCGAGCGCCGTGCAGATCGTCGGCGTCATCGCCGACGTTCGCGGCCGCTCGCTCGACACGTTGGAATCACCGATCGCCGAGCGACGAATCTACATCCCGTATCTGCATCAGAGTGGCACCACGAAGTTTCCGCAGCCGGAGCGGCTTCGACTGCTCATCCGCGCCAGCGGCGATCCGGGCAAGATCGTCCAGGCCGTGCGCGCGGCCATCGTCGAGACGGATCGCAATCTCCCGATCGACTCGATCGATCCCGTGCGCCAGCTCATCCGCATCTCGATCCGCGACGAACGCCTCGTGGCACGCCTCGCGACGGTGTTGGGTGCGCTCGCGCTGCTGCTCGCGGCAATCGGGCTGTTCGGCGTCGCGAGCTACAGCATCGCGCGCCGCACGAGCGAATTCGGCGTGCGCATCGCACTCGGCGCGAATCGGTCCGACATCGCTCGGCTGGCCCTACGCGACGGCCTTCGCCCCGTCGTCATCGGCGTCGTACTCGGCGTACCGTTGTCGATGGTCGTCGTGCGCATGCTCGAACATCACCTCAGTGGCATCTCGAGTGATCCGCTGTCGCTTGCCGCTTCAATTGTGGTGTTGGTCTTCAGTGCGACGATCGCCGTCCTGGTCCCGGCGCGTCGCGCCATGCTGATCGATCCAACGTCGGCTCTTCGGGACGACTAGTAAAGGCGACACTGCTTTCCGACTAGTAAACAGCGAAACTGCTTTGGATACGGGACACGGCGACGGGATCGAACGGACGAACTACAGGATTAACTGCTTGTGAATGGGATGTGGGAGATAGAGACTCTCTCGCCACGTCCCATCAATAGCGGTTCTCCTGTAGGTGGTCCGTTCAATCCTGTCGTTTTGTCCCGTATCCAAAGCAGTTTCGTAGTTTCTCAGTCGAGGCGCATTGCAACAACGGGACTGACGCGCATTGCGAAACGGGCGGGCAGCCAGCTCGCGAGCAGGCTCACGAGAATGAAGACCAGCGCGGTGCCGCCGAAGCTCAGCGGATCGGTCGTGCTCAGCCCCGCGACGAGGAAGGCGCTGAGCGGTGATGTGATCAGCGCGGAGACGGCAAGGCCGAGTGCGAGGCCGACTCCGACGTGGAGTGTCGCGTCGCGCATGACGAGCCGCAGAATCGCGCCGCGAGATGCGCCGAGCGCGGAGCGGATCGCGATCTCGCCCACGCGCCGGCTCACGCTGTAGGACACCAGCGCGTACAGCCCGAACGCGGCGAGCGCGAGACCGAGCAGGCCGAGCGTTCCCAGCACCGACGCGCCGATGCGGCTCGGCAGGAGTGCGAACTGCAGCGCCGACGCCATCGGCTCGACGGAAACGGCGACGGATTTGTCCAGCGCGCCGAGTGCTTGTCGCACGGGGCCGACGAGCGCCGTCGGATCATTCTGTGTTCGCGTAATGACAAACCCGACGCGGAGACTCTTCTTGCTCTGTTTCAGGGGTACGTAGATCGCCGCGCGCTCGTCTTCGCCCAGTGTGCGCATCTTGCTGTTCGCCACGACGCCGACGACGCGGAAGTCGCTGCTGTCCTCCTTGAACTGCACGCGCTGTCCGAGAGGATTCTTGCCTCCCAGATAGCGCCGGGCAAACACTTCATTGACGATGGCCACCGGCGGCGTGCCCGCCGCATCGGTCTCGACGAATTCGCGGCCGCCGAGCACGCGGATTCCCATCGTCGAGAAATACTCGGGACCGACGATCTCCCTCGAGAACTCGACGTGCTGCGTCTGGGCGCTGCCGTCGATCCGCGCCGTGAGCCCGTTGCTCGAACCGGTGTGCACGGTCAGCGGCATGGAGGCCGCGTACGCGACGCCGGCGACCCCGGGAAGCGATCGCACGCGATCCGCCGCCGCCTGGAGAAAGGTCGCGTGATCCGCGTCGCGCCGGCCCTGCACGAATCCGATCTGCGCCACGAGGGCGTGATTCACCTCGAAGCCGGGGCTCGTGACCTGCGTTCGCACCAGGTTGCGGACGAAGAGGATGGCGGTGACGAGCAGGATCGTCGAGACCATCACCTGTCCGGTCAACAGAACACCGCGCGCGGTGAATCGACGAACGATGTAGAACGGCTCTTCACGCTTGAGCGCGGGAACGAGCGATATCCTCGTCGCCCGCAGCGCGGGAAGGAGCGCGCACGTCAGCACCGTGAGCGCGACGAGACCGAGCGCGCAGGCGAACACCGCACGATCGGTCGTCAGATTCAGCGCGATCGGAAAGGGAATCGGGAGCGACAGGCTGTTGACGACGCGCATGAACGCGACGCTCAATCCGATGCCCGCCGCCGTGCCGATGAGCGCCAGCCACAACCCCTCGATCATGAGTTGCTGAACGAGACGCGCCCGCGATCCGCCGATGGCAAGACGGACGGCGATCTCCTGACGCCGGCGCGTTCCGCGGGCGATGAGCAGGCCCGCAACATTGGCGCAGGCGATAAGCAGCACCGATAGCGAAACGACACCGAGCACGGCGAGAAAGAGACCGATCGTTCTGGCCTCCTTGCCGGTCCTGAACGTGTTGACGGACGCGAAGTCCTGAACGCCGCCGTAGAGCGTGTCGCCGTCGAGCCGCGCGAGCCGTCGATCCAGCGCGTCGAGCGCCGCGCGCCCTTCGGCGAGACCCTGTCCCGGCTTCAATCGGCCGACCAGTTGCACGATGGTCGCCTTCGGCGCGCGCGAGTCCGGCCCGAGGCTTCGGTTGAGCGGCAGATAGACCGCCGGCGCGATCCCGAACCCGGCGACGCTCCGCAGGTGCGACGGAAGCACTCCCATCACCGTGTACGGCTCACCGTTGATCACCAGCTTCCGCCCGATGATCCCGGAGTCACCGCCGAGCCGCAGCTGCCAGAACTCATGGCTGATCACCGCGACGTGCGGGTCGAGCTCCATGCGGGCTTCGGCCGCGGAGAACGCCCTCCCGCGCGCGACGGGAGTGCCCGTCACCTCGAAGAAGTTCGCGGTGACGAGCATCGGCACGATCGATACGGCAGCGCCTCCGGCCCCCCCCGCGTCGAGCCAATTCACTTCCCCTTCAATGGAATAGCCGGCGAAGTGCTCGAGCGCGCCGCCGGCGTCGATGTCGCGCCAACGCTGGTAACTGACATGACTGCCGTGGCTCACACGCGCGTTGACGAGCGTCGCCGGTTCGCGCGCGTCGGGTGGCGCGAAAACGACCGCGCGCGCCAGACTGAACACCGCGATGTTGCCGCCGACGCCGAGCGCGATCGATAGAGCGGCGGCGACGAGCAGCATCGGCTCGTGCAGCAGCGCGCGGAGTGTGTAGCGGAAGTCGCGCAGCAGACTCTCGATCGCGGCGACGCCGCGCGCGTCGCGTGCTTCCTCGCGTACGTTTTGAACGCCGCCGAAGGTGGCGAGCGCCGCTCGTCGCGCGTCGTCCGGCGCCATTCCGCGAGCGACATACTCCTCGACCTGCCGCTCGAGGTGCTCTCGCAACTCGCGGTCGAGCTCCGCATCCGCGCGAGAGCGACGGAGCAGCGATCGTACGCGGAAACGCAGTACGTCCAGCGATCGCGCCATCGAGACCTCAGGCGTTGCGGAGGGTGAGACGGATCGCGCTCGACAGCCTTTCCCACTGCGTCAGCTCTGTCTCGAGCGCGGTGTGGCCGGCTTTCGTCAACGAATAGAACTTCGCGTCGCGCCCCGTTTCGTTCTCGCGCCATTCGGATTTGACCAACCCCTGCGCCTCGAGGCGATGAAGCGCGGGATAGAGCGAGCCCTGTTTGATCTGAAGCACGTCGCCCGACACGGTTTGGATCCGCTTGGCGATCGCCCAACCGTGCCGCGCCTCGGTCGCCAGCGACTTGAGGATGAGCAGATCGAGCGTGCCCTGAATGAGGTCCGACGGCCGCATCCCGAGTTCCTGGTCCAGTGATACCAAGATGATCTACAATTACGCCTAGATTATCTACAACCCAGCTCAGATCGCGTCAAGAACGACCAAACAGCGAAACTGCTTTGGATACGGGACACGGCGACCGGATTGAACGGAGGAACTACAGGATTAACTGCTTGTGAATGGGATTTGGCAGGAAGGAACTCTGTCGCCAAGTCCCCTCAAAAGCAGTTCTCCCTGTAGGTGAACCGTTCAATCCTGTTGCTTTGTCCCGTATCCAAAGCAGTTTCGTCGTTTAGCACGCCCGATGCTTGGGCCTTCGGCCAATGGGTACCCCGCAAGGCGAGGTCTAGACTGGACGCGATGAGTTTCGTCGTCTTCTCGGGCGTGCCCGGCAGTGGCAAATCGACCGTCGCGCGAAAACTCGCGCCGCGCTTGTCGCTGCCGGTGCTCGACAAGGACGATTTCCTCGACGAGCTGTTCAAGGAGCGTGGCGCGGGCGACGCCGCGTGGCGCAGCGCGCTGAGTCGTGAGGCGGATGCGCGTTTCGTGCGGACGGCGTGGGAGCTTCCCGGCGCCTGTCTCGTCTCGTGGTGGCGGAACTATAAAGTCTCGGAGACCACTGGAACTCCGGTCGAGTGGCTGTCCAACCTCCGCGCGCCGCTCGTCGAAGTGCATTGCCGTTGTCGCGTCGAGACGGCGGTCGATCGGTTCCTCGCCCGTGAGCGGCACCCCGGACACCTCGACGCCTCGCGAACGCGCACCTCGCTCATCACACAGTTCAACGCGTTCGACGCGGCCGGGCCCATCGCCTGCGGCCCGTTACTCGTGCTGGATACCGAGCACGACGTGAACCCGGACGTCGTCCTCGACCAGCTCCAAAACCTGAAGCGTTAGTTACCGAACCTCGAAGATCGCTGAGGTCACGCGGCGCGTCGGCTCGGCGTTCTGTGTGTTGCGGTAGGCGACGACGATGCGATATCGGCCGGCCGTGGCGCCACTCGAGTGCGCGATGAGGTCATACGACTTCCCCGGCTGGATCGACACGACCTTCACGCCTTCGATCATTTGCACGCCGCTCACGGCGACCCAGTCCGAACCCTGCTCCCGCTCCAGCGACGCGTCCGAGCCGTTGGCGACGAAGAGCGGATTCTGGTCGATCGCACCGTTGAACGCGTCGCCCAGCATGCTATAGAAGGTCTGGTCCGCGCTATTCCCGAGCGTCGCCCGGATGCCCTGACCCGACGCCGGATTCAACTCGGCGACTGTGTAGATCGTCTTGGGCAGCGCGATCGTTAGCTGGCCTGCGGCGATCGAGCTCGGCGGATCGGCCATCAGGTGGTCGGAGTCCGAGCAGGCGGCGAGCGCCACACCGAGGACGAGTGCGAAGATTCGGCTCTTCATACTCGCCCAACTACGCATCGCCGCCGTTAGTCACCTGCCGCTCGTAATGGAGCCCGACGACACCGGTGGGATAGGGTTTCGCCGACACCAGCTTGAACGTCGCGTGCACGCCTTCGGGCAACAATCGTTTTCCGCCGCCGAGCGTCAGCGGGTAGAGCAACAAATGGAGCTCGTCGACCAGGTCGTGCTTGACGAGGTCGTGAACGAGGACGCTGCTCCCATCCGTGAGGATGTTCTTGCCCGGCTCCGCTTTCAGCGCGCGGATCGCCTCGATCACGTTGTCGCGAATGATCGTCGTGTTGCGCCACGTCGGCTTATCGAGCGTTCGCGACACGACGTACTTCTTGGGCGCGTTCATCATGTCGCCAAAGAAGTCGCCGGCGGGCATAGGCTCGAACGCGGCGGCGTGCGTGAGGTATGTGCGTCGGCCGAGCAGGAATGCGTCGCAATCTTTCATGAGCGCGGCGAAGCTCCCGCCGATGTCATCGTGCCAATAGGGCCAGGTCCATCCGCCGTATTCGAACCCTCCGTCGCGATCCTCGTCTTTGCCGCCGGGCGCCTGAATTACGCCGTCGAGGCTCACGAATTCGGAAACGATCAACTTTCGCACGGTTAGCTCCAATCAAGGGTTCACCTCTACGTCGAACGAGCCTAGCTCAAAACGACAACCATGCGAACGACTCCGCTCATTCTCCGAACTTTCCCCGAAAAGGGGTCTGACCCCATTTCGACATTCTTGAAGCGTCTAACCCCGCTATTACGGGTTTTCTAAATAGGGTCTGACCCCAATCCTCGGGTTTTGGGTGTGGGGGCGTGGAATTGATCATTGACAATGATTGGCCGAACGACACTATGGAATGCAGCGACGACAACGGCCGAGCTCGTGGCCCGTTCGTTGCGGCAAGACGAAGGAGACAACCGATCGGCCCTCGTGAAAGAGGGGGGAGGCTCTATGATCGCGCGACGTTGCAGTCCGCAGATCGCCGTTGCAGCGGTAGCCTTGACCTTTGCCCTCAACGCGCCGCCTCTCGCGGCACAGCGTCCCGCGCCGGAGCAACGTGGCGGGCAGCCCCGAGCCGATACGCCGCAGCTGGTCGTCGGCGTGCTCGCCAGTGCCGACCCGACACTCGGCGTGGCCGCGGCCGATGCGATTCGGCGGCGGATCCAGGATCAGCATACCGCGACGGACCTTTACGTGATTCCGAAGCCGAAGGTCGACCAGACGCTTCGCCAGTCAGGCTACAATCCCGATTCCGTGTTAGGGCCGAATGAAATGGTCGCGCTCACCAAGGAGGTTCGCGGCGACTACGCCCTATCGGGAACGATCGAGCGGACGAAGTCGGGCGTGAGGACTCTGATCCGCTTGCTCTCCCAAACCGGCAAGCAGATCATCACCGAGCCGCTTCCGCCAATGGTCGGCGCGGACTTCGGCGACGTCGCAAAACAAGTAGACCGCGCTGTGGGCGATGCCCTCCATGCGCTGGCTTTCTATCACGACTGCACACGAGCGCTGTTTGCCGGCGACTACCAACAGGCGATGACGGCAGCGCGACAGGGGCTCAAGCTGCGCCCCGAATCAGCGTCGCTCAACCTCTGCGTACTCTCCGTGCTGACCAAGACGCAGGCGTCGGCCGATTCGATCATTGCGGTAGCAACGATCGTCGCCGCCGCCGATTCGGAGAGCGTCATTGCCTGGTCGAATCTCGTCCACGCGTATGGCACGAAGGGCGACACCGTTCACGCCCTCGACGCGGCGCGGAAAGTACACCATCTCGATCCCTCAGACGTCAACGCCACAATAGAGCTCGTGGATTGGCTTGTGCTGGCCAACCGTCCCGAATCGGCGCTCGCCGTGATCGATACCGTGCTGCGGGACGTGCCGGCGAACGCCGACTTGTTGCGAAAACAGTGGCTGCTGCATCTTCGGCTGGATCGCTATGCCCAGGCACTGGTCAGCGGCGCCGCATTGATCGCCGCCGACAGCGCCGCTGCGACAACCGAGTTCTACAACCGACAGTTGCGTGCGGCGACCGCCGCGCACGACACGGTCGGCTTCCGTCGAATCGCGACGGAGGCCGCGACGCGTTTCCCGCGGAATACGGATTTCCTTCTCGTAGTCGCCCGCGACGCCATCGACCGCGGAGACGCTCGCGCGGCTCTCTCGCTCGCCGAGCGAATGGTCGCCGTCGAACCAGCGAATCGTGCCGCGTGGCAGCTCGCGATCGCGGCGCATATTCGGATGAACGCTCCGGACAGCGCGTTCGCCGCGGCACGGCGCGCGCTGGCAGCGGGGGTCGCGAAAGACGTCGTGGGTTCGTCGCTTTTGGCCACGGTCTCCCCGGCGCTCGACAGCGCGCAAAAGGAACCGTCGCGAGCCAGGTGGGAAGCGGTGCTCAGCGTCGCGCAGGTCGTGGATAGCGTCGCGCCGACGCAGCGCAGCGCCTTCTATCTCGGCGTGTCGGCGTTTCAGGTGGCGACGGACGAGATCCAATCCCTCGCCGAGATGGCGAAGAAACCGTCGGCAACGCGAGTGCAACGACAGGCCGCCTGCGCCTCGGTGACGCGGCTCGAGGATCTCGTGCGCATCGTCACGGTCGCCATCACGCGCGGCGGGAGGGAGAACCCGGAGACCGCCGCCAAGATCATGGGCGCGATGCCGAACTACTCCGAGTTTGTCGGCTCGATGAAGCAGCGAAGCTGCCGATAGGTTGATAGCCGGCGCGGGCAGCCAGTAACGGCTGCCCGTACACTCGGTCGCGTTTCGCTACGGCGTGATATTGATCGCGATCGGGCTACCAGTAACGTCCGGTCCGGTCGCTCCACCTACCTTCACGGTGACCGTAACCCCACCCGTCGCCGCCGGTGCGGTGTAGACGAAGGTGCACACGCCATTCGTGCACGATCCGGCGTTCACCGTGCCCGCTGACGGTACGACGGTGATGTCGCTCGGCACGGCGCTCGTCACGGTGTTGCCCAATACGTCTCTCACCACGACGGTAATATTCGTCTGGGTGGTCACCGGAATCGACGCCGCGGCGCTCGCCGTTGTGTTGACCGGATCCGGTATTACGACGACGCGACGCTTGATGACGACGACACCGATCAAGTCCAGCGGGCTGGTGCCGGTCACGTCGCGTACCCCGGTCAGCGTGTACGTGCCACTGACGTCCGGCGGGACCCAGGTCACCACAACGTTTCCACTGCCGTCGGAGATCACCGGCGCCGGGATGATACCGCCCGTCGTGCTGAATCGAACGGCGACGCCGACGGCTGGTGCGCCGGTGGAATCGAGGAGCGTTGTCGAAACCTGCCGCGAGGTGGCGCCGATCTTCACCGTATCCGGAGCAATGAGATTGATGGAGGACTGAAGAACGGTCACCCCCACCTGTGGCGCCTCGGGGTTGTTCTCCGGCAGCGCGATGCCGGTGAGCGTCGGCGTGATCGTGGCCACCGAAGTCGGCGTGGTCGCCGGATTGGGCCCGATATTGGCGCTACTGAGAACGGTCCCGAGGGCGCTCGCACTCACGGTTGCGTCGGCGATGACCGCGCCGCGAGCGTCGCGGGCAATCGGCTGGTAGGGGATGGACTCGAGGTCGGAAAGGGCGGCGCGTTGCGGCTCGACCAGAATTCGTCGCGCGACCTGACGCACGGTCTCCGTAACCGTGTCCGTGGCAATAATTGTCGAACCATCGGGCGCGATCGCACGCACGGCGACGCGCGCCGACCCGTTGCCGATCGATACCAACCGCGGCGACGCCACGAAGCCCGTCGCCGGATTACTCGTCCCAATCGGCGGCGTGACCGCCACGATTTCCGAATCCGCCGCCGTAACTGGAATCAAGCGGATCGTCGTACCGGCGAGGCCATTTCCACGCCGGTCAGCGAGCGTTACGGTCGGGCCGAGGCTGTCGGAAAAGCTCCAGGCCTGGAAGGCGTGGGCCGAGAGCGACATCGTGAGCACTTGGGCCACCCGCGCAATGACGGTATCCGCGCACTTGGCCGATTTGAGACAGAAATCATGCGTCGCGATCAGCGTATCCGCGCCGTTCCCGCGAGCAATGTACCGAATCGTGTCGCCGGTGCCGACGACCGTCGTGCGCGTGCCTTGATGAATCCAGCGAATTCCCTGCGATGCCCGATTGACCAGCGCGCCGTTGTTCTTGACCAACGACGTGGCGATCGCAAAGCCGGTATCGTTGACCGCGGTGAGCGTCGAGTCATGTGAAGACAAGACTTTCACCCCGGCGACGACGACCGTCGCGTTCCGCGTGGCGTTCGTCGTCGTAAAGCGCTCGTCCGGGAGCGCGAGCGTTACGACCGACTGCCCAGGCTTGACGGCGATCAGTGTTCGAGTGCGTCCGGCCGCCTGGTCCGACGATGCGAGAGCAAGCGTCGCAGGACTCGACGTCGTCCAATTGAAAGTAAGGTCGGAGATAAGGCCGCCGTTCGGGCCGATCGCCCGTGCCTGTGCCTTGCTCGAGTCGCCGGCGATGATCGTGTCACTCGTCACGCCGATCTCGAGGCGCACGGCAAACGCATCGGGACCACTCGGCAGATTCTCGTCGCAGCTGAGCAGAACGGTGAGCGTCGCGGCCGCGAACAGGACCGGCCGCGAGACTCGAATCAGATTGGGCCGGCGCATCTATCGGCCTCCCCGAAGGCGGACGGAAAGCCCGGCACCGAGCACGGTGCGCGCACGATCTCCCTCGAGCGGACTGCCGCTGAACCACCATTGCCAGGCCACGCCCCGCGCGGCAACGAAGCGATACAGAGGAATCTCGAGGGTCAGCCCGGCGCCGCCGCCGACGCTCGCACCGCTCGAGTAGCTATAACGCGGCGTATGTCCGATGGCGCCCGTGGCCGGATCGACGAAATCGAAGCCCGTCGAGTCGACGGAGCGTTGTCCTCGACCGACGAAGCCGCCGACGCCAGGAATGAACAGGAGGCGCTTCCAGGGCAGCAGTCGGCCGAATGAGATCGAGCCGCCCTGCACCGTGCTGAGGGAGCGCGCTACACGCAGCCAACCGCCATCGATCGCCCACCCACGACCACGGAACGAGACGTCTGCGGCCGCGCTCTGAAACGCATCGCGGTCGAGCGGAAGCGAGTTTGCCTGAAGCCAATCGCCACTGGCGACCACGCCGCGCTCGAACAAGGCGGTGCGCTGCGCCTGGAGTGGCGATGCTTGAAGAAAGAGCCCAACCATCGCCGAAGCGAGGGCAAGGCCACAGCAACGGCGCGTCGAACAGCCGATGCGGAAAATCATATGATTAGGGAGGACCGAGGAAGGACGAGCGTGTTCGTCGCCTGCGTCGGCGCGACGAAACTAGAACCAAACTTCCGCAATGACTGTAGGGCCGAACGCCTGTCCGCGCTAGGCCCGGTAGCTACTCGTACCGGAGCGCTTGAATAGGATCGACGCGCGACGCCCTGAGCGCCGGAACGAACCCCGCCGCCAACGCGACAATTGCCAGCAGCACGGTGGACGTCGTCATCACGAACGGATCGGCTCCGCTCATCTGATAGAGCATCGACTGCGCCGCCTTGGCCAGACCGAACGCCCCGGCCAGTCCAATCACCGCGCCGATCGCCACCATCACGCCCACCTGCCGCAGCACGAGCAGCCGCACTTCCCCCGCGTCGGCGCCGAGGGCCATACGCACGCCGATCTCGCGCGTGCGCTGCGCGACGGAATAGGCGAGCACTCCGTACAGGCCGATGGAGGCAAGGAGCGTCGCGAGGAGTGCGAAGGAAGCGGCGAGCGTCGAGATCATTCGGTCTTCGAACGTTTCGAGACGGACCTGTTCCGGCATGGTACGCAGGTCTTCGACCGGAAGCATCGGATCGAGGCGTTGAACGACGCCCGCCATCGTGCGCAGCATCGTCGCCGGATCGGCAGCGGTGCGCACATAGTAATACATCGTCGTCATACGCCGTGCTTGTCGGTGCGGAGTGAAGAAGACCGGTGGAATCGTGCCCTTGACGTTCGAATACTTCATGTCGCGCACGAGCCCGATGATCTCGATGTCCAGCGGCAGCGTGTCCGACGAACCTTGCGCCATCCGCTTTCCGACGGGATTCGGACCGAGGTTGAAATGCTTGGCGAAGGCTTCGTTGACGATCGCGACTTTCGGCGCGGTCGCCGCGTCCGCGTCGGTGAACTCGCGGCCGGTCAATACCGGCACCCCGATCGAGCGGAAAAATCCGGAACCCACCGCGTTGAGACTCGAGTTGTTGGCTCTGCTCCCCTCTTCCGCCTTGAATCCTTCGACGCGGACGTCGTTGTTCCAGTTGCTGCCGGCGATGAGCGGGACCATCGTCGACGTCACCGCGGACGCGCCCGGGAGAGCACGCAGCTCCTCTTCGATTCGCGTGAAGAGCGCGCGCGTGCGCACCGAGTCATAGCCGCTCTGTCCCGGCGTCACGGAGAACGTCACGAAATTCTCGACACGGATGCCGAGATCCACGCGCTTCACCTTCCATAGGCTCTTCACGAAGAGGCCCGCGCTCATGAGTAGCGCCATCGCCAGCGCGATCTGGCCGGTCGCGAGCACGGTCCGGAACCGGCGAGCGGTGCGCCCGCCGGCGAGCTTTCCAGAGTTGTTGCGCAGCGCGGTCACGAGATCTGGCCGCGTGCTGTGCAGCGCCGGGAACAAGCCGAAGGCGAGCCCTGTCGCCAGCGAGAGTACCGCCGCGAAGCCGACCGCCGCCCAGTTCATGCCGAGCATCAACTCCTCGGACATGGTCGGCGGTAGAAGCGAGGCGACCCCTTTCAACGTCCACGAAGCAAAGAAGAGACTCGCCACCCCGCCGAGAAAGGCGAGGGTCATCGTTTCGGTGAGCAATTGCCTCAGCAGTCGGCCTCGCGTCGCGCCGAGCGATAGCCGAACGGCCATCTCCAGCTCGCGGCTCGTCGCGCGCGCCATCAACAGGTTGGCGATGTTGGCGCACGCGATGAGGAGCACGAGGCCGGTGATCGCGAACAACATGAACAACACCGGGCGCGCGTCGCCCTCCATGTCGCTCTGTCCTCGGCTGCCCGGTGTGATCGCCACTTGTCGCGCGAGGAACCGTTTCATCACGGAATCGCGCATGTTGCGCTGCAGCGGCGCTTCGACTTCGCGGATGATTGGCTGGTAGACAGCGTTCAGCTGAGCGCGCGCCTGCTCGATCGTCGCACCCGGCGCGAGACGCCCGAAGGCATAGATCCAGTACGCTCTCCGCTCTGTCACTCGGCGTTCTATGCCTGTACCGAGCGTGGCGCTCGTCGCCAACGCGGCGTAGAACGCGGGCCGCGAGCCGTACGTCGTCCCGTTGAAGCCATCCGGCGCCACACCGACGATCATCGCCGCCTGGCCATTCACCATGAGTGTCTTGCCGAGAACCTTGGGGTCGCCCCCCAGGTTCATGTCCCAGAACCAGTGGGCGAGCACGACCGCCGGCGGCGCCCCGGGATCGTCGTCTGCCGGCGCGAGCAGTCTTCCAAGTGCCGGGCGGATCTGCAGAATCGGGAAATAGCTCCCCGACACGAAGTACCCACGGCGGGCAAACGCCTGCCGTTCGTAGCTCACATTCGCGCTGAAGTCGCGATGGCCGGCGATGGCCGTGAGCGCGGGCACGCGCGCCTTCTGCAGGTCGCGAAACATCGGATAGCTGAAGACGTGCTCGCACGAGCCGGCCTGCCCGCACGATTGGCTGCCATTCTTGGGACCCGGCGCGCTCAGGTTCACGAGCCGATCGGCGCCCGCAACCGGAAGGTCCTGACGGACCATCCTATAGAAGATCGAGTAGATCGCCGAGTTGGCGCCGATCCCGAGACCGAGCGAGAGAGCGGCGACGACGGTCACGAACGGTGTGCGGGCGAGCGTTCGGAATGCGAGCCTGAGGTTTCGCATGGGCGGGCGGGGTGGGTGGGCTGGCGCTGACCTCTAGAACACTACTGCGATTGCCCTAACCCTGGTTTCGACGCCGAGAGAGATCGCCTCCGTTGTCGCCCACCGCCCACCGCCCGCCGCCGAAGCTCACCCCGTCTTCGGCATGAACGTCTGCACGATCTGATCGACGCTGAAGCTCGACGGCCTTTGGCGAATCGGGAATTCCTTGAGGGAGTCCAGCCACTTCCCGACGATCGCCTGGGCCGGCACGAGCAGGAACGCCCGATCGGCCATCCACTTGTCGTAGAAGATCCCGTCCTGGCCTTCCTCGAAGGGATCCGATCGCAGATTGAAGATTTTTGGGGCGCGCAGCGTGTTGAAGCCCTCGCGCCACACGTCGAGCCCGTGATGGTTCTGTTCCTCGAACACAGCCTTCCAATGGCCGACGCGAATCGCTAACAACTCGCCGTCGTCACCCCAATAGAGGAAGCCCTCGCGCGGCGACTTGTCGACCTCTCCTTTCAGGAACGGAAGCAGGTTCTCGCCGTCCAAATGCACCTTGAACGTCTTCCCGTCGATCGCGTAGCCCTTTTTTACCTTCGCCACGAGATCCGGCTCGCCCGCCGCGGCGGCGAACGTTGGAATCATGTCCTGCAACGAGCAGATGTCGTTGATGATGCGGCCGGGCTCGACCACCCCGGGCCAGCGCATCACGCAGGGAACCCGCCAACCACCCTCCCAGTTCGTGTCCTTCTCGCTGCGGAAGGGCGATTGTCCGCCGTCTGGCCAGGACATCTTCTCGGCGCCGTTGTCGGTCGTGAAGACCACGACAGTGTTATCGGCCACCTTGAGCTCTTCCAGCTTCGCGAGGAGTTGACCGACGTAGCCGTCGAGCTCCACCATGCCGTCCGGATACACGCCGAGCCCCGTCTTGCCAGCCGACGACGGCTTGAGGTGCGTCCAGATGTGCATCCGCGTGGTGTTGAAGTAGCAGAACCAGGGCTGACCCGCCTTCGTCTTGCGTTCCATGTAGTCCAACGCAGCGGCGAGGAACTCTTCGTCGATCGTCTCCATGCGCTTGGTCGTCAACGGACCCGTATTCTCGATGGTCTGTTTGCCGACCTTGCCGAACTGCGCGTCGATCGTCGTGTCGTCCTTGTCGGTCGCTTTGCAGCGCAGCACGCCGCGCGGCCCAAACTTCTTTCGGAACGCGGGATCTTTGGGATAGTCCGCATTCTCGGGCTCTTCTTCGGCGTTCAAGTGATAGAGGTTGCCGAAGAACTCGTCGAAGCCGTGCACGGTCGGCAGGAACTCGTTGCGATCGCCCAGGTGATTCTTGCCGAACTGGCCGGTGGCGTAGCCGAGGTTTTTCAAGAATTGCGCGATCGTCGGATCCTCGGCGCTGAGGCCGACCGTGGCGCCCGGCAGTCCGACTTTCGTCAGACCCGTGCGAATCGGCGATTGGCCGGTGATGAACGCCGCGCGCCCCGCGGTGCAGCTCTGCTGGCCGTAGAAATCAGTGAACAACGCGCCTTCGCGCGCGATCCGATCAATGTTGGGCGTGCGATAGCCCATGATGCCGAGGTTGTACGCGCTGACATTGAACCAGCCAATGTCATCGGCCATGATGAACAGAATGTTGGGCTTGGTGGACTTGGACGTCGCCATGTTCGGCTCCTGTGCGTCGAGGGCATGCGCCGTCCTTTCGCGCGGCGAATGATTCGCGCACGGTAGCCGCGCCGGTGGAGCCTGTCGAATCGTCCTTTGGTCGTACCGCCGCACTCAGCGTCGCGCTTTGAAACAGCCCGCGCTGTGGTCGTCGACCAGTCCCGTCGCCTGCATGTACGCGTAGATGATCGTCGATCCGACGAAGCTCAACGAGCCGAACTCCTTTTGAATTGCCAGGAACACACGTGCGTTCACCCGGGTCGCGAACACTTTGAGGCGATTGCGAATGACGTTACCGGTCGCGAGCACTCGCTCGAGCTGCGCGTCAGTCATGCGGGCGACCTTAGCCGGATCGAAATTCCTGAACGCGGCGCGATATCCGTCGCGGCGCCGAAGGATCGTGTACCAGCTCAAACCGGCCTGAGCGCCCTCGAGGATGAGCATCTCGAACAACAGGCGGTCGTCGTGGACCGGGATTCCCCACTCGTCGTCGTGATAGGCGACGTAGTCCGGCTTGTCGAGCGGGACCCAGACGCAGCGATTCGGGGATTCCATGATGGAACGTAGCACGGCACGGTCTTCGCCTCGCTGATCACATATGGAGGAGGACGCGGCCATGAAGCGAAACGGACGTAACGCCAAGCGCGGACACGAGGCGCAGCGCGCCAACAGCGGCGCGAGCGCAGAGCAAGCCGAGGCGCAGCCGCATCGCCTTCGGGGCGGTGAGTTCGCCGACGACTTCGTCGATGCGGACGCCGACAGCTGCGTCGTCGCGCGTCATCGCGACGAGAAGGAGTCCGACAGCTAGCGGGACTTCGAGGAGCCGGCCGGCAAGTCGCGGCGGTCTTGACGGCCGGTTCGCGGGAGCGTATATGTGTGACTCCAACATATGTCACTCCCATGCTGACCGACGAGCTCAAGAAAGGCAGCGCCGAGTTCCTCATCCTCTCGCTCCTCGATGCCGAGCCTCGGCACGGCTACGAGCTGCAAAAGCTCATCGAGGCGCGTTCGAAAGGCGTGATCACCTTTCACGTGGCCTCGCTGTATCCGCTCCTCTATCGAATGGAGGACCGCGGTTGGATCGTCGGCCGCTGGGTCGAGAAGACCGGCGAGCGGCGACGACGCTTCTACCGACTGACCCCGGCCGGCCGCGCGGCGCTCGAGGCGCAACGCGACAGCTGGCGCGAGTTCGTCGCCGCCATCAACAGCATCTCGGGAGTGCGCTATGCGTGACGATCGAGTGGTGCCGGACTGGCGCGCCGAAGTCCGTGCTCGCCTCGCCGGCGCACGGTTGCATCCGCAGGACGAGGCCGAACTCGTCGAAGAGATGGCGCAGCACCTCGACGAGCAGTTCATCGATCTCGCGGCGTCGATTGGTGCACAGCCGGCATATGACCGCCTCCGCCAGGAATTGCGCGAGCACGGCGTCGACGAAGCAATCACGCGGCGACGCAAGCGCGCGCGTCCGACTGCCGGCCGCGCGTGGGCCTCCGGGTCGCTTTGGCGCGACGTGCGGTATGGACTCCGATCGCTCCGGCGAAGCCCGGGCGTTCTCGCGGCCGGTACGGCGGCGCTCGGACTCGGTATCGGACTCACGACGATGATGTTCAGTGTGCTCTACGGCACGATCATCAAGGGGCTGCCCTTCGCCGATCCATCGCGCATCGCGTACGTCTCGTACAACGATCCGCAGCACGGCATCATGGACGGCGGCGCGCCGCTCGGCGACTTCCAGCGATTCGCCGCCCGCCAACGTTCTTTCGAGAGCTTCGGTGGATTGTTCCGCGGCTTGGCAACTATTTCCGGCGGCGACCGGCCCGACCGCATCTCCATCGCGCGCATGACCGCCGGTGTGTTCGACGTCCTCGCGGTGCACCCGATGCTCGGGCGGACGTTCGTCACGCGCGACAACGAGCCGGACGCGCCGCCGACGGCGATTCTCGCGTTTTCGGTTTGGCGCGACCGTTACGCCGCGGATTCCGGCGTCATTGGGAAAAGCGTTCGAGTGAACGGCAAATCCTATTCGATCATCGGCGTCATGGGAGAAAAGTTCGAATTCCCCGACGAGGCGAAAATCTGGCTCCCGCTCCAGCTGAACGCGTCGCTCGCGCCGGGCGAAGGCCCTTCGCTGAACGTCGTCGGCCGACTGCGTCCCGGAGCGGATTTCGAGAGCGCTAACGCCGAATTCCGCGGACTCATGCAGCAACTGGACGCCGAGCGAGCCAAGCCTTCCACGGAGCGTCCCGTCGTACTGCCCTATATCCGCGCGACACTTCCGAAGCGCGTCTACACGCTGCTCTACTCAATGCTCGGCGCGGTCATGCTCGTGCTGCTCGTCGCCTGCGCGAACGTGACGAACCTTCTCCTCGATCGAACGCTCGCTCGAAGCAGAGAGATCGGCATACGAACGGCTCTGGGTGCCACGCGACTCGCCGTCGTTCGACAGTCGCTTGTGGAGTCGGCGATACTGGCCGGGCTGGCGGCGTTGCTCGGAACCGCGCTGGCTTACATTGGGATCGGTTGGTTCAATGGTGCGTTCCCCGGCCGTGAGCGCCGCTTCTGGATGGACATTCGCCTCGATCCGGGCGTGTTGTTGTTCGTCGTCGGACTGGCCGCGCTCGCCACGATTGTCTCCGGTCTGCTGCCCGCGATCCAGTCGGCGAAGCTCGACGTCAGCTCGATTCTCAAAGACGAATCGCAATCGGCATCCTCGCTCCGAGTGGGGCGGATGAGTCGACTGATCGTCGGCGTCGAGCTCGCGCTCTCGTCGGCGCTGCTGGTTGGCGCGGGCTTCATCACCAAGAGCGTCGTCTGGCTGCGCAGCGTCGATCCGCGCTTCACGACGGAGAGCGTCTACACTGCGCGCATCACGGCCTCGCCCACCGACAGTGCGAAGGAGCGCGCGTTCTTCGAATCCGTCGAGCGCAACTTGACGGCACTGCCCGGGATCGACGGCGCCTATCTCGGCAACGACCTGCCAGGCAGCTGGGGTGGGGGCGACCGCTTCGCGGTCGAGGGGCGAACATACGCGAGCAATCGCGACTACGGGCGCACCCGCACGCTCGCCGTCACCCCGGGCTTCTTCACCACGTTCAGCGTTCGCGTGCTGCGCGGACGGGGGATCGCGGGTGGCGACCGCATCGGCGCCACAGCCGTCGCCGTGGTGAACGAGGAGTTCGTGCGCCAGAACTTCGCCGGCGCAGATCCCATTGGTCATCGCGTCAGGTTGGGCGGCGCCGACAGCAAACGCGAGTGGGTGACCATCGTCGGCGTGATCCCAACGACGTACGCGACGAGTCTCGACGACATGTTTCCGCCGCTCGTGCTCACGGCGCTCTGGCAGCAGCCGCGCCTCTCGACGGTGTCAATTGCGCTCCGCGGACCGGCCGAATTCGCGTCGGCACCCGCGCTGCGAAAAGTCGTTGCCGCGATCGATCCGGAGGTCCCCGTCTATGCGACCAGCACGATGACAGAGGAGCTCGCGCAGGCGACGTGGTCGCTGCGGCTTTTCGGCAACCTCTTCGTCGTGTTCGGGCTCGTGTCGCTCGTGCTGGCGACCATTGGTCTCTACGCCGTGATGGCGTTCTCGGCACGCCGCCGCGTGCGCGAGCTCGGCATTCGCATGGCACTCGGCGCCTCGCGGCGTGACGTCCTGGCGTTGGTGTCATGGCAAGGAGCTCGACAGATCGCGATTGGCATGACGGTCGGCGTGCTGCTCGGCGCGACATTCGTGCGGCTCATCCGAGCGTTGCTCTTCGGCGTGCAGCCCACCGATCCGTCGGTCTTCGCGCTGGTGTTCGGCGTACTCGGCGCGTCCGCGTTCGTCGCCTGTGTCATCCCGGCGTTGCGCGCGACACGGGTGGATCCGGTGCTCGCGTTGCGATCGGAATAGCTTCGCGCCGGTGAGCTCCTCGCATTCGCGCGGCGTGGAATCGCCAGTGTCACCCATGTTCGCCCCCGCTGCGTTCCGACGGCTGACGTTGCGATGCCGCCGAGACCGCCGGAGCCGCGCCCGCCCCGGTGGCGCCGCGCCAGTCCGCGCGTTCTATTGTCGGTTGGGCCGACCTCCGCACCCCACTCGTTGCGACGCCGCACCGTATGAACTGGATCACCATCATCTGTTCGATGATCGCGGCGTCATGTTTGACGGTCGCCGGTATCCATCTGCTCGTTTGGCTGCGGGCGCGGCATGCGTGGACCAATCTGCTCCTCAGCAACTGCGCGCTGACCGCGGCGGTGATTGTGGGCTTCAACATCGCCCTCATGCACGCCACATCGGCCGCCCACGCCGCCGACCTCCTGCGCTGGATGTACCTGCCGCTGACGTGGGGGCTCATCTCCCTCATGTTATTCGCGCGTCAGTACCTCGAAGCCGGCCGGACGTGGCTGATGTGGTGCGTGGTCGCGGCGAGAGCCATCGCGCTGGCCCTCAACTTCATCATGCCGGTCGGGCTGATCCTGCGGGAAGTCACGGCGGTCCAGGTGGTCTCCATTCTTGGCGAAGAGGTGACCATTCCTGTCGGCAGGACCAACCCGTGGATGCTGTTCGGCAACGCTGGCGTGGCGCTCCTCCTCGTCTTCTTTGTCGATGCATCAATCACAGCCTGGCGGCGCGGGCGGCATAAGGAAGCGGTTGTGATCGGCGGAATTCTGATGCCGGCGCTGCTTCTCTCGATGATTCGCGCGCTTCTCATGATCGTCGGCGGGCCGTCGGTGCCCACCCCGTATCTCATCAGCCTCGCTCCCCTCGCCGTGATGCTCGTCATGAGCGTTTCGCTGAGCGGCAACCTGCTTCGCGCCGACGCCCTCGCCCGCGAGCTACGCGAGAGTCACGAGCGAATGGGGCTCGCGACCATTGAGCTCGACCGCGTCTCACGCCTCACGGCGATGGGTGAGTTCGCGGCGGCGCTCGCGCACGAGACGATTCAACCGATCACCGCCATGATCCTGGAGGCGAAGAGCAGCTTGCGGTCGCTTCCAGAGACCGGACCGGGCATCGAGGACGCGAGGGAAGGGCTTGTGAGCGTGATCGCATCCGGTCAGCGCGCCGCCGAGATGATCCATCGAAATCGGGAACTGTATCGGCATCGGACGGTGCGCACCGTCCCGCTCGACATCAACGAGGTGATCGGCGAAGCACGGTCGCTCGCCGCCTGGCGGTTGAACGACAGCAACGTGAACATCGAGCTGACACTCGGCCGCAATCTGCCGGCCGTACCGGGAGACCGGGTAGAACTTCAGCAGGTGCTCCTGAACCTGATCGCGAACGCCATCGACGCGGTCGAATCACGTCCGAACCCGAAGGTGTGGATCCGGTCGTCGCAGGACGGCGACGACGTTCGCGTGGAGGTCGCCGACAACGGGATCGGGTTGAGCGAAGTGGATACGCAGCGCATGTACTCGCTGTCGTA
This sequence comes from Gemmatimonadaceae bacterium, assembly GCA_035554995.1. GTDB lineage: Bacteria > Gemmatimonadota > Gemmatimonadetes > Gemmatimonadales > Gemmatimonadaceae > JAQBQB01. The sequence goes on from DATMHK010000273.1 coordinate 26,736, forward strand.
CACGACGAAGCCCAACGGAACGGGCGTCGGTCTCTCGGTGAGCCGCGCGATCGTGGACGCGCACGGAGGGCGAATCTGGGCGGTGCCCAATCCCGAGGGCGGGGCGAGCTTCTACTTCGCGCTTCCGCGCCTCGGAAGGGACTCGGAGCAGCCACGCGAGCCGACGATGGATCCTGCCATTCGGTCCGTCGCCGCTCGAGTGTGATGTAGCTCGGCGGCTCGGCTACTCGGCTACTCGGCGCCTTGGCTGACGAGCGCTCGCGCGCTTCCGGGCGTCATGCCGGCACGCAAACGCATCGCTTGCACGAAATGCGAGTGACTCGAAAAACCAAGTGTGTGCGCGACCCGGGACAGCGACGTCTGGCCTTCCGACGAACCCTCGAACATCTCGAGAGCGGCGCGGACGCGTAGCTCGGTACGATGCTCGTGGAGTGTGCGTCCGGTGCAGGCGCGAAACACTCGACAGAGATGGTACGGTGAAGTCCCGAGCGACGACGCGATGTCGTGCACTGACCGGTTTTCGCCGAGCGTCCGCTGGAGCTCGGCCTTCGCGGCCTCGGCGAGGTCGCTGTGCCGACGCATGACGGACTCTCGCCGACAGCCGGACGAGGGACGACGCGCTGGAGTAGCACCGAGCACCGCGGCGACGATGGCGATCACCTCCTCCTCAGCCTCCAGAGCATCGAGACGGCTGGTGCAGGCGCGTCTGAAGAGAGCCCTTTGACGTAGATAGAGCTCGAGGTTCGACGTCGCCCACGAAGAACGGAAGGGTCGTTCGGCGTCGCGCGACTCGTCATCGACTGTCGCGGCGATCTCCCGGGCGAGATCGTCGGTGACGGCGAACCACTCGCAGCGATCACCGTCCCGCGACGCGGCGAAGCGCTCGTAGTGCTGCGAGCGATTGTAGATCGTCGCGATTGTGGGGTCGGCGAGAAAGGGCCGCGCGCCTTCGTGTTGAATCCACACGCTGGTGCGCGGGAAGACGACGATGCAGCGGTCGGCAGGCCCGGTGTTGCGGAAGCTCGCGTACGACACGGGGCAGCGGAACAGGCCGATCGCGACGCGCTCCGTTTCGAAAACGGCGGCGTTCACCAGGCGCGGTTCCGGGCTTTCTCCCATAGCGTCACGGTATCGGCCCAGTGCCGGCTGCAGAAGAACCCCCACGACTTCCTTACGACTCCGCTCGCGCATCGAGCAATAGGATGAAAGCGCTTGTCGCCGGCGCTTTTCTATATGTGTCGGCATGCGACACACCACACATTCGACGCGGCTTGCCGCGATTCTCTTTCTCCTCTTTTTCGCCGGGTCGGGCGCGCGCGCGCAGCTAGCGCCCGCCGGCGGTCCGCCGGCCGACCAGCTCAACCGGGCAGCCGCGCTCTTCACGCAGCGGGATTGGGCGGGTGCCCTCGCGGCTTACTCGGAGATTGCCAAAGCATACCCGGCGCACGCCCTGTCGCGCTTTCGAGTCGGTGTGACCCTCGTGGAATTGGGTCGATTCCAGGAAGGCGAAGCGAATCTGCGGGAGGGAGAGCGGCTCGGCGTGCCACCGGGCCAAGCCGCCTATCGGCTATCACAGGCGCTCGCCGAGCAGCATCGGACCGACGACGCCATCCGGGAGCTGCGTCGCGCGGCGGCTGCCGGATTGTTTGTGCCGCCCTCGGCGCTCAAGACCGATGCGCATCTCGGGTCGCTCAGCGGCACCGCGGGTTGGGGAGCCGTACTCGATGCGTTCGACGCCGTGGTGCGCCCGTGCGCGCACGATCCGCGCTATCGAGAATTCGACTTCTGGCTTGGCGATTGGGACGTTCGGCCCACCGGCCAACCGCCGACGGGGCAGGCGTCGCGCAACACGATCACGAGCGACGAGGACGGTTGCGTGCTGACCGAGCATTGGGAATCGCCGTCTGGATCGAAGGGGAGAAGCTTCAACATCTTCGACCGGTCATACGGCGTTTGGCGGCAAACGTGGGTGGACAACGTTGGCGGCCAGCATGACTACAAGGGATCGCTCAAGGACGGGAACATGGTGTTCGTGGG
>DATMHK010000274.1:0-8435 GCA_035554995.1 Gemmatimonadaceae bacterium
CTGCTTCTTGTGCGCCGCGAAGAACTCGAACATCGCCGCCAGATTCGGCTCGACGACGCTGACGTGGCTACCGCCGGGCACCTCAGTGTACAGCACGTCCGCGCCGGCGCCCTTGAGCGCCGTAATCATGGTTCGCGAGCCGTTTACGTTGACTGTGGCGTCTGCGTCGCCATGAACGACGAACTCGGGAATGGACTTCATCTTGTCCGCGTTGGCCGGGTTGCTTTGCCCGGAGAATACCCCCAGACCCGCCCACATCGCCGGATACTTGGCGGCGAGATACCAAGTGCCGATCGCGCCCATCGAGTGGCCAACCAGATAGATGCGGTGCTCGTCGATGGTGTACGATTTCCGCACCAGCCCCAACGACTGCAGGACATCGGCTTCGCTATAATCGCTTTTCTTCTTTGCCGCGGCGTCCTGAGCACTTATACCGACGCCTGACCCGTAAAAACCGTCCACTCGATATCCAAGCGGCGCCACGACGATGTAACCGTTCGCCTCCGCGAGCCGGGGAAGCGCCCTGCCGTAGCCGTCGAAGAATGAATCCTCGGTCGCGCCAAGGCCGTGTAGCACGACAATGAGCGGCATGGCTTTGGACGGCGTGTAGTTCGACGGCACGTACACGCGATATGGCATCACTTCATTCGCGCCGTCGAGCACATAGTGCCGCTTGATGTCACCCGTCTTGCCTGCGTACGGATCCTTGTTGGCCTTCACCGCCGCGAGCACGGAATCGGCACTCGCAAACTCGCGGTCGGTGTCGAATGTGCCGAGTTGCAGCTGTCCGCGATTGACGTTGCGCATGCGGTCCACGGCGTACAGCAAGTCGCCGCGCAGTGCAGCGGGCGCGCCGGCTGCCGCAATCTCGAGTGCCTTCGCGTGCTCCTCGATACCGTCGCGCACAATGACCGCGAGCGCGGGGCGCGCAAACGCGCCCGCCGAATCCGTCACGTCCGCGTAAAAGACGTAGTTGCCGTCCGGTACGCCGCGTAAATCGAGCGGCATCGACAATGGTGCAGTCACGGTTGGCGCTCCGTTCCCGGCCACGACGGGGAAATCCTTGACCACGTCGCCGAGCTGCATCGCGGCGCCGGTGCCGACCGGTCGCTTGCGCAGAGTGACGCGCGCCGACAGCGCGTGTGCAGGCCTGAGCGTCGGCGTATACACCTGTTCGACCCGAAGGACGTACGACCGCCGGGGATCAATGATCTGTTGCTCACTGCGTAATCGCAGCGAAGTGACGAAGTCAAGCGAGTCCGTCCACGCGCGGCCGGCGAGCACCACGTTCCCCTTGGCCAGCAGCCGACGAATCTCTTCGGTTTGGCTGGTACGTGTGGCAGCCGCCAGCGCCAGTTCGATCGTGTCGAGGCGCGCCTTGAGTTCACCCTGCGGCTTGAGCTGATTCTTCCGCGTGGTGTAGCCCACGTACAGGGACGTGAGGTCCGTGAGCGCCTGCGCGTGCGCGACGTCCGCGACCGTCGCCGTGAGCAGTACGGCGAGCGCAACGCGTCGAATGAGTGTGTTCATCGGGCTACTCGTAGGGGCGGTTTGAGTCGCTGTGTGCGAGCGATGCGGGCGCGCAAAACTGACCGTCGCTCAGAGGCGCCATCTTTCTGCCAGCACCTGCGTTGGTTCTGAGCGCCACACAAGAATGGACAGCGGTCCGTCCGGAATGTCCACCTTTCGGTCACGGTTCGCAGGGCGAACCCCCAACGCCCGCAAACACCGAGCCTCAAGCTGTGATGCTAACTTGCTGCTCATGTCATTCACTCCGGCCTCACTCCGTTTCTTCCGTCAGCTCGCCACGAATAACAACAAGCAGTGGTTCGAAGCGCATCGCGACGACTACGAGCAGCACGTGCGCGAGCCGATGCGCGAGCTCGTGGAGGAGATGTTCGCGCGCTTCAGGACGTTCGCGCCGGAGGTCGGCGGCGATCCGAAACGCAGCATGTTCCGCATCAACCGCGACGTTCGGTTCTCGAAGGACAAATCACCGTACAAGACCCACGCGGCCTGCTGGTTCCATCATCGCGGCGCCACCCGGAACGTCGGGACCGAGGCCGAGGCGGGAAGCGCCGGCTTTTATTTCCACCTCGAGCCGGGTGGGAATTCGATGATCGGCGCCGGCGTCTGGATGCCGCCGCGACCGCAGTTGAATCGCATCCGCGACTCGATCGCCGAGAAGCCGGAGCCCTTTCTCGCCGTCGCACGCGGTCTGCCGAAACGCTTCGGCGGAATCCACGAGTACTCGACATTGAAGCGCATGCCGCGCGGATACGACGAAAACCACCCGGCCGCGAAGTGGCTCAAGCTTCAGTCCTTCACCAGCGGACGCTCGCTGGCCGACAGCGACGTCACGGGTGCCAAGCTCGGATCGCTCCTCGCGCGCGAATATCAGGCGCTCCTTCCGCTCGTCCGCTGGATCAACGGCGCATTCGGGCTCTCCGATAAGCCCTGACGCCTCTGCGCCAAAGCCTCTGTCGGCGATTCACTAAAACCTTCGCGTTGAGACGGTTGAAATGTTGCGCCGCGATCAGACTCTTTGCCGATCCATGAAGGCAAACGAAGTACACCGTCGGGCGATTTGGGCTGAGCCGTCGTATGGCGAGGAGAGCGAGTAACTTCAATCGATATTAGCCAGCGAGCGCCTGTCGTGTTCGACGCAACGTATTTCCGCAAGGGTTTGGTCGCTCATGCCGACGCCGCGGGCGCGGGGGCGATGGTCGAGATTCACCTCATCAGCGGCATCGCGCACCGGGTGCGATCCGTCGTCGAGGTCACCGATGGATACGTCGTCCTCGAGGTGTATCAACGGCGGCCCGAGATGTCGGGAATGCAGAACCCTTGGCACGGATCTGGATCGCCGGCGGCGGCACCCAATGAGAGCCACCACGCCGTGATCACCTACGAGAGCATCGCCGGCCTGTTGATCACGCCCGCGGAGGATAGGACGAGCTCACGGATCGGGTTCAACGCACCGGCTGAACGACGGTAACTATTGGCGAGGCACGGGTGAAGCGAGGTTGACGATGCGCGCAAGCCCGTTGTCCGACATCGTTTGCCATTGCCAGCCGACGGTCACGCGTGCCGGCTCGGCGACTGAAGGTGTAGAACAGGTCAGCACGACGTCCTTCCCCATCGGCCCAGTCTCATCCGATGAAGCCGTGATCGCGGGAGCACACGTCCACGTGCGCCCGGCCGAATCTGTTACGGTGCGACCTGCCATTGCTCCCCCTGCGAACCTGCATGAACGAACTCGATCTGCGAGCTCGGAAGTTACCCTGTGCGCTCATCTCCTGCTTGCGACGGCGTGAATCTCGCCATCGCCCGCGCCCGATTCTCCGGTCGATGTCGGGTTTGCTGCGCTTTCGTTCACTCAGAGACGACGTGCTTCGAGGGCTCCGCGAAAGGTGGACGAACCCGGCGCTCGATGTCGAGATCTACGCGGAGCAGCCTCGCGAACGCTTCCTCCCACCGGAAGAGATGACTCGGCTTGGAGAAGCCCTCGAGCGGGCGCGCGGTGCTCACGCTGAAGGTCGAGCACGACGTGAGGCCAGCCGCGTCGACGTGACCACGTCTCGCTGATCGATGTCACTCACTATGAACCGCCGTACCGCGTCGTAGTCAACACCGCGCGGCGATTCTTGTACGTGATCACGTACACCACGTCGTAGACCTTGCCCTTCCACCCGGTCGGTTCGGGATTCACGCCAAGTGCGGCGGCGAGTTGCGGAAGCCACTCGTGGTTCCAACAGATGACCACTGTCTTGCCGGTGAGTGACGGGTCCGAGAGCACTCGCTTCGCCAGCTTCTCGTAGTCCTTCGAGTGATACGGAGTCAGCACGGGAAGTCGGAGCGCGCTCGCCAACGGCGCGATGGTCTCTTGCGTTCGCTGCCCGTTGTTGTCCTTGGTCGTCTCAGTCGCGAAAATCGCGGCCGGCGTGCCGAGGCGAAGCATCGCCGGATCGTGGGTCATGAACTCCACGAACGCCTTTGCCCTCGCCCGGCCGTCCTTCGACAGATGGGGATCGGCGGCGTTGCTCGGTTCTTCGCCGTGGCGGATCAGAACGATGCGGCTGGGACCTGCCGGCAACGGCTGGGCGCTGTCTCGCGCCGCGCACGCGATGAGCAAGGCAAGCACGGTAGAGCCGATTCTCACACGTTCCTCCTATGGATTGGCAAGGCAATTCCCCGCGCTCCATTCGCCGCGATAGAAAAGGGACGGCGCAGCGCGCCGTCCCTGCCGGCTCCATCGCCGGAGTTCAACCAATCTTGTGCAACCCTAAAATATCGGAAAGAATGTTGCCTAGAATCGACGGGGACCCGTTTACGACCGTGCCGTACTGCGGGCGCCTGGCGTAGCCGTCCTCATAGCCGCGCTGGAACCCCTCGCGGAAGTAGTAGTTGTAATCACTCTGCGACAGATACTTGCCGCCGAATCCGTAATTGGCGTCCTCGTACCCGTACGACTTCTGATAGCTCGAGGGCCAGCGATCGGTGCGATCGGCCCGTCCGGACTTCCATCCCTGCTGATAGCCGTTGTTCACCGCTTGTCGCATCACCTCGGCGCCATACTGGTTCGTCTCGCGATCGGTCGACCCGACCCGATAGCGGAAGGTCATCGGCGCGGTGTAGTACGGGTCACGCCGGGGGTCCGGATGCTGGTTCCGAAGGCGCTTCTGCTGTTGCTGCAAGTTCGCCGTGTACTGCTGGTTATAGCTGTGCTGCGCCGTGCGCTTCTGCTGCTGCAGCGCGTCCGCGGCCTGGTGCCCGGCTCGCACCTGATCGGCGAGGGCCATTTTGTAGGCCGAGTCGCGCAGGCGCTGCTCGTCCACCCGCTGCTGCTGCTCCTGTGGCGGAACGGGCTTCTTGTCGTCACGGCCGCGGCCGCGACCGCGATCGCTCTGGGCGTTGGCGAGACTGCCAACGAACAGCAATGCGGCGGACGTCGTCAGAATTGTCGATCGTTTCATAAGCGTGTCGCCTCCCGGCGACGAGCCTCGGCGAAGCGCCAAGGGTATATGTCACACCTACGTCTAGAGCACCACTCGTGCCATTAGCAGTCTGTAATGAAACTCCACGAATACCCACGCCACCTACGCCGTTGGAGCAGCGTCGGCCGGGTGGAGGAAAATGAAATCGGCGGCGGCGCGCGCGCGACCGCGGGCGGAGACCGGCGGCACGAGATCCCGGAGCACGCGGCGGAATTCCGTTGGCGAAAGGGGAAACCGGAGCCAGGTGACGCGTTCCGCCGACGCCACCTCGGCCGACGTGGCGCTTCGCTCCGCCGCGTGCACCATGACAAGCGGCACGCGCCGGGACAATGCTTCGGCGAGCAGGCGCTGGAACCGATCCACCGGGGCGTCACAGTCGCAGATCACGACCCGCGGCTGCGTACGCGTGATGGCAAGCCAGGGCCCTTCGAACCGCGCCGGAAATCCCGGCGTGAATCCGGCCTCGATCACCATTTGGCCGAGGGCCGCGGCAAAGGCCGTGTTCGTCGACGCGACGAGCACGGGACCCAGACTCTCCACGCGCCGAAATGCACCCATATTCATCACATCCCCCAGGTAACCCACAGAGTATTCGATGGCCCTCAGTGGCACTTGCCGCCACTCTGATCCCACACCCGTCCGCCGATTTCAAGGAACGCCGACCGATACTCGGCGGCGCCGAGCGTCAGGAGCAGCACGCCGGCTCGGCCGGCGATTCGATAGGCACTGTTGGCAGTGATGTCGCCGCTGAATCCACGGAGCTCTTCGCCGCCCGTGCCGGCGACGATCTCGGTGATTCCCTTTGTCGTGTCGGCCGCGCCGTCCGGCGTCATCGGGCGAAAGCGCTCGTAATCGTGATCGTGGCCGTTGAGCACCAGATCGACGTTGTTGTCGTAGAGAATGCGCCACATCGGAATGAATCGGCGGTCGCTGCCGTGCCATCCGGAGCTGAATCGCGGATTGTGCCAGTAGGCGACCGTGCAGAGCTTCTTGTGCGCCTCGAGATCCTTCTCCACCCAATCCATCTGCCCCTGCCGCGCGGAATCGGTGAAGCTCGCGTTCACGATGATCTCGCTGTTGACGACCACCACGTGCCAGGCGCCGACGTCGTAGCTGTAGTAACCGCGGCCGATCTCGCCGGCGGCAAGCCCGAAGTACTTGTAGTACGGATCGGCGTTCAGTGTTTGATACTCGTGGTTGCCGGGAGCCGGATGCAGGCTCTTGATGATTCCCTTTTGCGGGTCGCCCCACGAGGGCGTGAAGCACTGATTGAACTGCGCGGTCGAGCCGGATGAGTAGGCGTTGTCGCCGAGCGTGAAGACCGCATTCTCCACCTTGGCGATGCTGTCCGCGCGCAGAATGCTGTCGACCAATCGGGCCGTGCCGTAGCTCAATCGCTGCGTGCAGCTGGCAATGTCGCCAACCCCAACCATCACGGAGGCGCCACTCAGCGCAACCTCGGTCGCCATCGATGCGGCGGGCGGCGGTGTCATGTCGACGCGCGGCTTGCATCCCGAGACGAGCAGCGCGATGAGCAACACGATGAGAGGGCCCGAGTACCGCCTGGACAGCATGACGTTCCTTACGTTGTGGATGAAGAAGACGCGCCGCGCGTCCGGCTCAGAAGTTCAGGCCGAGCCCGAGCCGCAATCCCGTGTGACCGGGCTCGGTCGTTCGCATCAGCGTAACGACCGGCGAGGCGTCACCTCGACCGAGCCAGACTCCTTCGCCCGTGCGCGCATGCCAGCCGCCGGGCGAGCTCCCGCCGACGTACACGCGGGCGGCTTCGGCAACGCCGACAATTCCCGCCCGCAGTGGGAGCACGAAGTTGAACCGCGCCAACGGAACTCGAAGTTCCGATGTCGCGTACAGCGAAGCATCGCCCGCGTATCGCTGCGGATCCATGTAGCGGGTGGTTCCTTCGCCGCCGATGGCCGCGCCCTCATAGAACGGATAGTTGCCGTACAGCTTCTTGCCACCCGTTCGGACGATGAACAGCGGATGCGTCGGGACCGGGACGGTGACGGACGTTGCGATCGCGACCGTGGCTTCCTCGAACGGCGAGCGGACGTCCATCGCGGCGGGGAAGTAGAGTCCGTTGAGCTCGATCAGTACTCTGTGATGCGTGTGCTCTTCGCCGCCGGGCGCCGCCTGCCACTCGTATCTCGCACCGAGTTGGATGCCGGCCTGGGTGAAAGAGCCGAACCCGTATGGGCGAGCCGCGGTCAAATAGGGGCTGCGCGCGCTGTCGCTGACCGAATGCTGGATGACGGGCCCCAGCGAAATGTCCGTCGCCGATCCGATCGCGATTGCAACCGCGGGATGGAACATCCACTGCCGTTGATGCACCGCGAAGTATGGATTCGCGCTGCCGGAGTCCGCGGTCGCGTTTCCGAAGCCGTTGAAGTTGACGACTTCCAAATCCGACACTCTGGCCACGGCCATAAAGTGAACGGGCGAAGCCTCCATTCGGCGATCCGCCGAAGCGGTGACTCGCGCGCCCCGAAACGCGGCGGCGTACTCACCCTCGAGCTTCACCATCGATTCATAAGGCCGGTCGCCGAATCCGTACGTGTACTTCGCGACGCCGAATCGAGGCGTAATCCCGACGCCGCGGTGATCGCTGAATCCCACGAACGGTGTGTATTTCGTACCGAAATCGGCGCCCGGTGGCGTGAGCTCTCCGCTCTGCGCCTCCCAAGGGCGACGGTCGAACAGGGTGTCCGGCGCATACGAGATGCCGGCGACCGTTCCCGCATCGTACCAGCGCGTGGCGTGCCGCTGCCCCGCTACCGTCGACGAGTCAATGAATGTGTTGGTGCCGTTGCCGCCGATGATACGGAGCGCGATGCTCTGCTGCACATGACCGGTCACGACGGCCGTATCATCGCCGCCGTGGAGATATATGAGGATCTCCGAGGTCTCGCGCGCGTCGAAGCGCCGGGCGAAGAAGGTCTGTCCGGCTGACTCGAGGCGGACGTCCACCGCGCCGTCGCTTTTGCGCGTGACGATCGCATGGTCGGCCGAGTCGGTGGCGTGTACCTCTACCCGAGCCGCGAGCAAGCGGTAGTACTCATCCGCCGCCTTTGGCAACGCCGCGCGACGCTTGGTGAGCACGGCCTTGAGCTTCGCGGCCGACGTCTGATACTCGATCGGCATCGCTCGAGCCGCGGCGTCGATGACGGCGTCCGTGACGTGGGTCTGAACCGCCAGCGCGATCGAATCCCAGACCGGCTTCTCGAGACCAGCGAGGAGACGCGCGTCGAATTCTCTTGGCTCCGTGAGTCCCCCGACGTTCGGAGCGTTGCCGAACGAAATCAGACTCGACTTCCCCATTGCGGCCAATCTCAAGAGCAGGCCGCCGTAACTCACAAATGCGTGGTCACGGTCGCGGGCGATCGGTTGCCATTGTGTTTTCGGACCCGATTCCAGCCGGGC
>DATMHK010000275.1:0-4585 GCA_035554995.1 Gemmatimonadaceae bacterium
ATCCAGCGTTTCATTGGGAGCGGTAACGGCAACTGGCGTCCGTTTAGCTGGCTTGCGGCCCGCGGCGATCTGGGCCTCGATCTGACGGATCGTGTCGGTACAAACCTTTGCCGATTCCAGCAGTGCGCTGACTTCGGAACCAACCGTCTCGGCTCCGCTCAGGATAGCCGTGCCAACACCCGGAACTTCTCGGCGAGCCTTGGCGGAGATGGAACGTGGCAGGCAAGAAATTCGCTCGGGTTCAAGACGAGCGTCGGCGCGCAGTACAACAACTATCAGTTGGATCGTACGACGTCGACCGGCTCGATTCTCCCACCGGGTGCACAGACGCCGGGGCAGGGCACGACGCCGTCGATCACGAACGCTGTCGTCCTGTCGAAGACGCTCGGTCTCTTCGCCGAAGAGCAGGCGTCGTGGCGCGATCGGATGTTCTTCACCGTCGGCGCGCGCACGGACCAGAACAGCGCGTTCGGAACGAACTTCCAGCGCGTCGTCTACCCGAAGGCACAGATGTCATGGGTCGTGTCGGACGAGAGCTTCTTCCCAGCGATCTCGATGCTGAACAACCTGCGTTTCCGCACGGCTTGGGGATCGTCGGGCGTGCAGCCGGGGCAGACCGACGCGTTACGCACGCTGACGACGGTGTTGACGAGCATCAGCGGTTCGGACATCAGCGGTGAGCGCTCGAACCTGCCGGGCAACGCCAACCTGAAGCCGGAGAAGTCGACGGAGCTCGAGACCGGCTTCGATTCGCGCTGGTTCGGAAGCCGGATGACGGTCGAGTACACCTACTACAACAAGGTCAGCCGCGACGCGCTGATCGATCAGGTTCTTGCCCCGAGCACGGGCCAGGCCTCGAGCACGGTAAAGGCGAACCTTGGCAAAGTGCAGAACTCTGGTCACGAGCTTCTGGTTTCGGGTCAGGTCGTCGACAACCGGAACTTCGCCTGGGACCTGACCTTCAACGGCTCGCACAACACGAACGTGCTCAAGTCGCTCGGTCTTGACGCAAGCGGCAATCCGATTCCGCCGATCATCAACACGACCACGCGTCAGATCGAAGGCTTTCCGGTCAACGGCTACTGGCAGCGCTCGTACACCTACGGCGACAAGAACAACGACGGCATCATCACGCCCGACGAAATCACGGTGCGGTCGATCGGTGGTCCGGCCTGCGTCGATTCGACAAAGGGTCTCATGAAGGACGCCGCCGGCCACAACATCACGAACATTTGCGACGGCTTCGAGTTCATTGGATACTCGCAGCCCCGCGACGAGGCGTCCGTTCAGAGCGGCTGGGATCTATTCAGTCGCAAGCTTCGCATCACGGCGCTCTTCGACTACAAGGGTGGGGCGAGCCTCCAGAACAACGAAGAGGGCTTCCTCTGCCAGCAGACCACGTCGTGCCCAGAGACCTCGACGTTGCATCCTGAGCTCTGGAAGCAGGCGCGCGCGGTGGCCGAGCGTGACAAGAACCCCGTTACCACATACGGCTACTTCGAGAACTACCGGTTCTGGCGCTTCCGCGAGCTGACGGCGACGTACACACTGCCGCAGAGCATCGCCTCGAAAGCTCGCGCGCAGAACGCGTCGATCGTCTTCGGTGCTCGTAACCTCCACGTCTGGACGAAGTGGACGGCCGCGGATCCGGAGCAGAACTACAGTCAGGGTGACACGCAGTCCACGCTGCTCACGGCCGGGCCGGCGAAGTACTACACGGTACGCCTCAATCTCCGCTTTTGATCGCGAGGATCATACGTCATGAGAATCAATAATCATTACGCACGGTCCGCCGCGCTCATTGCCATTGTCGCCGCGGCGTGTACCGACCCGAAGCAAACGCTGCTCGATGCACCGATCAACACCATCATCGACACGTCCGCCGCGAGCTCCGCGGCGGGCGCCGATGCGCTGCGGATCGGTGCGTTGAGCCGGCTCCGTCAAATCACGGCCGGCTCCGGCGCCGGTGACAGCCCGTGGATGTTCGCGGGCCTCATCACCGATGAATGGAAGTCGAGCGACACCTTCTCGCAGCGCAACGAAACCGATCAGCGCCAGGTGCAGGACAACAATGCGAACTGGACGCCGATCGTGCGCGACCTGTATCGCGCGCGCACTAGCGCGCGCGAGGCGATCAACGCGCTCAAGACCTACGCGCCGACGCCGACCGCCAACCTCGGTCAGATGTACATGGTGATGGCGACGGCGGAGCTGTACATCGCCGAGTGGATCTGCAATGGCGCGCCGATCTCGGAGGACCCAACGCCGCCTCAGGCGACGAACGCCGAGGTCTACGCGGTCGCCGCGGCACACGCCGACTCGGCGGTGTCGCTGAGTGGCGGGACGGACGCGTTCTCCATCTCGGTGCGCAACGCGGCCGCCGTACTCAAAGGCCGGATCCTCATCGAGCAGGGCAAGTTCACCGAAGCGGCGGCGGCGGTTGCCTCTGTACCGACGAGCTTCCAGTTGCTCGCGACGTTCTCACTGACGTCGGGCAGCAATCAGATCTGGTCGTTGAACACGAGCGCCAAGCGCTGGACGGTCGGCGACAGCTTCGACGTTAGCGGGATCATCAAGAACTCGCTGCCGTTCGCGTCGGCGAAGGATCCGCGCATTCCGGTTACCGGAACCACGCTCGGCACGTCGCCGGCTGGTCGCGGCTTCGACAACTCGACCAACTTCATCTTCACGACGCTGTGGGCGCGTACGGACCCGACGCCGATCTGGTCGGGCATCGACGCACGCTTGATCGAAGCGGAGGCGAAGCTCAACGCGAGTGATTTCGCGGGGATGATGACGATCCTGAACGCCCTTCGCACGGCACCGCAGAATCTTGGCGCGATCAACACGACGGCCATGAGCACGCTCGGCACTCCGGCCACCAAGGCGGATGCGGTCAACCTTTTCTTCCGCGAGAAGGCGTTCTGGACCTACTCGCGCGGCCAGCGCCTCGGCGACCTTCGTCGCTTGATCCGCCTGTACGGCCGCGCCCAGGACGGGTCGGATACATTCCCGGCCGGCACGTTCTTCAAGGGCGGGACGTACGGCGGTGACGTGAACTTCCCGATGACGGTCGATGAGACCAACAATCCGAACTACACGAAGTGTATCGATCGTAAGGCGTGATCTGACGCACCAAGAAGGAAGGAGCGCCCCGGCGACCCCGGGGCGCTTTCGTTTTTGCGGTGACCACTACACACCGGGCGCCGTCTGAGTTGATATGCTCCGTTTGACACGCCGTGCCGCAGCGGCCCCGGTTGCCGACCTCGAGGCATACGAGGAAGACGTCACGACGACGATTGCGGGCGGCTTCCCGTGGATGTACTTCCCGAGCCGTCTCGAGCGCCTCTTCGAGTACGAGACTGAGAACGCTCGGAGTCGCCACCTGGTCGGCGTCGGCACGCTCTGGATAGTCATCGGCGCGTTCTACGCGCTCATCGCGCCGCCGAGTCCCGCGGCGCCTTGGGCGATCGGCGAAGACGTGATCCGTCTCGGGGTCGTAACCCCGATTCTCATGGCGGTGACGTTCGCTATATGGTGGGGCGTCCGGCCGGCGATCAGAGAGACGCTGATGACGCTGTCCAGCATCATCGCACCGGCGAGCATCATCCTGTTGATCGTGGTCGCGGACCAGGGCGAGGTCGGCGCAAGCCGTGGGGCGCTGACGATCGTGTTCCTCTTCATCACCGTCGTCGTTCGGCTTCGATTCTGGTACGCGACGGCGGCTTGTCTCGCGATCGTCGCCGTGCAAGTGATAGCGCCACCGCTGTTGCACACGCCGGTGCCGGGGAACGTGCCGCTGGCGATCGTGACGATGGCGGCCACGTTGACGGCCAACTACACCTTGGAGCGCGAGTATCGCCGCCACTATCTGCAGCGCGTCCTCGGTCGCATTCAGGGCGCCCGGCTGACGGCCCTCGTCGGACAGCTCCAGGAGTTGTCGCAGCGCGATCCGCTCACCGGTCTGGCGAACCGCCGAGCGCTGGATACGCAGCTCGAGGAGCTCTGTTCGAGCGAGGACCAGTTCGCGGCGATCGTGATCGACGTCGACGCCTTCAAGGCGTTCAACGACCGGTATGGTCATCAGATCGGCGACGATTGTCTCCGGCGCATCGCCGCGATGCTGCGTGCGTCGCTGCGGCGAACGAGCGACCGGATCGCCCGCATGGGCGGAGAGGAATTCGCCGTTCTCCTTCCGCTGACGTCGTTAGAGGACGCTTACACGATCGCCGAGCGAATGCGCAAATCGGTGTTCGACCTGCGCATTCCCCACGCCGACTCGCCCTCTGGGAACGTGGTGACGATCAGCGCCGGCGTCAGCGGATCGACCGGTGGTGCGTCGCCGGCGGTGGTGATCGCCGAGGCGGACCGGGCGATGTACCGCGCGAAGGCCCTTGGGCGGAATCGCGTGGAAAGGGCCGAGGTCGAGAAGCGATCTCGACTCGCCGTCGTAGCCTAGGACCGCTACTGCCTGCCGGAGGCGGCGGTCGCCGAACCGACAAACGGCGGCTTCAGAGACAACAGATCAGCCGGATCGATTGTCAAAGCTCCAAAGCGCGCGCTCCAATGCAGGTGGGATGCGGTG
>DATMHK010000276.1:0-3532 GCA_035554995.1 Gemmatimonadaceae bacterium
ACCCGGCTGCTCGCCCAGCCGGCGCTGAGCGCGACCAATGTCGCCTTCATCTACGCGGGCGACCTCTGGATATCGCGAACTGACGGCAGCGATGTCAGGCGTCTCACGACCGCCGACGGCGACGAACAGAACCCCGTGTTCTCGCCCGACGGCAAGCTGATCGCGTTCAGCGCCAACTACGACGGCAATACCGACGTCTATGTCATCCCGTCGTCCGGCGGCACGCCGAAGCGGCTGACGTATCATCCCGACCCCGACATCGTGCAGGGCTTCACCCCCGACGGAAAGAGCGTGCTGTTCGCGAGCGGCCGGTCGAGTTACACGAACCGCTACTCCCAGCTCTTCACCGTATCTATAGAAGGGGGGCCGGAGACGAAGCTTCCCATCCCGAACGCCGCGCGCGCGTCGTACTCGCCAGACGGGAAGCGGATCGCCTACAACCCGATCGCGCCGCGATTCGAGCAATGGAAGCACTATCGCGGCGGCACGGCGTCGGTGATCTGGCTGTACGACGTCGCGACGCACGCCGTCGAGAAGATTCCGCAGCCCGAAGGACGCTCGAACGACGTCGACGCGCAGTGGATCGGCAACACGGTCTACTTCCGTTCCGATCGCGACGGTGAGTTCAACGTTTACGCATACGACGCGGGCACGAAGAAGGTTCGCCGCCTCACTACGCACGGGGACTTTCCCGTTCTGAACATGAGCGTCGGAGCCGGGAAGCTCATCTACGAACAGGCCGGCTATCTACATGTACTCGAGCCGACCGCTAACGGTAATGGACGCAAGCTTGTAATCGGCGTCGCCGCCGATCTCAGGGAGACCCGGCCGCGCTTTGTGAAGGGCGCCAATTACGCGCGTAACCTTTCGCTTTCGCCATCGGGCGTACGAGCGGCTTTCGAATATCGCGGAGAGATCGTCACCGTTCCTGTTGAGAAGGGCGATGCGCGAAATCTCACCAACACCCCGGGCGCGAACGAACGTTCGCCCGCTTGGTCGCCCGACGGCTCGCAGATCGCCTACGTCTCCGATGAAAGCGGTGAGTACGAGCTCAAGATCGCGCCGCAGGACGGGCATGGCGCGGTGAAGACATTGAAGCTGATGGGCCACGGCTTCTACCAGGATCTCGACTGGTCACCGGACGGAACACACATCGCCTACGCCGACAACTCGATGAGCACCTACGTCATCGACGTGAAGACAGGGGTGGCGAAGATAGCCGGGAGCAACAAGGTGTACGGACCGGCCGGCCTCGTCGACATGACGCACGCCTGGTCGCCCGACTCCAAGTGGCTCGCCTACACGGCGAACACCAAATCGCTCGTCACCGCGCTCTCGGTGTACAACGTCGCCGAGGACAAGTCGTATCGAGTGACGGACGGGTTGAGCGAGGTGAGCACGCCCGCGTTCGACAAGAGTGGCCGGTACCTCTACATCTTCGCGTCGACCGATGCCGGTCCGCTCCAGGATTGGTTCTCGCTCGCGACCGCCGACTACCGGCGCACCCGCAACATCTACGCGATCGTCCTGCGCAACGACGTCGCGAATCCGCTCGCGAAAGAAAGCGATGAAGAGCGCGTCGTCGTCACGCGCGACACTTCGACGAGGGGCGACTCGGCGGCTCGGCGACTCGGTGACTCGGCGTCTCGTGCCGTACAACTCGCACCAGCCGCGCCGCGCGGAAGCGGGGCAGTGCGCATCGATCTCGAAGGGATCGAGAATCGGATTCTCGCCATGCCGATCGCCTCAGGCGATCTGTCGCAGCTCTCAACGGGCGACGCCGGGCAAGTCTACTACGTACAGAGCGTCGATGGTCGAGGAGCGCTGCACCATTACGATCTATCGAAGCGTAAGGACGAAGTTTTGATCCCGCAGGTCGGCGGCTACGAGCTTTCCAGAGATGGGAAGAAGGTTCTGTATGTCACGGTCCCGGGTCCCAACTTCTTCGTCTCGCCGGTCGCCAAGGTCAACGCCGGCGAAGGACGCCTTGCCATCGCCGACGTCCAGGTAAAGATCGACCCACGCGCCGAGTGGACGCAGGTGTTCAATGAAGCGTGGCGAATCAACCGTGACTATTTCTACGCGCCCAACATGCACGGCGTGAATTGGGAAGCGAACCGGAAGAAGTACGCGCAATTCCTGCCCGACGCCGCCACGAAGGGCGACGTCAATCGAATCATTCAGTGGACGATGAGTGAGCTGAGCGTGGGTCACCACCGCGGCGGCGGCGGCGACCGGCTTTCACCCGCCAGCTTCGTACCCGGCGGCTTACTCGGCGCCGACTACGCGGTGGACCACGAGCGTTATCGCATCGCGAGAGTGTACGGTGGGCTCAATTGGACACCCAATCTTCGCTCGCCGCTCACCGAGCCGGGCGTCAACGCGAAGGCCGGTGAGTACATCATCGCCGTGAATGGTGTTCAGGTCCGTGCGCCGATGAACATTTACGCGGCATTCGAGAACACCGCGGGCAAGATCGTCGACCTCACACTCGCGTCGAATCCCGAGGGAACCGGCGCGCGCACGGTGCAGGTTGTCCCGATCGCGAACGAATCCGCGCTCAGGAATCGCGCGTGGGTAGAAGGCAACTTGAAGAAAGTCGATTCACTGAGCGGCGGCCGCATTGCGTACGTGTACGTGCCCGACACCGGCAATCAGGGTCACGACTACTTCAAGCGGTACTTCTATCCGCAGGCGCAGAAGGATGCGGTGATCGTCGACGAGCGCTTCAACGGCGGCGGCCAGTTCGCGGATTACTACATCGACATTCTGCGTCGTCCGGCGATCAGCTATTGGGCGATGCGGTACGGCGACGACATGAAGACGCCGACGGCATCGATCCAGGGGCCGAAGGCCATGCTGATCGACGAGACGGCCGGCTCGGGCGGCGACATGCTGCCGTGGATGTTCCACAATCTCAAGATGGGTCCACTCATCGGCAAACGGACATGGGGCGGACTCGTCGGAATCCTCGGCTTCCCGGTGTTGATGGATGGTGGAACCATCACGGCACCGAACTTCGCGATCTGGACGGCGGAGGATGGCTGGGTGGTGGAGAATGTCGGCGTGCCGCCGGACATCGAAGTCGAGATGTCACCCGCGGCGGTGATTGCGGGGCACGATCCGCAGCTGGAGAAGGCGGTCGAAGTGTTGATGGCGGATCTGAAGAAGAATCCGCCGGTCACGCCGAAGCGGCCGAAGTATCCGAACAAGGTGGTGCCGTTGCCGCCAAATTAGGCAGCTCGGCAGCTCGGCAGCTCGGCTCACGGAGAACTTCCATGAAACTCAACGCATTGCTGGCTACTGTCTTCCTTCCCGCGATGGTCGCCGCGCAGCAAAGCGGCTACGTCACGGTCTCCGACGGCGCGCGCCTTTTTTATCGAACGTCGGGCCATCCAGGCCGAGGCGTCGACACCATCATTGCCGTTCATGGTGGGCCGGGCCTCGATCTCGGGACGATCTACAACGACATGGCGGCGATGTTCGGCGATCGGCACGTGGTCATCTATTACGACCAGCGCGGCGGTGGACG
>DATMHK010000277.1:0-22721 GCA_035554995.1 Gemmatimonadaceae bacterium
TGGTGGCGGGATGGGCTTGCGGTCAGGGAATCTCGTCGAGCCCGGACGCCCCGAGTGTGCCCGCGACGCCACAAACGCCGACGCCACCGGTCACTCCCGTCGGTACATTCGGCGCCGCGCTCGTTGTGTCGAGCCCGATCGTTCGAGCCGGCAGCTCCGCTCAGGGCGTGGTTTACGTGTCGCTGCCACCGGGCACGATCAAGCCGTCCTATACCGTACTTATTAGCAATCTTAGAACGGGCGCGAACGCAGCGCCGCGGCTTTTGGGAACCGGCTTCGATCCCGTGGCGATTCCGGCGGCGGTTGGTGACGTCATCGCCGTGACCGTGAGTGACCCGCCTTTCAATCCAGGCGCGCGCGCGCTCAACACGGTTGCCGGGGCGCACCCCATCCAAGTGGTAAGGACCGATCCCGACAGCGCCGCCGACGGCATCGAGGTTGAAACTGCTGTCCGCGTCGTGCTCAGCGAGCCTGTCGATTCGACGCGAATTGCCAGTCAAATCCGATTGCAGCACGAAGGTCAGGATGTCGCCGCCGCGCTGTCGATCGATACGTCGGGGACGCAGGTCACGCTGCGGCCGTTGGCGAAGCTGCTTCCCGGAACGGTCTACCGCGTTGTCGTATCGGCGGGCGTGACCGGCGTGACCGGTGCCTCTCTGTCGAGTGGCACGGCTAGCGCGTTTACGACGGTACCGTTGGGCGATCCCGCCGTCGTCGCGCAGATCGCCGGCGCGTGGCAGGCGACGAGCTGGCGATTTACGAAGGCCGATGACCCGAGCGGCACCGTGTCGGACGATCCCGTTGTGGGCTGGGGGCCGAACTTCTATTACGCGATTCGCGTCGCCATCAGCCCGACTGCCGGCCCGGCGGGAAGCGTTGCGTGGCGGTTCGACATGGTGTCGCACCTCGGCGGCGCGTCAGATTCGACGGGGATTGCCGGTTCGGGGACCGTCGGCGCCAATTGGATGTTCGGTCAAACGACGCAGTCACCCTGGCTCGATCTCGTTCGGGGCGGGAGCTGCCAATTCGGGTTCATGTGCCCGCTGCAATTCCTCTACGACTTCACGCGCAGCGGGGACATCCTCACGCTGACGCGGCACGCCAAGCTGTGGTACAACGACGCGATCAATCCACTCTGGCGCGCCAACGAGACGTTGACGATGCGGCGAGTAGCGCCGTAGTCCCGTTACTCGTTCTCCAACCAGCCGACCCCCATGGCAAAGCGAACGAGCGCCGCCCGGTTCGCGACGCCGAGCTTCGCCATGCCATTTGCTTTGTGCGTCTCGACGGTTTTGACGCTTACACCGAGCGCCGCGGCGATCTCCTTGTTGCTGTGACCGAGCGCCCCCAAACGGAGCGCGTCGGTTTCGCGTGGTGTCAGGTCGGACGTCGCGGAGGACAGTTTTCGATCCGGTCGCGCGGTGTCATCGTTCGCGCCTGACGCCTGCGCATGCACGCGAGAAGTCGTTTGGATGCCCTGGCAGTAGATGCCCAAGACCGCGCCGTCGTCATCGCGAATGGCGGAGAGCGACGACGTCCAATACGTGATCTCTTTGCGCCCGTCCTTGTCCCCGTACGGACGGTCCTCAAAGACCTGCGCCGGCCCGCCGGCGTACAGCGACGCGTAGATGGCGCTCAGTTGATCCCAGACGTTCGGCCAGATCTCCCGAGCATTTCGGCCGAGTGCCCCAGGATCCTGGGCAAAGCCGCCGCCGAGCGCGCGCATGTAGTGATCGTTGTAGATCAGGACTTTCTCGGGTCCGGCATGCACGACCGTCGGGAAACCGGAGTCGAGGCAGAGCTGTACGGCTGTCCGCAACGCCGGGCGCCATGTCTCGACGGGGCCGAGCGGCGTGGCCGACCAATCGAGCGCGCGACAGCGCGCGCGCATCTCGCCGGGGCCCGCGAAAGTCAACCGACGAACCACGACATCGCCGTCTCGCGCATGGCGGGGGTTGCGGCGTGACCACCGTCGAACGCATCGAAGCGGACGCGATATCCGTCGTGCTCCAGTTGCGTCGCGAGCCGGCGGCCGCACTGGTCGAACGGAAGAATGGTGTCCTGTCGGCCGTGCGATATGAACACTCGCGGCTTACCGCGTGGTGTTCCGCCTGAGACGATGAATCCGGGCGAATGCGCGATCACGTGCGTGAAGAGATCACCGTTGAGCAGTCCGACGGAAAGCGCGTACGTCGCGCCGTCGGAGAATCCGGCGATCGCCACGCGGCGGGAATCGATCGCGCAGCGATCGAATACCTGATTGACGAGTTTGTCGATGCGCGCGAGGTCCTCCGCATAATCGCCACGGATCGCGTCCCAGCTGAATTCCCGAGAGCTCGGCGACAGGACAATCACGCCGTGAGCCGCGGCCGCTGACCGTGAACCGCGAAGCATGGAGTCACCGCTCCCCGTTGCGCCGTGCAGGGCAAGATAGAACGGCGCCGGCCGCGTTGCGTCGTAGCCTTGCGGGATGAACAGGATGGAGCGGCGGTCTGCGTTGGTTTCGAGGATGTGCTCGCCGGGTGGGAAGAGACCTGCGTCCGCCCCAGGTTTGTGGTAGCGCGTGGCGAGCCGGCCGGGGTCGGGTGCGACCAGGACTCGCCGTCCCAAAACCGGTTCGCGCGCCAACACGGCCCGCGTCGCAACGGCTCCCCCGGACCAGAGCAAAAAGGTGCGCCGATCGATGGTCTCCCCCGAGTCTGATGACCGCCCTGTCGAGCTGCTGTTTGACATAACCCAAGCCGGGCGCGTATTGCAAACCCTACGGCCGGCCACTAACGTCGCTTCAGAGTTCGCTGAATGAACCGCTGGTGCTTCTTCCATATGAAGGAGGCAAGATGACCCCCACCCGCCGGCTTTCGGCAGCGGCGTTCGTCGCGTTCGCGACGCTCACGCCCGCCGCCGCCAAGCCACCCATCAAGTTTACCGAAACGACGCTGCCGAACGGCCTGCGCGTGATCATCTCCGAGGATCACACGGCGCCGGTCTTCTCGGTCGTCGTCAACTACAATGTCGGCTCTCGCAACGAGCGGCCCGGGCGCACCGGATTCGCGCACCTGTTCGAGCACATGATGTTCAAGGGCTCGGAGAACGTGGGCCAGAACGAGCACCCGTATCTCATGTTCATGAACGGCGGGAACATGAACGGGACGACGAACAAGGACCGCACGTTGTACTACGAGACGCTTCCCGCCAACCAGCTCGATCTCGCGCTCTTCCTCGAGGCCGATCGCATGCGGTCGCTCGCGATCACCAAAGAGAATCTCGACAATCAGAAAAACGCGGTACAGGAAGAGCGGCGCCTCGGCGTCGATAACGTGCCGTACGGTAAATCGAGCGACACCCTCCCTCGTCTCGCCTATCAGAACTTCGCCTACGCGCATTCCGTGATCGGGTCGATGGACGATCTGAGCGCGGCGACCGTGGAGGACGTAGCGGCCTTCTTCAAGATGTACTACGCGCCGAACAACGCGGTGATCGCGATCGTCGGGGACGTCGATGCCTCCACGGTCGTGGACAAGGTCAAGAAGTATTTCGGCGCGATCCCGCGGCAGCCGGCGCCGCCGGCGGTGGACATGTCCGAGCCGGCGCCGACCGCCGAGCGTCGTGTGTCGCTCGAGGATCAGCTGGCGCGACTCCCGCGGCTCGACATCGCGTACAAGGTGCCGGAAAGCGGTTCGGCGGATTTCGACGCGCTCGACGTCCTGTCGACGATTCTCTCCGGCGGGCGCAGCGCGCGCTTCTATGAGGACATCGTGCGGCAAAAGCAGCTCGCCTCGAATGCCAATGCGTTCCTGTTCGAGTCGCGTGGTCCCAGTCTGTTTCAGATCAGCGCTACGCCGAACCCGAGCGCATCGCTCACCGACTTGGAAGCGGCACTCAACGAAGAGCTCGAGCGGATCAAAACGGGCACGATCAGCAACGAGGAATTGGAAAAGGCCCGCGCCGCGGCGCAGCGACAGTTCGTGAGCACGATGGGCAGCAGCCTGGGTCGCGCGATCAACCTCTCGCAGAGCGCGATCTTCTACAACGATCCGGGGCGCTTCGCCACGGCGCCCGAGCGCATCGCGAAGGTCACCGCGGCCGACGTGCAGCGCGTCGCCTCCAAGTATTTCACGCCGGCCAATCGCACGGTCGTCGTCACGACGCCGAAGGGGGTACGTCCATGAACGCCTCGTATCGCACGACCTTGGCCCTCGCCGGCATCGCGCTCGCAGCTCGCGCGGGTGGCGCGTCGGCGCAGGTACCGCAACAGCAAGCCCCGCAGCCCTCCACGATGCAGATGGTGCTCAAGGGCAAGGCGCCGGTCTCGAAGGATATTCTCAAGGTGAAGCTGCCGCGCGCGACGGAGGCCGATCTCGACAACGGGCTTCACGTCATCGTGCTCGAAGACCATCGCGTGCCACAGGTGTCATTCCAGCTCAGCATCCCCGGAGCCGGCGGATATTACGATCCGCCGGACAAGATCGGACTTGCCAGCTTCGTTGCGGCGATGATGCGCGAGGGTACGGCAACGCGGACGTCGGAGCAGATCTCGCAGGCGCTGGAGACCATGGCCGCGAACGTTGGCGTCGGCGCCGGCGCGTCGTCGATCAGCGCCACCGTCTCCGGTAGCTCGCTGACGTCCAGCTTCCCCAAGCTCTTCGAGCTGTCGGCCGACGTGCTGCTCCATCCGACTTTCCCGGCGGCGGAGTGGGACCGATACAAGACACGAACACGGCCGAGCTTCACGCAGCTCCGGACGAATCCGAACTTCCTCGCCAATGAGCGCTTCAACCTGGCGGTTTTTGGAACGCACCCGGCCAGCCGAATCTTCTCGACGCCGGCGGCGCTCGATGCGACGACGCCGCAAACGCTCGTCGAGTTCTACAAAACGCACTATGTGCCCGATCACGCGGTGATCGCCTTCGCCGGCGACATCACGCCGGCGCAGGCGCGTGCGCTCGTGACGCAGCATCTTGGCTCGTGGGCGAAGTCGGGGGCGCCGATGCCGAAGACGGAGGACCCGTCGCCGATCGGCGGCGCGAAGATCTACTTGATCTCTCGGCCCGGCTCGGTGCAGACGACGTTGTACGTCGGCACGCAAGGACTGACGCGCACCAGCCCGGACTACGACCGGCTCGCCGCGGCCGACCGGGTGCTGGGCGGGGTCATGGGACGGCTCTTCCGTCATCTCCGCGAGGAGAAGGGCTACACGTACGGCGTCGGCAGCTTCTTTGGATCGACGCCATACGTCGGCGCATGGACGGCGCAGACGAGCGTTCGCACCGAGGTGACGGAGCCGGCGCTTCGCGATCTGCTCGCCGAGATCGCCGCGATGCGTGATTCGCTCGTACCGGCGAGCGAATTCGAGGACTCCAAGCGCGCGCTCGTCGCGTCGTTCGCGCTGTCGCTCGAATCGCCGCAGCGCATTCTCGGCTACCACCTCGAGAGCTGGCAGTATCATCTGCCGGCCGACTACTGGGACAACTACCCGAATCGCATCGCGGCGGTCACGCGCGAACAGGCGCAGGCGGCGGCGAAGAAATACTGGGATGCGTCACGACTGCAGATCGTCGCGGTCGGTGATGCGGCGAAGATTCACGACATCTTGGCGAAGTTCGGCACCGTTCAGTCGTTCGACGCCGACGGGAAGCCGATAACTCCGTGACCGTCGCTCGGGCAGGACCGAAGCAACAAGAAAAGGGTGCCGACAGGCGCCCTTTTCTTTCGCGACGGTGCAATTTCGCGCAATTAGGGTCTGACCCTATTTATAGTTCTGGAAATAGGGTCTGACCCTACCACCCTACCACCACCGCGTCGCTGCCTCCGTGCGCAAGGAGGACGCCGAACACCGCCCCGGGACTACCACGACCACGCGACGCCGGGCACTCTCGCGAAATTCACTCCGAGTGCGGCCAATCGAGCCCCGTGCGCTCCGATTCGTCGTCGAAAATCGTCCCAATCGACGCGGCTCGGCGCTGACCACGCGAGCTCGGCGATCGCGGCAAGTCGCGGAAAGGCCAAGTACTCGTAGTCCTGACGCGTGACGAGCGTTTCGGCCCACAGCGGGGCTTCGAGGCCGAGGATGGACGACTCGGCAACTCCGGGAAGAAGCGTGGCCGGATTCCAGTCGTAGGCGGTACGGAGATCGATGAGGCCAGCCCAGCGAAGGCCGAGGCTCGTCGCGCTGTCGTACTTCATGTCGAGATACGCGCGTGGGCCGGGCGAGAGAATCAACCTGCCGCCGCGCTGGGCGTGCATCTCGCTCGAGTCCTTACTCCAGTGCTGCACGATCGAGCGCGGCGTGATGTTGGCCGTCGCAATCTCGCCCCAGCCAATCATCCGCGGACCGATGCCGTTGACGATCGACTCCGTTCGCTCGACGAAGCCGCGGTACTGCTCTTTCGTGAGCCGAGCCACTTCGTCCCCGCCGATATGGTAGTAGGGCGTCGGCGCAGCGGATGAGATTTCGCGAATGACGTCGGTCACGAAATTGTAGATGCTGTCGCGCGTGACGCAGAGCGTGTTCGGCGGACCACCGACCCGCGTGAACGGTTCGGGGGCGACGCGGTCGCAGCGAAGATCCGGATATGCGACGAGCGCCGCGTTGCTGTGCCCAGGCATGTCGATCTCGGGGACGACCGTGATGTACCGCGATCGCGCGTAGGCGACGATGTCGGCGTACTGCTCCTGGGTGTAAAAGCCGGCTGGCGCGTCGCCGATCGCCGTCTTGCCGCTGATCGACGTGAGGTTGGGCCAAGACTTGATCTCGATGCGCCAACCCTGGTCATCGGCGAGATGGAGGTGCAGTCGATTGAGTTTATAGAGTGCTAACAGGTCGATGAAGCGCTTGACGTCGCTGGCGGAGAGAAAGTGCCGCGCGACGTCGAGCATCGCGCCGCGCCACTCGAAGCGCGGCGCATCGACGACGTGTGCCGCCGGCATGACGAGACGTCGCGTGTAACTCGCGATGTGCTCGACGGACGGCGGTAAGAGCTGCCGCATGGTCTGTACACCATAGAAGAGGCCCGCCGGCCGCGCGGCGACGATGCGAACCTGCGTCCGTCCGACGGTGAGCTCATATCCTTCCGCACCAAGCGACGTTCGCGACGAATCGAGGGCGAGCGAGATGGTCGAATCCGGCTGCGCCGCACCGGCGGCGAGGCGCTGTGCCGTCGCCCCGAAGCGCGACGCGATGAGCTGCGCCGTGTACGTCGCGACGGCTTCGACCTCGTCTGTCGCGTTGGCGTCGACGACCACGGCTGTTCGGGGCGTGATCAGGAAGCTGTCGCGCCCGGGCGCGATTTCGATCGTGACCGGGTTTGGTATGACGGCGTACGGCGCGCGGTCGGCGCCGCTTGGCGCGGTCCGGGGACTCGTCCGGCAGCCCACCAAAATCAGAGCGCCGGTTAGCAGACGGGCGGTGCGTCCAGCGGGATGACTCATGCGCGTACGATAATGCCCGCGGCCAAGGACCGGCGAACCAAGGACGACGCGGGCTTAACGAACCGTGGTCCGACCGGTCAAACGATCGTCCAATCTCTTCTTTTACTGGAGTGGTCATGCGCAAGATGATGATGGTTGCCGCCCTCGTCGCCATGGCGAGCGGGACGGCATTGCACGCGCAGGGGAATCCTGGTCGGCGCGGCGGAATGGGCATGCGCGGCGGTGGGATGATGGACGCCGAGCTTCTCAAAGGCATCACGCTCAACGACGCGCAGAAGGCCAAGCTCGAGCAGATTCGTGAAGCCGAGCGCGCGAAGATGGAAGCCGCAGGTGGCCGCGGCGGCGGTCGCGCCGAAATGGATTCGGTCCGCGCGGCGCGCGAGCGCGGCGACACCGCAACGGCGTCGCGTCTCATGGCGGAGCAGCGGTTGAAGATGGACGCACGTCGTGAAGCGCAAATCACCGCGATCCGTGGGATCCTCACGCCGGATCAGCTACCGCAGTTCGATGCGAACGTCGCCGAGTTGAAAAAGCGTCCTCCCGGCGGCCGCCGCGGTGGCCCGCCGCGCGGTCGGTAAGCCTGTCATTCTGAGGAGCCGCGCGACGAAGGATGACAGTGGCGCGAATGGGGTCAGACTCCGTTCTGGAAACGGAGTCTGACCCCATTTTTTGCTCCACCTCCGCGAGCCCGGCCGCTAAACTTCTTCCGATGCCCGACCAACTGGAAAAAGCGGCCGACATCCGCTGCCCGCGATGTGGCGAGACGAGCAGCGGTCATTTCTGTGCCTCGTGCGGCGCCGTCCTGCATGATGTGAAGTGCGCCAACTGCGATCGGCCGCTCGCCGCCGGCGACCGGTTTTGCGGCAACTGCGGAACACCCGTCGCCGCCGGCACGGAAGCGGGCGCGGCTCGCGAGCTCAGCGGCGGCGCGATGACCAAGTTTGTCGTCGCCACTGCCCTCCTCATGCTCCTGGCGTACGTCGCCGGTCGGTCTATCGCCGGACGAGGAGACGGCGACGCCGGCACTACCCAAGCCGGCGGTACGACTCCGGCGATGCGCGCGCCCGACATCTCCAGCATGTCGCCCGAGGAGCGGGCGACGCGGTTGTTCGATCGGGTGATGGCGTACAGCGAGCAGGGCAAGTTGGACAGCGCCCGCTTCTTCGCGCCGATGGCGATCCAGGCGTATCAAATGATTGGCCCGCTCGACCTGCACGCTCGCTACGACATCGGAACGATCTCGGCGGCCGTCGGCGAGACGAAATTGGCTCGTCTCGAAGCCGACTCGATTCTCGCCGCCCAACCAAACAACCTGCTGGGTCTCACGCTCGCTATCCGCGCGTCGACCATGGCGGGAAACGCGGATGCCGCGGCCAAATTCCGCCAACGCCTCGTGGCGGCGGCGCCGGCGGAACGGGCGAAGAATCTCAAGGAATACACCGAGCATTCGAGCGACATCGACCGCGCGCTCGGCAAGCCCTGATCGGCCAGCCGAATACCGCGGAACCCCGCGCGGCGCGACTTATCCGCGATTGCGGCAAGTCATGCAATGGCCGAACTTTAAGGTCTCATGGCTCCCCCCCCTGCCCCGCCCTCGCCCATCCCCGCTGTAGACGCGTCCGGAATCGCCCGGCGCTTTGGCGTGACTTGGGTCCTGCGCGGGATCGACCTGCGACTTGGGGCGGGCGAAGTCCTCGGCTTGCTCGGAGCGAATGGGACCGGCAAGAGCACCTTCCTCCGGATCGTCGGTACCCTACTCCGGCCGCACGCGGGAGCCGTTCGCGTGTTCGGAAAAGACGCAGTCAGGGACGCTGACGCGGTTCGGGAGGTGGTGGCGTACATGGCCCACGCGCCCGGGCTCTACGACAACCTCACAGCGCGCGAGAACCTCCGGTTCGCGGCGGAAATGCTCGATCGCGACAACAGCGCGGTGGACGCGGTCCTCGAGCGCGTCGGGCTAGCCGACGCCGCAAACGAGACCGTCCGGGCGTTCTCGTCCGGAATGCAGCGGCGCTTGGCGATCGGGCGGCTACTCCTCGCCCGGCCGCGGCTTCTGCTGCTCGATGAGCCATACAGCAATCTCGATCAATCGGGCATCGAACTAATGAACGCGATCATCTCCGAGCACGCCGAGGCCGGCGGGGCGGCGATCGTCGTCGTGCACGAGATTGCCCCGGCGGCCGAGGTACTCCACCGCACGGTGACGATCGCGGAGGGACGTGTCGCGGTGCATCCGGACGATCATGAGACCCTCATTTCGTTGGCGGCGTCGGACCGATGAGCCTGCGGCGTGACTGGCGGCGCGCCCGCGCCATCGCCTGGAAGGACCTCACCGCCGAGCGACGCTCGAAGGCCGGGTTCAACGCGGTGACGTCGTTGGCGATCACGATTCTCGTGTTGTTCGGCTTCGCGCTCGGGCCCGACACGCGTGCCGTACGTGACGCGGCGCCCGGTGTGATCTGGCTCGCCGCCCTCTTCGCCGGCGTGCTGGCTTTCAACCGATCGTATCAATCTGAGCTCGATGGGGGAGCCCTCGAGCAGCTGGTGCTGTATCCGGGGTCGCGCAAGGCGATCTACGCGGGGAAACTGCTGGCGAATTTCGTGTTCGTCGCGCTGATGCTCGTCGTCATCATCGTCGCCGGCATCATCCTGTTTCAGGTCGTGATTCCGAGTGAATGGCCGTCGCTGCTTGCCATC
Organism: Gemmatimonadaceae bacterium; assembly: GCA_035554995.1. Lineage (GTDB taxonomy): Bacteria > Gemmatimonadota > Gemmatimonadetes > Gemmatimonadales > Gemmatimonadaceae > JAQBQB01. The sequence continues at coordinate 10,126 of DATMHK010000277.1, forward strand.
ATTCTTTTCGGGACGATCGGGCTCGTCACGCTCGGCACCTTCTATGCGGCGATGTCGAGCCGCAGCCGAGCCCGCGAAGTATTGCTTCCGCTCCTGCTCTTTCCCATGCTGGTGCCAGTGCTTCTCGCCGCCATGGAAGCAACTAAAGCCCTGCTCGGCGGTAACTTGATGAGTGACGCGGGGGCATGGGCCCGGCTTCTCATCGTGTTCGATGTGGTCTTTCTCGCCGCGACCTTTCTCGCGTTCGAGGCAGTGATCGAGGTATGACAACATGACAACGAGCGCCCCCCCCGCCGCCGGCCCCGCTCCGATAACGGGAACCATCGTCGCGCCGCGGACGAGTCGCTGGCCGATCTTCGGGTGGTTCGCGTTTCTTTTTCTCATCGCGTCGCAAGTCACAGCGATCGTGATCTCTCCGCCCGATCGCGACATGGGTCATCTGGAGAAGATCCTGTACGTCCACGTGCCCGCCGCGTGGATGACGATGTTGGCGCCGCTCACCGTGCTGGTCTTCGGTCTTCGCTATCTGTGGAAGCGCCGCGAGCAGGACGATCTTCTCGCCGCCGCGGCGGCCGAAGTTGCCACGACCTTCGCGGGACTGACGCTTGTCCTCGGTATGATCTGGGCTCGGCCGACGTGGGGCGTGTGGTGGACCTGGGACGCGCGTCTCACGTCCACGCTCGTGCTCTTTCTGATCCTCGCCGGCTATCTCGCCCTGCGCGCGCTGATCGATGACCCTGACCGACGGGCGCAGTGGAGCGCCGTCGTCGGCATCCTCGGCGCGATCAACGTGCCGATCGTGTACATGTCGGTGCGCTGGTGGCGCACGATCCATCAGATTCAATCGAGTCCGTCGACGGTCGATCCCGCATACGTCATCGGACTTCGCCTCAACGCGTTTGCGTTTCTCTTTCTCATGATCTACTTCATTCGCCGTCGCTACGAGGCAGCGCTGATGGAGCGCGCCGCCGAGCATGCGGCCCGCGCCGCCGCGCTCGGATCGCGACAATGAGCAATTCATTCTTCATTGTTGCCGCGTTTGCCGTGACGTGGGGAGTGATCATCGGCTACGCCCTGCATCTGCGCCGCTCGATCCAGCGTTCGCGCGAGCTGCTCGAGCGATCAACCGGGAGTAGCCGATGAACCGGAAGAAAGGAATCATCATCGGCGGCGTCGTGATCATCGTCGCCGCGTTCGCTTATCTACTGTATGGCGGGTTGGATCAGAACGTCGTGTACTTCCTCACGCCGAAGGAGCTGCTTGCCAAGGGCACCAAGGCGGTGGACGTACCGGTGCGACTGGGCGGACAGGTGAAGCCCGGGTCGGTTGTGTGGAACGACACGACACTCTCCCTGCGCTTCACGATCACCGACGGGACGAGCGAAGTGGCGGTCGCGTCGAAGGGCGCACCGCCACAGATGTTCCGCGACGGCATGGGCGTCGTCGTCGAGGGGCGTTACCGCGCGGATGGCACGTTCAACTGCACGAACCTGATGGTGAAGCACTCGAACGAATATCGTCCGCCCAAAGCGGGTGAGAAACCGCAGGACATGCAGAAAACTCTCATCAAGGGCGCCTGACGCAATGGGACAGCCGTAATGCAAAGTGTGAACGGCCTCGTCGGCCACGGCGCGCTGCTCATCGCCCTGCCCTTCATCGCGCTCGGAATCGTCGCGGTGCCGGTAGCGGTGAAGCGCGGTCGTAGAGATTGGCTCGAGCTCGCCTACGGATCTGTCTACGCCAATTTCGCGCTGATGACGGCGGCGGCCCTGGCGATGATCACGGCGCTCGTCACGCACGACTTCTCCGTGTCGTACGTCGCGCAGGTCGGCAGCCGAGAGACGCCGCTGTTTTACACGATCATCTCGCTGTGGGGCGCGCTCGAGGGCTCGATCCTGTTCTGGGCGTGGGTGCTGTCGTTCTACGGCATGCTCGTCGTCGCCATCAACAAGTCACGCTCGGGGAACCTCGTTCCGTACGCGGCAATGACGCTGCTCGCGATCTCGCTGTTCTTCGCGATCCTGCTCATCGGTCCGGCGAATCCGTTCCAGAACGTGTCGCCGGTGCCGGCCAATGGTCCGGGACCCAACCCGCTGCTTCAGAACCACATCCTCATGGCGGTGCATCCGCCGCTGCTATATCTCGGTTACGTTGGCATGTCGGTGCCGTTTGCCTTCGCGGTCGGGGCAGTGCTCTCCGGCGAGGCGGAGCGGACCGACTGGATCAAGGTCACGCGCCCGTGGACGATGTTGTCGTGGGGCTTTCTCTCCGCGGCGATCATCGCCGGCATGTGGTGGTCGTACGAAGTGCTGGGCTGGGGCGGATACTGGGCGTGGGATCCGGTCGAGAATGCGTCGTTCCTTCCCTGGCTCACGGCGACGGCCTTCCTCCACTCGGCGATGATGCAGGAGCGGCGTGGGATGCTTCGCGTCTGGAATCTGAATCTCGTCGTCGGCACCTTCGTCCTGACAATCCTCGGCACGTTCCTCACGCGCTCGGGAATCATCTCGTCGGTGCACGCGTTCACCACGGGGACGATCGGCTACTACTTCCTCGCCTTTATCACCATCGTGCTGGTTTTCGGTGGAATAATTGTAGCCGGCAGCTCCGATCGATTGCGCTCCAGAGGCCGGCTCGATTCGGCCGCATCGCGTGAGACAGTGTTCCTGCTCAACAACCTGTTCCTCACCGCGTTCATGCTGACGGTCCTCGTCGGCACGTTGTTCCCGCTCGTCGCCGAGGCGATTCGAGGCGTGAAGGTGAGCGTGGGTGGACCGTTCTACAATAGAATGACGCTGCCCATGATCGCCGCCCTTCTCTTCCTCATGGGCGTTGGGCCGGCGCTGCCGTGGAAGGTCGCCTCGAAAGCGGAGCTGAAGAGCAAACTCGTTCCGCCGGCGGCGGGCGCGGTGCTCCTGGCTCTCGTCGCGCTCGTGGCGGGCATCCGCGATCCGTACGGTGTGCTGGTGTTCGCGTTCGTCGGCTATGCGGCGATGGCCAACTTTAGAGAATTCTCGATCGGCGCCAAGGCCCGCCGTGTAACTCGCGGCGAATCGTGGCCGACGGCGTTCTTGCGGCTCATCGAAGCAAATCGGCGTCGCTACGGCGGCTACATCGCCCACTTCGGCGTCTTTTTCGTCGCGCTGGGCGTCGCGATGTCGTCGACGCTCCGGACCGAGCATGAAGCCACGCTCCGGCGCGGCATGACGATGCAGATCGCCGGACGAACGCTGCGCTTGCAAGACATCTGGGGTCGCGAGGAGCCGCAGCGGCAAGTTGTCGGCGCGACGCTCGAGATCATGGACGGCAATCGCGTGACCGGTACGCTCGAGCCGCGCATGAACTTTTATCGCACCCAGCAGGAGCCCGTGCCGACGCCCGACGTACGCAGCGGGGTGCTCGGCGATCTCTATCTCAATCTGATGGCATTCCGCCCCGACGGCAGCACGGCAACGATCCGCGCGATCTATCAGCCGCTCGTGCCGTGGATCTGGTTCGGGGGCGGCGTCGTCGTGTTCGGCGCGATCGTGGCGGGATGGCCGACGGGCCGTCGTCGTCGCGCTCCGGCAGCGGTTCCCATTCCCACGCCACCGTCTCCTCCGCCCGCGCGCGAGCCGGAGTACGCGGCATGAACTGGAAACGCGCGACGATCGCGGCGGCGTTCGTGCTGCCGGTGGCGTGGCTGTTCAGACACGGGCTGACCCAGGACCCACGCGAGATTCCGTCGCCGCTTCCGGGAAACGCCGCACCACAATTCTCCCTTGCCGTGTTCGCTCCCGGCCAACCGCCGCTCGAACGACCGATCGGGGACACCGTGCGCCTCGCCGATCTCAAGGGGCGCGTTGTGGTGCTCAACTTCTGGGCGTCGTGGTGTCTCGCCTGTCGTGACGAGCACGCGGGACTTTCCGCGGTCGCGCGAGAGTACAATGGAAAGCCGGTGCAGTTCGTTGGCTCGCTCTACCAGGACACGCCGGGCAATGGCACGCAATGGATCGCCGAGATGGGCGGTCAGAGTTATCCGTCGGTCAACGATCCGAAGGCGCTCACGGCGATCGACTACGGCCTGTACGGCGTCCCCGAGACGTTCTTCATCGCGGGCGACGGCAAGATCGCACGCAAGATCACCGGGCCGGCGCCACCGCAGGTTGTCCGACGCATCATCGACTCGCTGCTCACGACGAGCGGTTCGCCGTGATACGCGTCGGTTTGCGCGCACTGGTCGCATTGTCCTTCGCCTTCGCAACGCCGAGCGCGCGAGCGCAAGTTCCGACGGACACGACGCGTCTCACGCGTGACTCCGCGCTCGAGGCCCGAACGTCGGCGGTCGCGGCGCAGCTTCGTTGTCCGGTCTGTCAGGGTCTGTCGATTCAGGATTCACCGTCCGAGCTCGCGCAATCCATGCGATCGCTCGTGCGCGATCAGCTCGCGCAGGGGAAAACGCCGGAGCAGGTCAAGGCGTACTTCGTGTCCAAGTACGGCGAGTGGATTCTCCTCTCTCCGCCCCCGCACGGATTCAACCTGCTGGCGTATCTCTTTCCAATGCTCGTCGTGCTCGGAGGCGGCGCAGTGATCGTCTTCGCCGTGCGCCGCTGGACGACCTCCGCCCCCGAATCGCCGTCGGTCTGACGCTCAGTAGTACACGACGGCGGCCGATGCGCGTCCGGCCAACGCACGCTTGGCCCCGCCCAACACCAGCACGTGGCCTTTGCCCGACGCGTCCACGAAGCTGATCGCGGCCTCGTTGTATAAGTCGTAGCCGAGGAGCGCGCTGATCGTGTTCGTTCCCGTCGCGCCGTTCCAACTGCCGATGGTGCCGTCCGCGTTGATCTGGCTGTAAGTGTTCTCGCTCGAGCCGGCTTGTCCCGAGTAGACGCCGGACGTCGTGAGCAAGAAGCCCCCGCCGACGACTGTGTTGTGTTTGCTTCGTGACTTGCTCATCGAAGCGAGCGGAGACCATGTCGCCGCCAGATCGCCGGTGCGCAGGTTCACGCGCGCGAGATACGACGCGGACATCTCGCCACCGGACGTCGTCGCCTGCATCGGTGATACTGTGCTGCCGTCGCCGCCCACGGCGTACAGATACGGCCCGAAGTTCACCAAGCTCTGGAACGCGGCGCCGTTGTTCAGTCCCGTGATTGGCTGCCAGCTGCCGAGCGTACCATCGGGATTCACCGCGGCGCGCCACGCCGATTTCGTCGGTGCGTTCTGACCGTCGGCGCCGCCGGCGAGGTAGACAAACCCGCGGAATACGACGGCACTCGCCGAATGCAGGGCAGTCGGAAGCGCAGTAGTAGTCAGCCACGGCCCGTTCGATCCATCCAGCGACACCTTCGAGTAGTACACCGTATTGACGGTTGCTCCGCCGGCGTCGACTCCCCCGAGTGCGTACAGGTACGCTTCGGTCGTCGTCGTGTCGATCGCCGCGGTGTACGCCGACGCGGCAACCGTCGTGTGGTACGCTCGCGGGTCGGGCAGCGCCGTCGTTGCCGGTGCCCACGCCGACAATGCGCCCGACTGCTGCGCCTGCGCGCGGTAGACGCCCGTCGTCGCCACATTCGTTTGATCCGCTGCGCCACCGACGACGAAGACGTAGTTCGCGGGATTGGTCGCGCCGTTCGCCGGGGGAATGAAAACCGCTCCCAGGCCCTGCAGCGGCTGCGGCAGTGCCGCCGTCTGGGTCCAATTGATGACGCTGGGACTGAACGTCGAGCCGCTGATCAGATTGAACGCGAGCGAGGCACTCGTTCCCGTCGCCGTCTGCACGGTAATCTGCGATGCGTTCGCGGTGCCCGATGGTACCGTCGTCACGATGTAGCTGTTGGTCCAGTCGTTCACCGTGTCGGCGATCGTCGCTTGAATCGGCGCCCCGCCCGTCCCGGCGAAGAACACTTTACCGTGCCGCGCGTCGCCAAACGCATCTCCCTCGATCAGCACGGTCATGCCGGTGAGACCAGTCGGTTTCGTCACGCCGTTCACGCGCGACACGCTCGGCGAGACGACGTGGAACGCCGCGGACAGCGTGTCGGCGCCGCCGTCACGATTCACGACGAGCACATCGTAAGTCGTCCCGAGCGTAAGCCCTTCGGGCGCGGTGGCGTAGAGCTGCGTTCCCTGACGCTCGACCTTCGGCGAAACGATTCCACTGAAGAAGACGTGTGCTGAATCGGAGAAGCCAGTGCCCATGAGTCGCACGACGGTGCCGACCGTTCCCCGAGCGGGATTGATCGAATCGGTAACAGGCGGAACAACGTTGGGGCCGACGGATTTATCTCCACCGCACGCGCTCAACGCGGCGGTTGCAATACCGATGGACAAGACACGACGCATAGTATCCTCGAATGCGAAGACTCTCTGAACTGACTAGCCCGCTACGGGCGTCGTCACCCGCCAGTGCAGAGATCACATTCGATTGGGGCGTAGATCACTAGCCAGGACCGGCGACCGGCGATCCGCCGAGTCGCGCCACACCGGCATTTAAGTGCCAAGGCTACGCACGGACAGCACGCCCGGGGTCGCCCCGATCGACTCGAGCAGGTCCGCGGGCACCTGACCGTCGACGTCCACGAGCGTGTACGCCAGATCGCCGCGCGATTTGTTGAGTAGGTTCGCGATGTTCAACTTCGCCGCCGCCAGTGCCGCCGATATCTCGGCCACCACGTTCGGCACGTTCTCATTGGCGACCGCCACGCGGGTCGTTCCGCTCGCGCGCGGCAGCACGGCGTCGGGAAAGTTCACCGAGTGCCTGATCGTTCCATCCTCGAGAAACCCACGCAGGGTGTCGGCGACCATCACGGCGCAGTTCTCTTCGGCTTCATGCGTCGATGCGCCGAGATGGGGCAGCGCGACGACCTTGGGATGATCTTTGATCGCCTGCGTCGGGAAATCGCAGACGTAGCCGGCGAGCTTTCCGTCGTCGAGCGCGTCGACGATCGCCCCCGTATCCACGATGCCCGCACGAGCGAAGTTCACGACGATGCTACCGTCGCGCATGCGTTGCAGTCGGGCCCGATTGACGAGATTGCGCGTCTCCTCGACGAGCGGGGTGTGCACCGTCACGACGTCGGCGCGCGCGAACAGATCGTCCAGCGTCGCCGTTCGCTCGATGCTCGACGTGAGTTGCAGCGCACGCTCAACGGTGAGCTGCGGGTCGAATCCGACGACGGACATTCCGAGCGCGTGCGCCGCGTTCGCGACTTCTACGCCGACCGCGCCAAGCCCGACGACGCCGAGGACTCGACCCGGGAGCTCGCGGCCGACGAACTTCTTCTTGCCCTGCTCTACCGCTTCCTCGAGCGCATGATCGTCGGCGGCTTTGAGTCCGCGGGCGTAGCTCCACGCTTCGCAGACGTGGCGCATCGACATGAGGATCGCCGCGATCACGAGCTCCTTGACGGCGTTCGCATTCGCTCCCGGCGCGTTGAATACGGGAACGCCGCGTTTCGATAGCGCGGCAACGGGCACGTTGTTCGTCCCGGCCCCGGCGCGCCCGACCGCTTTCACGCTGGCCGGGATCGTCATCGTGTGCATGTCCGCCGACCGCACAATGATCGCGTCCGGCTCGGCGGCGTCCGAGGACACGGCGTAGCGATCGCGCGGAAGCCGGTCGATTCCGCGCGGCGAGATGTTGTTGAGCGTGCGAATTGTGAAGCGGCTGGGCGCGTCGACAGGCATCAGGCGTGTGTGCGCTCGAATTCGTTCATGAAACTCACCAGCGCCTCTACGCCCGACACCGGCATCGCGTTGTAGAGACTGGCGCGCATCCCGCCAACGGACCGATGGCCCTCGAGGCCCACGAGCCCGGCGGTCTTTGCCCCCGCCGCAAAGGTCTTGTCGAGCTCTGGTTTTGGAAGTGTGAACACGACGTTCATCCACGATCGTGCGTCCTTCGCTACCGGGTTCCGATAGAACGAAGAGCGATCGATCGCGTCGTAGAGGAGCGCCGCCTTGGCGCGATTGCGCTGGCCGATGGCCGAGAGGCCTCCCTGCCGCTTGAGCCACTGAAAGACCAGCCCGGCCAGGTACCAAGCGTACGTCGGCGGCGTGTTGAGCATGGATCCGTCTTTCGCCACGGCCGCGTAATCGAGCACACTCGGCGTCTCAGCCCGCGCGCGGCCCAGCAGGTCGTCGCGGACAATGACCACGGTGAGTCCGGCCGGCCCGATGTTCTTTTGCGCGCCGGCGTAGATCAACCCGAACTTCGTCACGTCCACGGGACGTGAGAGCAGTGTCGACGACATGTCGGCGACGAGCGGCACGTCGCCGACGTCGGGAACAACGTGAAACTCGACGCCGCCGATTGTCTCGTTCGGTGTGTAGTGCAGATACGCCGCTTCGACGGACGTCTTCCAGCTTTCCACCGGCGGGATGGAGCAGTAAGCGCCGCCGGCGTCCGCCGCGATGTTCACCTTCGCGTACCGCTTCGCCTCGCCGATCGCCTTCTTCGACCACGAGCCCGTGTTGACGTAATCCACGGTCTGGCCGGCAGCGGACAGATTGAGCGGCACGGCCGCGAACTGCAGCGTGGCCCCGCCTTGCATGAAGAGCACTTTGTAATCGGCCGGCACGCCGAGCAGCTCGCGGAGGTCAGCTTCTGCCTGCTCGGCGATGCCGATGAATTCCTTGCCGCGATGGCTCATCTCCATCACGGACATCCCGGTGCCGTGCCAATCGAGAATCTCGTCCCGGGCCTGCTCGAGGACCTCGACCGGGAGGACGGCGGGGCCGGGGCTGAAGTTGTAGACACGTGTCATGGTTCAATGATAGCCGCTACTTCACCGTCACCACCTTGTCGCGCCAAGCCGGGCGTTATTGCGGCCGCTTGAACAATCCCACGTATACGGCCTTGCCGAGCACGTGGCCGTTCATGGCTTTCATGACGCTCGCGCGCGTCTCGAGCGCCGCATTGATGACCTGCGTCGCGGTCGATGCAATGACGTCGAGCTTCGTGTCGAGCGCGTACACCTCGAAGGTGTAGTGGTGTAACGGACCGGTGGCCGCCGCGCCCGGCCCGCGATACTGCGGTCCGGACGCGCTGATCTGGTGTGAGCCGTCCGGGAGATCGCCGCCGGGCTTCACCCCTTCAGGCAGCCCGGTCGCCGTCCCCGGAATGTTCCAGACGATCCAATGCGGCTGCGTGTCTGTCGTGCGCTGCACGGATACGTCGGGGTCGAGCATGTTGACGACGAACGTCACGGTTCCGGCGGGGACGTTTGTCCATTTGAGCTCGGGCGAGACTTGTTCCCCCGCTTGCGTGAACTTGAGTGGAATGAGTCCACCATCCTGCCACGCGCCGATCGTGAGGATCATCGGATTCGGTCGTTGAGCCGGCGTCCCTTACTTCACGGTCACCCACGCCCACATGTTCGATCCGACGAAATGGGGCAGTGTCGTGCAGATGACCAGGTAGCGGCCCGGCTGAGAGAACGTTCCCGGCGGCGTGGTCCACGTCTGATCGAACAGCTTCTGCGGAGGGCCGAGCACGATACGATTGGTCGGGTCGTTGATGCGGAACTTGGGAAGCGTGAACGGTCCGAGATCGATGTCCTCGAGCGTCGTCTGATCGACGCGAATATCTTCGGGCTGCGTACCGGGTCGATAGACCGCGACCTGGTGCACGGCATCGATGTGGAAGGTGACGCTGCCGTTGCGCGCCAGCACCGTCTCGCGCGGGTAGACGTGATCGCGTGCGTGTCCCGATCCATCGTGCTCGTCGGGCGGCGGGAACGGCGACCCGTGTTCGTCGATGCCGAACCTGACGTCGGCGGTCGAAGGGATGCCGGCCGGGGCCTTGTCGGCAGACGCCGGCCCGATCGTCCGCTGCGACGGCGCAGCCGGACGGGAAGAGTCGCACGATGCGGCAATGGCGACGATCCCGATAGGGAGAAGTACTCGAAAGAACGAACGCATGACATGCCTCGGTGAAATGAAGTTCGATGAGAACTTGCACCACCTCGAGGCCGACAGGAAGACGACGCCGGACTACCGCCGCTTTTTCGTTCTCCGTTGCGGCAAATCTGCGACGAACTGGACATTTATCGCCGCCAAATCAGGCTGGAACCACGCGACGAGCCGCCCGGTAAATTTTTCCGCCAGATAGAACAGGTCGTCCGGCGTCGTGGGATGTACATGCGCGACGAGGATCCCATCGGCGTTGGCGATCTTGATGTAGCCGCCCTTGGGCCGCGCTTTGTGCTTGAGTCGCGTCCGCGTCTTGTTGGCCCAATCCCACGTGTTCGCCGCGCGAATGCGCGCGCGAAGGAGCTTGAAGATGTCCCGTCCGGGCTGCGGCACTGCCTGGAGCACCAGCATCCTCTCCTCCGGGTCGAGGTCAACCGCGATCTGCTGCCTCGATCCACACGATAGCAGCACGGGGCGAATCGTCCAATAGCACGCGTATATTCTGCTGATGCCAGCCTCGCCGACGCGCTGGTCGCCGACCACCGTCGCCCTCTTCGAATTCGTCTTCCGTCCGTGGATGCGGCGGCGGCTCTCCGGGGTCTACATCACCGGCCTGCCGCGCGCGGTGCCGGAGGACCGGCCCATTCTGTTCATCGCCAACCACCTCGGTTGGTGGGACGGTTTCGTGCTGCGCGAAGTCCAACGGCGGATCCGTCCGCGCGCGCCGCTCTTCATCACGATGACCGGTGAGAATCTGCGGAAGTTTTCCGGTCTGCGTCTCATGGGCTCGATCGACGTGGGCCGAGACTCGCCGACCGCGCTCCGGCGCGCGCTTCGCTTCTTCGAGGAGCAGCGCGCCGCGTCCTCCGAGTTCACGACGGTTCTCTTTCCGCAAGGCGCGCTCTGGCCCGCACGTCGTCGTCCAATCGTCTTTCGCCGCGGCATCACGACGTTCGTTCGCATCCTGTCGCCAGTGACAGTCATTCCTGTGGCGATCGATTACGAGATGTTCGATCGGCCGACACCGGGTGCATTCTTGTCCGTCGGCCCGCCGATTGTCATCAACAATGACGACGATGTCGACCGTCTCGGCAGCAAAGAATATCTCGAGGAGGCGCTGACCACTGAGCTCGACACGTTGGCCGCGTTTCTCGACTGGCATGGTGACGACGCCCCCACATTCTGGCCGGACCCCCACGAGCGATTGCCGCGGGAAGGGCCGGACGAACGCGTCGTCCTGGTCGACGCCGCCGACCGGGAGACGGGAACAGCCCTGAAGCTCGCCGCGCACGTGTCCGGCGAGCTGCACCGGGCGGTGTCCGTCCTCCTCACCGACGGCGACGGTCGCGTCCTCCTGCAGCGACGATCTTTAGAGAAGTATCATTCGCCGAGTTTGTGGGCCAACACGTGTTGTGGCCATCCTCGTCCGGGCGAGACGACCCAGGCCGCCGCGGCGCGACGCCTCTTCGAGGAGATGGGCATCCGCGCGAATATGGATCACGCCGGCACGTTCACGTATCGAGCGGAGCTCGAGCACGGGTTGGTCGAGCACGAGATCGATCATGTCTTCGTCGGCCGCTGGACCGGCAAGCCCAATCCGAATCCCGCCGAGGTTGCGGAGTGGAAGTGGATCAACCTCGCCAGCCTCCGCGCCGACCTCGCCGCCAACCCGCGCGGCTATGTGGCCTGGCTCGCGCCCCTTCTCGAGATCGCGGCGCGCGATCGCGCCTAGTCGCTGCTCATCATGGCCGCCGCGATCAGGACATAGAATCCGCCGACAAGTACCGTGGCTGTGATCACCGTCGTGAGCAGCGTTGTCTTGGCGACGTCCGTCCTGTACACACCAAACTCGGTCCCGGCGTCGCGGAGGAGGGCGAGCTCCTGGTCAATGACGCGACGCTCCTCGAGCTCGTTCTTCACACCGACTCTCGACGGCCGCATCACGATCGTATCCCCGCGCATCGTGACCAGCGTCCCGGTGATCTCCCACACCTCCACCGGCTCCGTCGCTCCGCCCGGCGCGCGAAGATTGACCGTTCGCATCGGGCTGAATCGGACGCGAACTTTGGCGTCGGCAGGAATCGACGTGGTGGCGGAGTGGTAGCTGTGACAACCGGCGACCAGAAATAGGAGCGAGAGCCCGGCGAGGCGGAGGGGCTGGCGTCGCATGCAATCCGTGGTGGGGAACGCGAAAGATAGCCGTCCTGCCGCGAGCTACTCATCCCCGATCTTTAACACCGCGATGATCTGACGGATCGTGTTCCAGTTTCGCGTCGTCGCCGGCGCTCCGAACAGCGCATCCAACTTGCCGAGGTAGCCGATCGTCTTCATGTGGCGACGATACTCGCCGAAGACGAATTGGCCGTCCGCGGCGACGATGCGCACGAGCCAATCTTGTTTGTTCGGCATCCAGACCGGCAGCGGCCCGGGCAGACGCCCGGGCTTCGTGAGCACGCTGACGAAGCGCACAACATTCGGTTTCGCCGCCGCACTACCGAAGGGGTTCGCACTCTCCATGTGCAGCAGGTCGCGTTCGGCGCAGACCGCGATCGCGGCGTCGAAGGGCAACTGTCGTCGCAACTCGGCCATGAGCTTGGCGCGCGATCCGGGTTTCCGAACGACGAACGTGCCCGCCGCTCCGATGTTCACCACGTCGTGCGCCTTCATCGCGTCCGCCAATACACTCGGACGGAAACGTC
>DATMHK010000278.1:0-11424 GCA_035554995.1 Gemmatimonadaceae bacterium
GAAATCGATTCGAGTTGGACTTGCCGCGGTGGCGATCCCGATCGTAGTCGGCGCACAAGGGTCGTTTGTTGTCCGGGCCGAGAATCCGCTCGCCCTCACGAGGACGGACGAGACGATCGGGCTCGCCTGGAACGACGTGAAGGCGAAGCTGCCGAATGCCTCGGCCACACAAGTACGCGTGCGTGATTTCGCGTCGGGTCGCGCGGTCGTATCGCAAGTCGTAGACAACGACGGCGATGGCACGATGGACGAGCTGATCTTTCAGGCGACGTTCGCGCCCAATGATGTGAAGCGATTCGTCATCGAGGCGGCGACGCCGTACAAACCGGACAAAGTTCGTGTATACGCGTCGCACCAGGATCCGCGCGACGACGTCGCGTGGGAAAGTGACCGCATCGCCTTTCGGATTTATGGACAAGGGCTGTGGAAGGTCGATTCGCTGTTGAGCAGCGGCGTGGACGTGTGGGTCAAACGCGTCCGCACGCCGATCGTCGAGAAGTGGTACGCGAAAGGACACGACGAGTACCATCGCGACACCGGCGAGGGCGCTGACTTCTTCGACGTTGGCCAGACGCTTGGCGCGGGCGGCACGGCGATTTGGCGAGATGGCAAGATGTACCGCGCGTGGAACTTCAAATCGTGGAAGATCATCGCCAACGGCCCGGTGCGCGCGATTTTCGAGCTCCAGTATCAGCCGTGGGACGCGGGCAGCGGCCAGCGGGTGACGGAGACGAAGCGCATCGCGCTCGACGCCGGACAGAATCTCAATCACGTCACGAGCATCTTTCGCTCGGAATCGCCGGTGAACGATCTGCCGTGGGTGACGGGGCTCGTGAAGCGCCCGAGCGTCGTCGGGTCGGAGAGCAAGGCACGACCATGGGCCTGGCTGTCGGTGTGGGGGCCCGTCGTCCCAAAGGATGGCGGGCATGGCGATTTGGGGACGGCGGTGATCATTCCACGCGACGCGGTGTCGGAGTGGCGGGAGAATGACGACCACTATTTCCTCGTCTCGCACGCGAAGCCGGGTGAGCCGGTGAATTACTGGATTGGCGCGGGCTGGACGGACAGCGGCGATTACCGCGACGTTCGCGACTGGTGGAATTATCTCGACCAGTTCTCCCAGCGGCTCTCGATGCCGATCAAGACCTTCCTCGAGACATCGTCGCCATGAGCGTTCGGTCGGCGTTCGCGGCGGTCATTCTCTGCGGCTCGTCTCTCGCCGCGCAGGACGCGCGAACTGTCGCCGAGCCTAAGAGGCCTGCGGCGTGCACGGTGCTGACGGCCGAGCTGACGCCGGTGGCAGACACAACGCTTGCCGATCAGGACGAAGGAAAGCTCGACACAAAGCGCGTCCAAGGCGCGATTGATTCATGTGCGCGCGGACGGGCTGTTGTGCTGAAGGCGGTTGGAAAAGCCCGCGGATTTCTGATTGGCCCGATCACGCTCAAGGCAGGCGTGACGCTGGTCGTCGATACGAACGCGGTGGTCTTCGGCTCGCGCGACCCGAAGGTCTACGACATGGACGGGCGGGGGCGATGCGGCACCGTCGACGAGAAGGGTCACGGGTGCCGTCCACTCATCTCGTCGGACAAGGCGAACGGCGTCGCCGTGATGGGTCCCGGTACGATCGACGGCCGCGGCTGGGCGAAGCTGCTCGGCAGGGACGTGTCGTGGTGGGACCTGGCGCAAGAGGCCAAGGTCAGAAATCTGAGCCAGAGCTGCCCACGGCTGATCGTGCTCACGCAGTCGAACGACGCCGTGCTCTACGACGTGACGCTCAAAAACTCGGCGAACTTCCACGTCGTGTTCGACCGCGGAACCGGCTTCACCGTCTGGGGCATTCGGATCGACACGCGTGATCCTCGTGCGCGGAATACCGACGGCATCGATCCGATGAGCGCGACGAACGTCACGATCACGCGCAGCTACATCAACACGGGCGACGACAACGTCGCCATCAAGGCGGGCAACAAGCCGAGCTCGCACATCACCGTGTCGCACAACCATTTTTATCGCGGGCACGGCGTGTCGATCGGTAGTGAGACGGACGGTGGCGCGAGCGCGATTCGCGTGTTCGACCTGTCGATCGAGGGCGCCGACAATGGGTTACGCATCAAGTCGAACTCTGCTCGAGGCGGGTTGGTGCACGACATCGAATACCGCGATGTGTGTATTCGCCGGACCAAGAATGTGATCGAGATGGACACGCACTATAGCGCGTCGCCGAAAACGACGGGCGATCTCGTCCCCGAGCTCCGCGACATCCGGCTCAAGGACGTCCGCGTCCTCGACGGCGGCAAGGTCATCCTCGAGGGATACGACGCGAAGCGGCGGCTCGCGATGGTGTTCGACAACGTCCTGTTCGATGAGCCGGCGAAGATGACGGTGAGCGCATCGCACACGACGATCGCGCGCGGGCCGGGTCCGATGAACCTCGTGATTGCCGGCGAGGACGTGCAGGTCACCGGGACGCCGTCCGATGCGCCTCAGAACGCGTGCACCGGCAAGTTCGTACCGATGCCGACCACGTCGTCCGCGTCCGCGGCGAGCGGCCGATTCACGGCGGTGGTCGATGGCGGATTTCGCGGGACAGACGGCGACACCTCGTCCGGCGCCGCCACGTTCCGCAGTCTGGGCGCGGCGCTCACGGCGCTCCCGCCGAACGGTGTCGGGCGAGTCTCGATCCTGATCAAGAACGGCCGCTATCGCGAGAAGCTCACCGTCGATCGGCCGTATCTCACCCTGGTCGGCGAGAGTCGCGACGGAGCCGTGCTCACGTATGACGCCGTCGCCGACACGCCGAACCCCGGGGGTGGAACGTACGGCACGCGCGGCAGCTTCACGCTGCGCATCGTCGCGCCGGACTTCCGCGCCGAGAATCTCACGATCGAGAATTCGTTCGACTACATGGCGAGCGTCGCGAAGCCGGACAGCGACAAGACGAAACTCAAGAACATCCAGGGCGTCGCGCTGATGCTCGATCTCGGCTCCGATCGCGCGACGTTCGTGAACGTGAAGATTCTCGGAAACCAGGACACGCTCTTCCCGAACTCCGGCCGCAGCTACTTCTACAAGAGCGAGATCCACGGCAACGTCGATTTCATCTTCGGGGCGGGGCAGGCGGTGTTCGATGATTGCGACATCGTCTCGCTCGATCGCGGCAGCAAGACGACCAATGGTTACGTGACCGCGGCGAGCACCGACACCGCCCAGCCATTCGGATTCTTGTTCGTCAACAGCCGGCTCAAGAAGCAGTCGGCCTCGATGGCGCCGAACAGCGTCACGCTCGGCCGGCCGTGGCATCCGTTTGCCAACCCGCGAGCGAATGCGAGTGTGGCGTTCATCGACTGTTGGATGGACGACCACATCGGTGAGAAAGGTTGGGACCGGATGTCGTCGGTCGATTCGACGGGCACACGGATCTGGTACGAGCCTGCGTCGGCGCGGCTCGTCGAGTTTGGAACGAAGGGACCGGGTGCCGTCGCGAGCGCGTCGCGTCGCACGTTGACGGCGGCGGAGGCGAAGCGATTCACGCCGACGGCGGTACTCGGAGGATGGGTGCCGGTCGTCAAGCAAAACAGTCCTTGAGCCATCACGGGGCCGACTCGTGCAAATGACGTTTCGCTGGTTCGGACCGAGTGACCCCATTCCGCTCGCGCACATCCGGCAGATTCCTGGCGTGCGCGGAATCGTGAGCGCGCTGTACGACGTTCCAGTCGGTGATGCGTGGTCTCGAGAAGCGATCGCGCGGCTGAAAGGCGAGATCGTTGACGCGGGTCTCGAGCTGGCCGTGATCGAGAGCATTCCCGTGCACGAGGACATCAAGCTCGGTCGGCCGACACGCGATCGACTGGTCGATCAGTACTGCGAGAGCGTGCGCGCGATGGGCGAGGTCGGCGTGCCGGTGCTCTGCTACAACTTCATGCCGATCTTCGATTGGACGCGCACCGATCTCGCGATGCCGCTGCCGGACGGCTCGACGGCGCTCGCCTACGACGACGCGGCGCTCGAACGCATCGATCTGTCGCGCGGTACGGGCGATCTACCCGGTTGGGCGACCGCGTACGACGCGACGACGCTGCGCGCCCTGCTCGAGGCATATCGCGCGGTGGATGGCGAGCGACTGTGGGAGAATCTCGCCTTCTTCCTCGAGCGCGTCGTTCCCGTCGCCGCCAGTGCCGGCGTAAAACTCGCCATTCATCCCGACGATCCACCGTGGCCGATCTTCGGCCTCCCGCGGATCATTACAAACGCGACGGCACTCGAACGTCTGACCGGGATCGCCGATCATCCCGCGAACGGCGTGACGTTCTGCACCGGCTCACTCGGCGCCGACGCAAACAATGATCTCCCGGCAATGATTCGTTCGCTCGGCTCGCGTGGGCGAATTCATTTTATGCACTGCCGCAACGTGCGACGAACCGGGAATCGTCGGTTTCACGAGAGCCCGCATCCCACGGAGCACGGGAGCGTGGACATGCTCGAAGTCATGCGTGCGCTGAGGGACGTCCGCTTCGACGGACCAATGCGCCCGGACCACGGCCGGATGATCTGGGGCGAGCAGGGACGTCCCGGGTACGGGCTCTATGATCGCGCGTTGGGCGCGACGTATTTGCGGGGGCTGTGGGAAGGCACAGCCGCGAACCGAGAAAGAAACGGGTGAGGAACGAGACGTTCCTCACCCGACTTTGCTTACGGCGCCTTGTTTCCTTCGATCTTCAGCGTGAGAACCGAATCGGCGCCTGCACCTTTGTAGTGTGCCGTCGTCATGCCGACCATCTTCCCGCCCTGAATCCTCGACGATCCTTCCGTCCAGACCTTCACTCCCTTGCGGCGTTGGCTGGAGAACTCGTCGGTCTTGAACATGACGCTGTCACCGGAGAGCGTCGCGTGCATCGGGACCTTGAGGCCCGACGGGAAGGCGAGCGTCCAATTCGTGTCCGCAACGGTCAGCACGTACTTCGTGACCGACGTGTCTTTGCCACTCGTCGGCGTCGCGACGACGTCCCACTTTCCGGCGAAATCCGCCATGGTCGCTGCCGGCGGCGGAGCGGGGGCGGCGGCGGCGGCCGGTGGCGTGGTGTCCTTCGCGGCCTGTTCACCCTTGCTGCAGGCGACGAGGAAGAGAGACGTACTGCAAGCGAATACGACGCGACGCGTGACGTGCATGTTGGCTCCGAGGCCAAAGGATTGATTTAACAACAGATCAGGCTGCAAAAACGATACGGCCGCTTCAATCAGCCCGCAACGCTTCCATGGGATCCACCCTAGCCGCCCGCCTGGCTGGAATCCAGCTCGCGACGAGCGCAAATGCAAGCAGTATGAGCGCCGCGCCGCCGAGGGTTGCGGGATCCGTCGGAGCGACCTCGTAGAGCAGCGATTTCAGAAACCGCGCGAGCCCGACGACGAGAATCAATCCCACGACGATTCCCGCCGCGCTCAACCCGAGTCCTTGGCGCGTGACCATTGCCGCGACGGAGCGCGGTTGCGCGCCGAGCGCAATGCGAACACCCAGCTCGCGAGTACGCAGCGTCACGATGTACGCGATGACGCCGTACAAGCCGACTACGCCGAGAACGAGCGTCACGGCCGCGGCGACGCCGAGCAGCATCATCGTGAACGACAACCGCGCGATCGACGCCTCAGTCACCTGCCGCATCGTGCGCATCTGGAAGGTGGGCAGCGACGGATCAAGCTCGCGCACTACGCGTTGCATCTCGCGCGTGACGGCGATCGGGTCGCCGCTCGTGCGGGCGACGAGCGCCATCGTGCGATGCACCGGACCATTGAGCGTGTCGTTCGTTGCCGCTTCCGGGAAATAGACCGCACGAGCCGGCGCGGCCATCAACGACGTATCGCGCACGTCCCCGACGACGCCGATCACCGTATTCCAGTCGCCGCTCGGCAACTCGCGGAAGCGCTTACCGATCGCCGCGCGCCCCGTCGAGTCGTGGAAGAAGTGGATCGCCGTCGCCCGGCTGATGATCGCCTCTCGGCCGTTCTGCCGCTCGAGCCGGTCGAACGTGTGCCCGGCGATCAGCGGGATCTGCATCGCGCGGAAATAGCCTGAGTCGGTGCTCGCGTACACCTCGAGCGGTGGAATCTTCGTTGCCGTGCTCGCGTCGCCTTCGACGTAGAAGGGATCGTTATCGCTGCCGCTGGACTGGAGCGGCAAATGTGAGGTCACACCGACCGCGGTGACGCCGGGAATCTTCGACGAACGCTCGACCAGCTGTGAATAGAAACGCGCGACGAGCGTGTCGTTCGAGTAGCGGAGGCCGGGCGTCGATACCCACAGCGTTGCGACGCCATCCGGATTGAATCCCGGGTGAACCGCGTGGAGCCGCTGGAAGGTGCGCATGAGCAGTCCGGATGCTGCGAGAACGACGAGAGCGAGCGCCATTTGCAGCGCCACGAGCATGCCGCGCGCGCGCTGACGGCTGGCGCCCGCCGTGCCTCCGCGGCCGCCTTCGCGCAGCCCCGTCAGTGTGTCGCTGCGCATGAATCGAATCGCCGGAATCGCGCTGCATGCCACCGACACGAGGGCAGCCACGAGTAGCGTGAAGCCGACGACCGCCGCATCGACGCGAATCTCGGCCAGTCGCGGAATGCCGGCCGGTCCCGCCGCGACGAGTACGCGAATGGCCGCGTATGCCGCGCCGAGACCGAGCGCCGCCGACACGAGGGCGAGCAATGCCGTTTCGGTGAAGAAATGAATCATGACACGGCCGCGGCTCGCGCCGAGCGCGGACCGCACCGAGAGCTCGCGATGGCGCGCATCGGCGCGAACGAGAAGCAGGTTGGCCACGTTCGCGCACGTCACGAGGAGCACGAGCAGCGCCGCCGCGGCGACGATCCACAGCGTCCGCGCAACACCGCCAACGATGTCCTCGCGCATCGGGATGAGTCGCGGCACCGGCTTCGCCTGATCCAGCATCATCTGGGTCGTGATGCCCGGAGCCAACATCGGTGTGACTTGAGCCATGCGCGGAAGAATGTTCGTCAGCTCGCGCTGCGCGGCCTGAACAGTGATCCCCGGCTTGAGTCTGGCCACGCCGCCGAAGCTGAAGCCGCCGAGAAACTCGGCGCTCGGGTCGAGCTGTCTCGGCATCCAGATCTGCGTCTCTCGAGTCGGAAATCGAAAACGCTCCGGCATCACGCCGACAATCTCCGTCGAGCGTCCGAAGACCAGCAGCTTCTGCCCGATCACGTTCTTCGACCCACCGTAGCGCGAGCGCCACATTCCCTCGCTGATGATCGCGACATTGGGGCCGCGCGGCGCGTCTTCTTCCTCCGTGAACGTGCGGCCGAGGAGGGGTGTCACCTCGAGGAGCGGAATCACCTCGCGCGTCGTGTACGTGCCGACGATCCGCTCCGGATCACCGGTCCCGTTCGGATCGGCGATGTTGACCGACGATTCCTGATAGATGCCGATCCAGGCGAGTGAATGAGCAAACCGCTTGTACGTCAGGTACGTGCCGGGGGTCTGCTCGGCGTGGAAGAGAGAGAGCGGCGGAAGGTCGTGCCAGGCGCCGACGAGCTGCTCGGGGCGGCCGAAAGCGAGCGGTCGAAGAAGCACGCCATCCACGATCGCGAAGATTGCTGCTGCCGAGCCGATGCCGACGGTCAGCGCGAGGACGACAGTGATGCTGAACAGCGGGGCACGCCGCAGCGAACGCCAGGCGTAGGACAGGCGGTTGAGACCGTTCATGTTGGACTCGATGGGGCGTTACCACCGGCCACTACGGCATGGCAACGACCCTGGTTTCCTGAACTAACGGCGCAACGTCGCTTTCGGCTATGGTCGGCGGCGGCGGTGGGCGGCTGGCTTGCAGCCGGCGGCGGTGCGCACGGCTGGCGGCTCTGAGGCTATCGGCTGCGGCTAGCGGCGGTGCGCTCAGCCGTCGGCCAAACCTCGTTTGTCATCCTGAGCGAGCGCAGCGAGTGAAGGACCTATTGCCACTAAACCAGGATAGGAGATCCCTCGCTCAGGATGACAACAGCCGATGTTGAGTAGCCGACAGCCGAACCCGCCGACCATAGCCGACAGCGACGTTCGCGCAGTTCGCACCAGTTGACTTCCTCTCCGACGCCCCGTACGATCTAGTAGAATGTCTACTAGAAACGAAAAAGAGCGCGCCGCTCTCCTCCAGGGAACCCTCGATCTTCTCGTGCTGCGCACGCTGGCGATTGGGCCGCACCACGGCCACGGGATCGCCCTCGCCATTCAGCATTCGTCACAGGGCGCGCTGCTCGTCGACCACGGGTCGCTCTATCCGGCGCTGCAACGGCTCGAGGCCGCGGGATGGTTGCGTGCCGATTGGGGCGTGTCGGACAACAATCGCCGCGCGCGATTCTATGAGCTCACGGCGGCCGGCAGAAAACAGCTCGTGAAAGAGGCCGGGGAGTGGCGCCGGCTGGCCAAGGCGGTTGGTCTAGTACTCGGACCGGAGCTGAACGGAGGCTAACTCGCCATGCGCTGGGGCTTCTGGAAGTGGTGGACTCGGCGTTCGTCGAACGACTTCGCCGCGGAGATCGAATCGCACATCGCGATGGAAGTAGAGCGCTTGATGCGCGCCGGGATGAGCGCCGAGGAAGCCCAATTCGCGGCGCGACGGGCGTTCGGCAACACGACAGCGGCGCGCGAGCACTTCCGCGAACACCGTCCGGGGTGGACCATGGAATCGATCGGACAGGACGTGCGATACAGCCTGCGGGCGATGCGCCGCAATCCGGCGTTCACGTTCATCGCCGTCATTTCGCTCGCGCTGGGGATCGGCGCGAATACCACGATGTTCAGCGTGATCGACGCGATCCTGCTCAAGACACCGGCGCACGTGCAGAATGCCGGAACCATCAATCGCGTCTATTTCGCCGTACCGGGTCCGGATGGCGTCGCGCAGCCGTTCCCGACGCAGGGCTACAAGGTCTACACGATGCTCCGCGACCGCGTCCACGGCTTCGAGGCGGTCGCGGCGTTCGCCGCGCAATCGATCTCCAGTGGACGGGGTGCCGACGCGCGAAAGTTCGAAGGCGTTCTCGTCACGCCGAGT
This sequence comes from Gemmatimonadaceae bacterium, assembly GCA_035554995.1. Classification (GTDB taxonomy): domain Bacteria; phylum Gemmatimonadota; class Gemmatimonadetes; order Gemmatimonadales; family Gemmatimonadaceae; genus JAQBQB01. The sequence goes on from DATMHK010000278.1 coordinate 9,054, forward strand.
TACATGACGATGCTCGGGGTGCGCCCCGCGATCGGACGCTTCTTCGCCCCCGCCGAGGAGCGGGACGAGAACGAACATGTGGCGGTGGTGAGCCACGAGCTGTGGCAGACGCAGTACGGCGGCGACGCCGCGATCCTCGGGAAGACGATCGACGTGTCGGGGGTGCCGCACACGATCATCGGTGTCGCGCCGGAAGGATTCACCGGCGTGAACACGAACCGTGTGGACCTCTGGCTCCCGCTCGGCGTCGCGCGACGGCTTTTCAGCCCGCGCGCGCTCGATCCCACCAGCTCGAGCTTTTGGCTCGAGTGCATCGGGAAGCGACGCGACGGTGTGACCGTTGCGCGACTCGAGGACGAGATCACACGCGAGTACCGCGAGGCAAATCGCGACTCTCCGCGCTACGAGGCGACGTACGCGAAGGCCAAAGCAGTGGTCGGACCGATCATTGTCGCGCGCGGGCCGGCGCGTGAAGCCGACGCGCGCGTCTCGCTCTGGTTGGCCGCGGTCTCGATCGTCGTATTGCTGATCGCGTGCGCCAACGTCGCGAACCTGCTGCTTCTGCGCGGCCTGACGCGTGCGCGCGAAACGGCGCTTCGACTCTCGCTCGGTGCGACACGAGCGCGTCTCGTCCGACAGTCATTGGTCGAAGGCGTGTTACTGGCCGTTGTTGGTGCGATTGGCGCGCTGCTCGTCGCGCGCTGGAGCGGGGCGACGCTGCGCACGTTTCTTCTCCCCAAGGCGGGAGCGTCGGCCGTCCTCAATGGACGTGTGCTCGCGTTCATGCTGGCCGCTACCGTGATCACCGGTATCCTCGCGTCGATCGTGCCGGCCATCGTCACGGCGCGTCGCGACTTCGGTCCGTTGGTCAGCGCCGGGCGCACGTCGGGCACGCGAGAACGGCTGCGTCTCCTGCGCACGCTCATCGGCAGTCAGGTCGCATTGGCGACGATGCTGCTCATCGGCGCCGGTCTCTTCGTGACGAGTCTGCGAAACGTGCGCGGCATCGACCTCGGCGTGGATGTCGATCACATCATGTACGTGCAGCTCGACGCCGGTTCTCGCGCCAGGCGAAACGACCCGGCCGCCGCCGCTGTCATGCGGGCGACGTACAACACGATGGTCGAGCGGGTACGCGCCGTACCGGGTGTGGCCCGGGCGACGCTCACCGCCGGCGAACCGCTGGCGAGTGGATGGGCAATCAGCCTCCAGCGTCGAGGCGGCCCCCCTCCGGCACCCGGCCAGCCGATGCCGTTCGGGCGAGCGGTTGGCTCCGACTACTTCGAGACAATGGGCACGAGGCTGGTACGCGGCCGGTTCTTCAACGCAGAAGACCACCTGCCCGGAAAGCGCGTGGCGATCATCGACGAGAATACGGCCAAGAAGTTTTGGCCGGACGGCAATCCCGTCGACCCGTGTGCGTATCTTGGCGACAACACCCAGTGCACCGAGATCGTGGGTGTCGTCGCGAATACCGTGTTGTGGGAGATGACCGGCGACAAGGGCTTGATCGTCTACGTTCCGATCGAGTCTCCGTGGGCACAGAGCGTCACGATGATGGAAGTGCGAACCTCGCGCGATCCGGCCGCGCTTGTCGGACCGGTTCGCCAGGCGGTGCTGTCCGTATCGTCCGATTTGCCGTGGGTCGACGTTCAACCAGTCGCGCGGAGGCTCGATCCGCAGCTGCGTCCGTGGCGGCTTGGCGCTTCCATGTTCACGGCGTTCGGTGTGCTCGCGCTCTGCCTTGCAGCCGTGGGGCTGTACGGTCTCCTGTCGTACGGCGTCGCGCAACGCACGCACGAGATCGGCGTGCGCAAGGCGCTCGGGGCCGCGGACAGCCGCGTCATTCGCATGGTGCTCGGCGACGCACTGGCGATGACGCTCGTTGGAATCGTGATCGGGATCGGCTTGGCCCTCGCCGCGGGAAAGGCGATCGCGGCGCAGCTCTATCAGGTGTCGCCGCGTGATCCGCTGGTGTTCGTGGTCTGCGCGGCCGTCCTCGTCATCGTCGCGATCGTTGCGTGCGCCGCGCCGATGCGCCGAGCGCTCGGCGTTGATCCGATCGTCGCCTTACGGACGGATTAGCGCGCGTTTCTTCGCCAGAGAATCGAGGCGGAGCGAGTCGGCGCGAATGGAATCGCGCCTGAGCAGGATGACCTCCTGCTCGTGTCGCAAGTACGCCAGGTACTCGGCGTGCAGCTTCTCGTTGCGCTTTCGCTCGGCGGGCGACGGCCCGGGTGAGAAGAGCGGGAAAGGAAGGCTCACGCCCACGCCGCGCGAGTCCATCGTCACGCCCGTCTTGCCACCGTTGACCGCGCCGACGCCGCCCACGCCGCTGCCCATCGGAACGTACAGGCCGTTCGTCATTCCG
>DATMHK010000279.1:0-41563 GCA_035554995.1 Gemmatimonadaceae bacterium
CAGCGTGCTTCGCGGCGGCGGCAATCGCGTCCACATCCTGACTGGTCGTCAACTGCAGCGAGAATCCTTCCCCTTTCCGCCGTTCCTCACCCTTCGCGCCATCGTCTTGCGTGAGGAGAATGCGAACCGTGCCGGCGCGCATCGCAATGGCGAACACCTTGCCGTCCCGCTCGTATTCACGATCGACGACGAAGCCAAGAGTATCACGGTACCACTCGCGACTTCGTGCGACGTCACTGGTAGTCAGGGACGCTTCGAGGCTCTGGGCCACGAGTGGCGGATGCTCCGGAACCGCGGAGGATGTCATGATTGAATATTGCCCCTTCAGCTATTCAGTTCGCCACGCCGCGTGCGAGCGCTGACCCTGCGCTTGGCCTCATATCGGAACTCGATGATAAAGACCCGGCGCCCGAACCTACCGCCCAGCACGCGCCGCTTCGATTGTGGCGATGTCGATCTTTTTCATCTCCATCATCGCGTCGAAGGACCGCTTCGCCGCGGCGGGATCGGGATCCGAGATCGCTTTCGTGAGAGCAATCGGCGTGATTTGCCAGGACAATCCCCATTTGTCCTTGCACCAACCGCATGCGCTCTCCTGACCGCCATTGCCGACAATCGCGTTCCAGTAGCGATCCGTCTCCGCTTGATCGGCGGTCGCGACCTGAAACGAGAAAGCCTCGGTGTGCTTGAAAGTCGGACCGCCGTTGAGCCCGAGACATGGGATGCCCATCACGGTAAACTCGACGGTCAGCACGTCGCCCTTTTTCCCCGACGGAAAATCTCCCGGCGCCCGGTGTACCGTGCCGACCGACGAATCGGGAAAGGTCTTCGCGTAGAACCGCGCCGCGTCCTCGGCGTCATGATCGTACCAAAGGCAAATCGTGTTCTTTGCTGGTGTGGCCATGTCACTTCTCCATCGAGACGGATGCGTTCATGGGAGGGTTTTCGCCATCAGCGGCGAGGAGTTCGTATCGCTGGAATCCACTCGCGTGTACCCACAGCGGTCGTAGAATCCTATCGCGCCGGGATCGACGCGGGACTCCACTCGACTGCAACCGTGCTCGTGCGCAAAATGCTCCGCGGCTTCGAGGAGTCTGCGCCCGTAGCCGCGACGCTGGCAATCGGCACGAATGGCGACGCGACGCAGGGTGGCCACCGGGGTACGCACGTCGATGCGAACGACGCCGACCGCGACATCAGCTGACCAGAAGATCAGCGGATGGTGGCCCGACCGATGCTCATCCGGGTGATTCGCGTCGTAGGTAGAGCCCTGCCCGCGCAGTTCGAACAGGACGTGTCGCCGAATCGCATGATAGACATCCCAATCGGCGTCCGAGGTGGGTGATTTCAGTTGCTCGACCGTGCGTGCTGGCTGCCTTACCGCGAAGTAGTGCGTCGCCGACTCGCCTGTCACCTGAAATCCATGCCGTTCATACAATGAGCGGACTGGGTTCACTTTCAAGAACTGCAGCCTGACCGGTGCGTCGGCTGCGTCCGCACGCGCCAGCACGCGACGCAGCAGCTCCGTCCCGAGCCCGCGGCTCTGGTGCTCCGGGAGCAAGTAGAACTCGCCGACGTAGAGGTGGTCATGATGGTCCACTACTTCCAGTGTTCCGATCGGCGTGCCATCGAGCTCGACAACATCTGGCCGATGCCGCGCCCAATCGGCTGCGTGATAGGCTTGTTGCGCAAGTTCATCCCATCCCCAAACCTGCGCGACATAGGCACCGAGCGCCGCGCGTTTCACGGCGAACGCGAAGGGCTGGTCGCGCGCGGTCGCTGGTCGAGTGACGAGAGGCATCAGGGACTGTTCGGCGCACCTCGTGCAGCCGCCCGCTGCCGCGCGGCGACTACGCGATAGCCGAGCAGCAGAGCGAACACGGCCAGGTAGACGACCGGGAAGAACGTATCCTTTTTCACCGCCCACAAATAGTGGATCGTCCCCGTGATCGCGGCGACGTACACCAAACGGTGCAGCGCGGCCCATCGCCTTCCCAACCGCCGCACCCAGCCCTTTGTCGACGTGAGCGCCAGCGGCGCCAGGATCAGCCACGTCGACATCCCGATGAGAATGTACCGGTGCTTCGCGATCTCGTGGCCCATGTCGCCCCATGCGAAGAACCAGTCGACGCCGGCCCACATGGACAAATGAACGGTAGCATAAAAGAACGTGAATAGCCCGAGCATCCGGCGATACTTCACCAGAAAGTTCCAGCCGAACGCCTTGCGGATCGGCGTGATCGAGAGCGTCACGGCAAGCAGCCGCAGCGTCCACAGCCCTGTCTCGATCTCCAGCTCGCGGATCGGGTTCGCGCCGAGCGCGTCGTGCGTGAACTTCCACGCAATCCAGGCGAGGGGCATCAGGGCCACGACGAACACGGCGGTCTTCTGCCATGAGAACCGAAAACCCCGGCCCGACTTCGCGCGACGACGAACCTCTCCCCCTCCCTCCCCCGCCCGCCTCTCGCGCGAACCGACCCCCGCGATACCAGCCTCGGTCAGAAGTTCTTCCTCAGGTCCATCCCGGCGTACATGCTCGCGACCTGGTCGGCGTAGCCGTTGAACATGAGCGTCTTGATACGACGGAACTGACCGATCCGGCGCTCGCTCGCCTGGGTCCATCGCGGGTGATCCACTTCGGGATTCACGTTGGCATAGAAGCCGTACTCGTTGGGATTCGCGATCTGCCACGTGTTGCGCGGCTGGTTCTCGACGAACGAGATGCGCGTGATCGCCTTGATGCCCTTGAAGCCGTACTTCCACGGCGTGATCAGCCGCAGCGGCGCGCCGTTCTGGTTCGGCAGCGTCTTTCCATAGAGGCCGGTCACCATGAGCGTGAGCGGGTTCGTCGCCTCATCCATCCGCAGACCTTCGACGTACGGCCAGGGCAAAACCCCTGAACGCTCGCCCGGCATTTGATCCGGCGCGAGCAGTGTCGTGAACTGCACGTACTTCGCGCTCGGCAGGGGCTCGAAGCGCTTGATCATCTCGGCCAGCGGGATTCCCTGCCACGGGATGATCATCGACCACGCTTCGACACACCGAAGGCGGTAGACGCGATCCTCGAGCTTGTACGGCTTGATGAGATCCTCGAAATGGTAGTCGGCGGGCTTCTTCACCAGGCCGTCGACCTTCACCGTCCACGGCTTTGTGCGAAAGTTCTTCGCATTCGCCGCGGGGTCCTCTTTGTCCGTGCCGAACTCGTAATAGTTGTTGTAGTTCGTGATCTCTTCGAAGGTGTTCGGCTTATCGTCCTGGCGTCGCGCCGGCGCGATGGCCGATAGCAGGCGACCTGACGCCAGAATGCCGCCCGTGGCAATCCCCGCGGACGCGAGGAATCTCCGGCGGTTGAGGTACTGCTCCTCGGTCGTGATGTCGGACGACGCTATGTCGTTGGGCTTCTTGATGAGCATATAGGCTTGAATGGACGTGCAAAAACTACTGCGCCCCCCCGAATGTTGCCGAGGTCAGCCACGGAAAACGCTCCGCTGAGTTCGTACCCGATTGAGACCGGCGAGTGCCCGGTTGGCCATCGGCGGCGCTCATTCGGTAGTCAGGCGGTCCGGTTCCTGCCCTTTGGATTCCGCGATGCCGTCTTCACAGCAGGCCAAGGCTCGACGTGTGCTCGTCGAGCGATTCGGCCATCGCGAATTTCAGAAAGGTCAGTGGGAACCGATTCGTGCGGTTCTCGAGGGGCGCGACGCGCTCGTCGTCATGCCGACGGGAAGCGGCAAGTCGCTCATCTATCAACTGCCCGCGTTGATGCTGCCTGGACTCACGATCGTGGTGAGCCCGCTGATCGCGCTCATGAAGGATCAGCAGGACAAGCTCGCGGCGTGCGGGGTCGACGCGCTCGCCATGCACTCGCACTTGTCCGGCTCGCAGGCACGCGATCTCGCCGACCGCGTCGAGGCGGGAAGCGGCGAGATTCTCTATCTCACCCCGGAGCGCTTCAAGGACCGCGAGTTCTTCGAGCGACTGCTCACGCGCACCGTCAGCCTCTTCGTGATCGACGAGGCACATTGTGTGAGCCAGTGGGGCCACGACTTCCGCCCCGACTATCTCACGCTCGGTTCCGTCGTGGCGCGACTCGGGCGTCCTCCGATTCTCGCGCTCACCGCGACGGCCACGAAGGAAGTCCGCGACGACGTCGCACGACAGCTCGGCATGCAGGAGCCGCATGTCACGGTCACCGGCTTCGCGCGGCCGAACTTGCGCTTCGAGGTGAAGCGCACCGTCAACCAGGCCATGAAAGACGCCGAGTTCACGCGCCTGCTCGAGGAGAGCCCGGGTGTCGGCGTCGTGTACGTCGCGACGGTGCGAGAGGCCGAGCGGCTGCACGAGCAGTTCAAGGGGCAGTTCCCGATCGGCCTGTATCACGGCAAGATGGCCGGGCCGGACCGCAAGGAGATGCAGGACCGCTTCATGGCCGACGAGTTCAAGGCCATGATCGCGACGAATGCGTTCGGACTCGGCATCGACAAACCGGACCTCCGTTTTGTCATCCACTATCATTTCCCCGGCTCGGTGGAGTCGTACTACCAGGAGGCCGGGCGTGCCGGACGCGATGGACTCCCCGCGACGTGCACGCTCTTCTATAGAGTAGAGGACAGCCGGGTGCAGTCGTATTTCCTCGGCGGGAAATATCCCGACGTCGAGGAAGCGGCGAAGGTCGCGATCGTGCTCGAGCAGGTGCCATTCGAAGAGACGATTCTGCTCGACGACCTCGCCGACAAATCGGGCGTCGCGCGGCGCAAGGCGCGCATCGTTCTCGTCCTCCTCAAGCGTCACGGCCTCGTGCGCGAATACCGCGGCGGCAGCTGGGAGCGGTTGCGCGACAAGTTGACGCAGGTGAACCTGAGCGCGGACCTTACCGACTACGAAGAACGCCGGATCCAGGACCGCGCCAAGCTCCGCGCGATGATCAACTACTGCCAGAGCGCCCAGTGTCGTACACGTTTCATTCTCGAGTACTTCGGCGAGGACGTCGAGCCGGGCTGGGAATGCGGCAACTGCGACGCGTGCGACGGGGAGATGGCCGTAGTACGGCGACGTGTGTCCGTCGCGCAAGCGAGCGGTGATTTGGGTAATGGCGTTGGTCGCGATTTAATGCTCTGAAAGTCTCAGGTCCCTGGTCTCTGGTCCCAGGTGAACAGCACCGCCGTTTCAACCTGGGACCTGGGACCAGAGACCTCGGACCTGTCCAAGTTCCCATTTCGCCAAGCGCGATTAGTGCACACGGAGTCCTCCCGCCCGAATTATCATAAGCTGTGCTTTTCCGCCAATTCCTCCACAACTCGCTCCAGGCTTGGCTGACCGGCGCCGTCACGGCGGCGATCGTGTTCGTCGTCGCCCTACTCGTGCGACGCGTCCTCGTGTCGCGACTCGGAGCGCTCGCGGCGCGCACGACGAATCAGATCGACGACATGATCGTCGAGCTGATTCGAGAGACGCGAACGTGGGTGCTTCTCGTCGTCGCGCTTTTCGTCGGATTCGCGCAGCTCTCGATGAGCGCGCGCGCGGCGACGTACTTCCAGTCCGTCACGAAACTCGTCGTCCTGTGGCAAACCGCGGTGTGGGGCGCGGCCGCGGTCGGCTTCTGGGTGAAGTACTACCTCACACACCGCACGGCGACGCACGATCGCGCGAGCATCGCGATGGTCACGGCCATGGGCGTGGGCGCCAAAGTCGTCCTGTGGATCATGATCGGACTCACGGCGCTGCAGACCGTGTTCGGTCTCGCCGTCGCGCCGCTGATCACGGGACTGGGCGTCGGCGGCATCGCGCTCGCGCTCGCGGTGCAGAACGTCCTCGGCGACGTCCTCGCCGCGCTCGCCATCGTCTTCGACAAGCCGTTCGACGTCGGCGACACGATCGCGGTCGATACCATTGTCGGCGTGGTCGAGCACATCGGCCTCAAGACGACGCGCATTCGCAGCGTCAACGGCGAGCAGGTGATCGTCGGCAATGCCGATCTGCTGAAGAGCAAGCTGCGAAACCTGCGCCGCATGCACCAGCGACGGGTCGTGTTCAACCTCGACGTCACCTTCGATACTCCGCCTGACGTCCTGGCGCGTATTCCGCGAATCGTCGAAGAGATCGTGACGTCGCAGCAGCCGGTCCAGTTCGACCGCTCACACGTGGCCAGCTTTGGAGAATCCTTCGTTCGTATCGAGAACGTGTATTACGTCCTCGATCCAGATTACAAGAAGTTCATGGACATCCAACAGGCGATCAACATCGCGGTGTTGCGACGGTTCGCGTCGGAGAACGTGTCGTTCGCGTTCCCGAGCCGAACGGTCTACCATGAGGGGCCGCTCGCGAAGGATGTCGCGATGACGCAGCCGAAGGAGCTGTCATCCTGAGCTCGTCGTTGGTAGTTGGGCACTCTATCGGGACGCTCTGTTGAATTACCTGACGCAGAGAACGCAGAGGAGCAGAGGACGCGGAGGCCTAGGCGCTCACACCTTCCTGCGCCACGAGCCGGGTTTTCTTGGGTCCGGCCGCTCGGGATGCGTCTCGTGGCTTCCTGAGCGGGGGTTCCCAAGAAAGGTTCGTCCGGGCTCGTTGTGGAAGGAGTCGTGAGCGCGTGCCGCACCCCTCTGCGTTCCCTGCTCCTCTGCGTTCTCTGCGTCAGGTAGTTCAGCAGAGCCTCCCGATAGAGCGGCCCCGGACGCTCAGAACGATACCTCCTCGTCTGTCACCTCCGGGTAGCTCCTCGAAACGCGCGTGATCTCCTCCGCCTGCCCCACCGACATCGTCTCGTCCGGATCGAGACACCAGACACCGTCGAGCAACCCTTGCCGCCGCAGCACCTCATGAATGCCCGGGATGCACCCGCGGAAGCCGTGCGCCGCGTCGAACACCGCGGCGTTCGCGTCGGTCAGCGCCGCGCCGTGCGACAGGAGCGTCGGCTCGAACTCGCCCGTGACACGCGCGGCCTTGATCGCGGTCAACAGTGAAACCGCTCCACGCGTCCATACCGCCCATTGGCCGAGCAACCCACCGTCGATCCACCGCACGACCGTCGTCCCACCGACGTTCACGGGAAATGGCGTGAGCAGGTCGGCCACGATGTTGTCGTCGTTGCCCGTGTATAATGCGATATCGTCGCGCCCCGCTTCGACGACCGCGCGCACGACGTCGATCGTTTGATAGCGGTTGAATGGCGCGATCTTGATCGCCCACACGTTCGGGATCTCCGCGAACTCGCGCCAGAACGCGTACGACAACACGCGTCCGCCGACCGCCGGCTGGAGGTAGAAGCCGAACAACGGAATCACCTCGGCGATGATCCGGCAGTGATCCAGTAACTCGGCTTCGCTTTCCGTGCGCCAATCTCCGAGACTCAACAAGCCAGCGTCGTAACCAAGTGCGGCCGCGATATCCGCCTCGGTGCGCGCTTGGGCGGTGTGACCGCAGACACCCGCGATGAGCGCGAAGGGGCGATCCTTGCCGGCGAGCGCGCTACGCGCTTCATCCGCCGCCAGCTCGAGCACGGGACGATACAGCCCGACGCTCGAATCGCGAATCGCGAATTGCGTGGTGTGCACACCGACGGCGATGCCTCCCGCGCCGGCATCCATATAGTAGCGCGTGAGACCGCGCTGCCGGCCTTCGTCGAGCGTTCGCGACGACGTCAGCGCGAGCGGATGCGCCGGGATCACCTGGCCGGCGCGGAGATGCTCGCGAACGCTCACCCGCTCAGAACCGGCCATCGCGCGCCTCGAACTTTGTCGGCTTTCCGAGCAGCGGGCCGCCCCACTCGACCCAATCCGCAACCCACTCCTGCATGCGCGACGGATCGACTTCCGGTTCTCCGAAAATCGACGCCATCTGCGATGCGTTGCTGAGGAGCGCGTCGCGGCCTTCCGTGCCGGTGAATCGCGGCATCTTGCCGAAGCGCTCCCCGAACCACGTCGCGATTCGGCGGACCGAGAGCGTCGCCGTCCCCGTCACATTCACGATGAACGGCGGTGACGCCGCACGCGGCAGGCATTCGATCGCGACACGGTTCGCGTCGCCCTGCCAGATCACGTTGACGTGCCCCATCGCGAGCGAGATCTCTTCGTCGCGGAGAACCCGCGACGCGATGTCCACCAGCACACCGTAGCGGAGATCGATCGCGTAGTTCAGCCGCACGATCGCGCTACGAGTGCCACGTCGTTCGGCGAAGAGCTCGAACATCCGCTCGCGTCCCACGCACGACGCCGCGTACTCCCCGACCGGGCCGAGCGTGTCCATCTCGCGCGCGCCGCCCGAGTCTACCGCCGTCAGTGGGTAGACGTTGCCGGTCGAGAACGCGACGATGCGCGACTCGGCGTATCGCTCGGCGCAGATCGCCGGAACGAGCGTGTTCATCCCCCACGTCATCTCCGGCGCGCCGGTCGTACCGAACTTTTGTCCGGCCATGAAGATCACGTTCGGCGCGCCCGGAAGCGCCCCGACGGCGGATCGATCGAGCAAGTCGCAGCGGATTGTCTCGACGCCAACGTCATTCAGCGCGCGCTGCGCCTCCTCCGACGACCACCGCGACACGGCGATCACGCGACAGGTCGCGCCACCCGCCGCATCGGCCGCCCGACGCGCCATGCGCGACAAGCTCGGCCCCATCTTCCCACCCGCCCCGAGAACGACGATGTCACCCGGACACGCCGCCAGCGCCGCGACGGTTTGGTCGCGCGGCTTGGAGAGGAGGTCCTCGAGCTCGGCTTCGTTCATGCCGCGGTCTGCGTCGCCCGCTCGGCGAAGCGCTTGATGCGCGCGACCATGGCGTTCAACCCGAACTCGCGCCCGGACAGGCCGATCCCTTCCATGATGTGGTGCACGAAGTCGGACGGGATGGCGAGCGTGGTCGACGGAGGCTGTTCGTTGATCGCCGAGAAGAGAATCGCCAGAAAGGCGGCGATCGTTGGGGACTGTCTAACGTTCAGGTCGGCATAGAAGTGCAGCTTGCCGTCGTGGAATTCCGGGAAGAGATCGACCCGGGTCTGACACTCGGGCACCGCGAAGCTGGCCCGATCGAGCTGGAGAAAGCGTTCGGGCACCGGTTCCAGCTTCTTGGAGTAGTGGACCAGCGCCTGCATCTTTTCTTCGCGCTCCATCGATCTGAACCGTGAGAGCACTCGCTCGATGGTCGGTGGGAGCGTTCCCGATGGCGTCGCGTCGCTCATTCATCGGATACAAGTGAGAGCCGTACGCGGCGTCAAGCCAACACCCGATTCACCGGAGAAAGACGAAATGCCGACACGCACGGCGAGCGCGAAGTGGGAGGGCGGCCTCAAAGGAGGCAAGGGCAGCTTCAAGGGCGCGACCGGGTTGGGCGGTCAATACAGTTTCAGCTCACGATTCGAAGAGGGCCCGGGCTCGAATCCGGAAGAGCTCCTCGCCGCCGCCGAAGCGGCGTGCTTCAGCATGGCGTTGAGCGCTAACCTCGAGAAGAACGGTACCCCACCGACCAGTGTCGACACGACCGCGCGCTGCACGATCGAGAAGGTGAACGACGCGAACACGATCACGCGGATCGACCTCGAGGTCCGCGCCGTCGTGCCGAATCTCGATCAGGACTCACTCCAGCGTCTCGCTAATCAAACCGCCGAGACCTGCCCAGTGTCTCGTGCACTTCGCGGCAACGTTCAGATCACCGCGAAAGCAAAGCTGTCATCCTGAGGGCGCAAAGCGCCCGAGGGATCTATCATCCTTACCCGGTAACTAGACCGAGACAATAGATCCCTCGCTCGCTGCGCTCGCTCAGGATGACTCTTGCTCCCGACCGCCTTCGGCGCCAGCCTTAGCGGCTCCTCCTCTCTCAAACAACAATGTCCAACGTCACCTGGTATTCGTGGGACCAGATGCCGCGTGAAGCGGTATCGCCCATGCTCGATCGGAAGTTCATCACCGGCAACCGGATGATGCTCGCTCACGTGTATCTCAAAAAGGGCTGCGTCGTGCCGAGGCATCAACACGAAAACGAGCAGCTCACGTATATCCTCGAGGGCGCGCTCAAATTCTGGATCGGAGAAGACGAATCGCAGGAAGTGATCGTTCGCGCGGGCGAGGTACTGCACATCCCGTCGAACGTGTTTCACAAAGCAGAGGCACTCGAGGATACGCTCGACGTCGACATCTTCGATCCGCCGCGCCAGGACTGGTTGAACAAGACGGACGCCTATCTAAGGAAATAGCCCGTGGATTTGGGACTGCGCGGCAAAGTCGCGCTCGTCGCGGCATCGAGCAAAGGACTTGGACTCGCCACCGCGCGCGAGCTGGCTGCCGAGGGCGCGTCGCTGGCCATGTGCGCGCGCGGTGAGGCTGCGCTCGAGGCTGCGCGACGCGACATCGCGAAGGAGACAGGTGCCGCCGCCATCGCGATCGCGGCGGACGTTTCGACGACGGCAGGCGTCGAACAGGTCACCCGCGCCGCGCTCGAGCGGTTCGGCCATGTGGACATACTCGTCATCAACGCCGGTGGTCCGCCTGCCGGCACGTTCGACAAACACGACTGGAAGGCGTGGCAGGCCGCCGTGGACCTCACGCTGCGCAGCGCTGTGGAGCTTACGCGTGCTGTCCTCCCGGGAATGCGCGAGCGGCGCTGGGGACGGATCCTCGCCATCAATTCCATCGCCGCGAAGCAGCCGGTCGACAACCTCATGCTGTCGAACAGCATTCGTGCGGCGGTGACGGGGTTCTTGCGCACTCTCGCCAGTGAGGTGGCGACCGATGGAATCACGGTGAACACGATTCTTCCGGGCTATACGCGGACGGAGCGCGTTGAGCAGCTCACCGCCGCCAATGCGCGGAAGGAGGGCGTCGATGAAAAGGAGATCCTCAGCCGCCTGGAGCGTGAGATCCCGATGCGCCGCCTCGGCGAACCGCGCGAGTTCGGCGCGCTCGCCGCGTTCCTTTGCTCGGACCGGGCGAGCTACATCACGGCGCAGTCGATCGCCGTGGACGGTGGCTGGATCAAAGGACTCTTATGACGCGAAGTAGGGCGCGGTCCATCCCGCGCCCGCCGGCTGCTCGAAGTCCGAGCGCCAGGCCTTCGCGGCCGTCACACTGACGTCGAACACTGGCGTCTCACCGCGCACTTCCCCGGCCTTGATCCGCTCGATGAATTCGTCGCGGGTCGCCGCGCGAATCTCCGAGCCGGCGCGATAGAAGACACGCCCGCCGCCGACGAGACGCGAGCCGATCGTCCGCTCGAGCTGTTGGAGTGTGCGAAAGAGCCCGTCGATCGAACACCCGGACGCATTCTCGGCCTCGACGTCCACGCCGATGGCGAGGAATCGATCGTCACGCCACTCTCGCGCGCAGCGCAACGGCATCCCGTGCGCCTTCCACTGCGAAAGAAACTGATCGACGGCCGCGAGCAGCGTGTCCGCGGCTGCTCCGGTCAGCTCGCGATCACTCGCGAATACCCAGACCCGCGCCGAGTCCGGCAGCGAGGTGAATGAGACAATGGCCATGCCTGAAAACTAGACGCGAGACAGACCCGCCGGCTTACAGCGTCGCCTGTCCCGTGTCGCGTGCCTCGCGTCGGCGTATCTCCGGAGTACTCGGCCGCCCAAACCGGCGATCGACCTCGGCGATGAGCGTGGCCGGCGAAACCGGCTTGGCGAGGTAGCCATCGCAGCCCGCTTCCATCGAGCGACGCTCGTCGCCGGGGAGGACGTGCGCCGTCACCGCGATGATCGGGATGTGGCGCGTCAGTGGATCGGCCTTGAGCACGATCGTCGCTTCCCAGCCGTCGACGTCCGGAATCGAAATGTCCATCAGGATCAGGTCCGGCCCGCGCGTGCGCGCCTGGTTGATTCCCTGCGTGCCCGACACGGCTTCGATGACTTCGTAGCCCACGTGACGGAGCGCGGTTGCGTAGATGAACCGGTTGTCCTCGTTATCCTCGACGAGCAACACGGTCTTGAGTTCGTTTGGCATCGTGTTTACAAGTCCGCCGAGAGGGGGGAGGAAGGGTGGCCGAACCTGAGACCCGCCGTCGGGAGCCCGGGTCCAAGATACGGTTCATCGAGACGTCGGCAATAGCGGACCCATGCGGGTCCGAGAGTCCCCTACAAAGGATCCTGAACATCATGCCCTGGAACGTTTTGGGCTGAGGCGTCATTATCATAGGGAATGCGACGAACCCCGTGGTTCCGCGCTTTGGCGACTTGTCTCGCCGTCTGGTTCCCGCTGGTCGTCGGGGAGCCGGGCGTTCTGCAGTCGTGCCCAATGCACGGCGGCGCCGTCGCAACGACGACGAGCACGGCTCCGGCGGCCCATTCGCATCACGCGGCCGCGAGCGCCGAGGTAAGCCACGGTAGCCACGCGCCCGCGAGTGCTCCGTCCCACGGTCACCATGCTTGTAGTTGCATCGGAGCCTGCGCGGGCAGCGCGGCGGTCGCACTGACCACGTCGGCCCCCGAGCTTCCGGCGGTCACCGTCGCCTACCGTCCCGCCTCGATCCTTCCGAGCGGCGAGCGCCTCGCTCGACCCGCTCCGTCGTTCTCCCGGCCCTATACGACCGGACCGCCGCGCGCCTGACGCGCGGCCTTTCCTCGCGAGTCAACGACTCGCTCGGCGCGATCGGCGTTTGCCGATCCGTGTGAATTACCCGGGGACAGGTCGCAGAAGCTGAGCTGTTTGCTCGCTCCGACTTTCGACCCAGACGCGCTCTGCGTGCGTCGTTCACAAACGCCGAACTTCAAAATGTCTCGACAATTGTTCCACCAGCGGCCATTTGTTCGACTCTTGGCCGTCCTCGCGATGGCAATCGCGCTGTGGCCTTCCCGCGCCGCCGCGCAAGCCACCACGCCCGCCGACACGACGATGCGCTCGCTGACCGCTGTCGTCGTCTCCGCGACGCGGGCGAGCACCACGCTGGAGCGCGTGCCGCTGCACGCGACCGTCGTGTCGCGGGCCGAGATCCTCAAGTCGCCCGCTCAGACCCTCGATCAACTACTGCGCGACATCCCGGGGATGAACCTCCCCGGGGCGCCGTATTACACGACCGATCCCACCGGTCAGCAGACGAAGATGCGCGGCGTGACGAACAGCAAGGTCTTGATGCTGGTGGACGGCATCCCCGTCCACGATCCGTTCTACAGCACGACGCAATGGTTCAAGATCCCACTCTCGTCGATCGAACGCGTCGAGGTCCTACGCGGTGGGAGCTCGAGTCTGTGGGGGAATCTCGCCGTCGCCGGCGTCGTCAACATCGTGACGCGCAAACCGATCGACGAGACGGCGCAGGCGGACATCAGCTACCAGTCGATGAACACGACGGTGGCGTCGCTCTCCAAAAATCTGGCGTTCGCCAACGGAATCTCGATGCGCCTGAGCGGCGACGCCCTGCGCACCGACGGTTACCAAACAACGCCGGATGCGTTTCTCAACACGGTGCCGGGTAAGACCGCGTCCTCGGCGACGAACCAAAACGCTCAGGTCTCGCTCTACTACACCCCGGCCGGTTCTTTCACCGGATTCCTGCGCGCCGGATATCACCGCTCGAACGAAGACGTGGGCGGCTATCAGTATGGAGCGAACCTCCAGAAGGGCCCCGACGCCGCCGCCGGCTTCACGAAGTTCCTCGGCGAGAATGCGCGCGCCGACGTTCGCGCCTGGGGGCAGTACGTGAGCTTCGACAAGTCGAATGGCGCCGGGTGCTATCTGGCGTCCGCGACGAACTGCAACACGACGGCCACCAACTCGCCGCTCGTCCAGTACGCGAACTCGCACGACGATAACCCGTATCGCGAGCTCGGTGCGTCGGGGGTGCTGTCGTCGGTGGGAGCCGTTGGTCCGCTTGCCAGCGCGCAGGCCGGCGTCGACTTCCGCAGCGTCGGCGGCGAGGACCGCGCGACGACCTACAATCGCCCCACGACGTCGAGCGTGTCGAGCGCGACGATCAATCGAACCAACTTCGGACGCGGCACCCAGCGCTTCGGCGGCCTCTTCGCGCAGGCGAAAGTCTCTCCCGTCGATCGGTTCGAGGCGACCGTCAGCCTCCGCTACGACTATTGGACGAACACCGGCGGCATCGCGCAGATGACGAAGTACACGAACGGCGCGGCTGGAGCGACGTCGGGTGGTTCGATCGCCGATTCGCACGAGACGTCGTTCGATCCGAGCGTCTCGGCGCGCCTCGATGTGGCGAAGGGCCTCTCGCTGCGCGGCGCGGCATACAAGTCGTTCCGAGCGCCGGGGCTCAACAATCTGTATCGGTCGTTCTCGTCGACGACGTCGATCACGATCGCGAACGCGTTGCTCGAGCCGGAACGATTGAAAGGCGGCGAGGTCGGCGCCGACTGGCGAACGAAGTCGCTCAACGTCGGCGCGACCTGGTTCCAGTACAACACCAGCGGGTTGATCGCGTCATACAAGATCCCGAACGCCCAAGCGGCGCCGGCGGCGGTCGTCGCCATCTGCGGCGCCACGCTGGCGAACTGCCCCGCGACTGTGAACTTCAACACCAACGGTCAGGACGCCATCTCGCGCGGCCTAGAGCTCAGTGGGGCGTGGCGCGTAGCGCCACGCCTTTCCATAGACGGCGGCTACACGTACACGGACAGTCACTACTCGTCCGCGACCACCGGCGATCCGATCGACGCGCAGCTCGGCGCCGTGCCGAAGCACCTCGAGACGCTGGGTACAACCTGGCGCCTCACGTCGAAATGGAACGCGTTCGTCGGGGCGCGTCACAACGACGCGATGTTCCTCGACGTGAACCACACGATCTATCAGCCGGCGTTCACGCTCGTGAACGCGAGCACGTCGTACCGCGCCACGGAGCGCGTCGAAGTCTACGGCTCGGTCAACAACGCGACCGACGTCAAGTACGCCGACAATGGCACGACCAGCGCGGCGGGCCAAATCCTTGGCCTGCACCGCTCGTTCTCGAGCGGGCTCCGCCTGCGCTTCTAACGAGAGAGCTATGACACACGGAATTCGAACGGCGAGAGCAGCCGCGATTGTGATTCTCGCTGCGTGCGCAAAAGGCGGTACCCCGTCGATTCAGCTCGGCGAATCGGCGGTGCTCAGCGCGCCGACGGCGGTCGGCACGGCGCCGATGGTGGCTGTCGGACCGGGAGGGACTCAGGCGGTGGCCTGGGTCTCCGCGCCGAACGGGGGCACGGACGGTCGGTTGTATGTCTCCGTGAACGGCAGCGCCCCCGCGGAGATTCGTGATTCGCTCGGCCCGGTGCAGGCGCACGGCGAAGCGCCGCCCAAAATTTCGTTCGGGCCGAGCGGCGCGCTCTACGCCGTGTACACGGTCGGGAAGGAAGTCCCGGACGAACGATTCCCGCTCTCCGCGTTGCGCATCGTCACCTCGACCGACAACGGGAAGAGTTGGAGCTCGCCGATCACCGTCACCGACGGCGCGGTGTTTGGATCGCACAGCTTCCACGCGCTGCACGTCGCGCCGAACGGCGACGTGTACGTGTCGTGGCTTGGCAAACCGGAAAAGGACGCGACGATGGCCGAGCACGCGTCGATGCCCGAAATGAAGATGGTCTCGATGCAACAAGGGAATCCGCACGCTGCCCACGGCGTGTCGACGTCGTGGATCACGCGCTCGACGGACGGCGGAAAGACCTGGTCGCCGCGAGCGCGCGTCGACATGGGCGAAGCATGCCCGTGCTGCCGGACGTCGCTCGCCACTGGGGCGGACGGATCGCTCTACATGGCGTGGCGCCACATCTATCCTGGCAGCATTCGCGACATCGTCGTCGCGCGCTCGAACGATCAGGGCGCGACGTGGAGCCAGCCGGTGCGCGTCCACGAGGACGATTGGAAATTCGACGCCTGCCCGCACGCCGGTCCAGCCATCGCGACCGACGCGCGCGGCACGCTGCACGTGACGTGGTGGACGGGCAAGGACGGCAACGCCGGCGTCTTTTACGCACAATCGACCGACGGCGGCAAGACGTTCGGTGAAGCGATCGCCCTCGGCACCGCGCAGTACTCACGGCCGGCGCACGTGCAGCTTTCGCTCGCCGACAGCAACCGTGTGATCGTCGTGTGGGACGACGGCACAAAGCAGACGCCGCGCGTCGTCGCGCGCGTCTCGAATGACGGTGGTCTTCACTTCGGCGACCCCGTGCCATTCAGTGACGTCGGACGCGCGGCGTCGTTCCCCGTCCTCGCCGTGACCCACGACTCGATCGCCGTCGCCTGGTCCGAAGAGAGCGAAGCGGTCGCACGGAAAGCCGAGGCCGAGGCCAAGAATGCCATGGACCCGAAAGCACCGAAGGGACTCGAGGCCATTGGCCAGGCCCAAGTGCTGGTGCGCCGCGGCATACTTCGATGAGAAAGCCGGTTCTCGCCGTTCTCGTCGCGGTTTTGGGAGGGGGAGCGGCGTGCGGGAAACCGCGGAGTGAGGGAGCGGCGTTTCAGCCGCTCGTGGTCGGTGCGCCCGTTCCCGCTTACGCCGCCACGACGTTGGCCGGCGACACGGTGCGCGTCGGTGGCAATGAAGAGCCGACGGTGCTCAACGTCTGGGCGACATGGTGCGTCGCCTGCCAGGAAGAGATGGCCGCTCTCGATTCCCTCTCGCGCGAATTTAAATCACGCGGCGTCCGCGTCATCGGGGTGAGCGTCGACGAAGGCGAAACCGAGCGCGTTCGCCGCTTCGCCGCCACCAACCACCTCGGGTTCACCATCGCCCACGATCCCGCGGCGTCCATCGAGCAATCGTACCAGGTCGTCGGCGTGCCGACGACGTTCGTGATCGGACGCGACGGAAAGCTGTTGTGGAAGCGAACGGGGAATATCGTGGATGTGATCGGCGATGTTCGGGGCGCAGTGGAGCGGGCGATCGGCAAGTAGGCGGTGGGCGGTGGGCGGTGGGCGAGAGACGCAGTCACCGCCCATCGCCCATCCCCCATCGCCGGTCTTACGGCTTCCCCAGCTGCAACAACGGCATCGCCCCACCTGCCACCTGCGGCATCTTCCCGTCCCACTTCTTCGCCATCTCGTACTGCACGAGATTCGCCGTCACGCTCCGCGACAGCAGCTCGTTCGCTTTGGCCTGAGCTTCTGCTTCGGCGAGAATCGCCTTGGCATGACCCATGGCCTTGATCGAGTCGCCTTGCGCCTGGAACGTGTTCTTCTGCAACTCGTTCTGCGACGTCAGCGCCTGCTGCTGCATCACGTTCTTTTGATTGATCGCCTCGATCACCGCCGGCGGCGCGCGCAGCTCGTTGATCGTGAACTGCTTCACGACGATGCCGTACTGGGCGAGCCGCTGCGACAACAGCATCTGCGTCTGGTTCACTGCCTCGGCCTTCTTCGGCCCGATCACGGCCGCGATCTCCTCGTTGCCGATCACTTCCTGCAGCGCCTGACGAATCGACTGCTTCACGTAGCCGTGCTGGATCGCCTGGATGTCGCGCCGGAAGGTGCTGTACAGATTCGGCGTCTTGTCCGGATCCAGCTCGAAGCTCATCGACACGTCGAGCGAGATGGGCTGCCCTTCCTTGCTGTTGACGTTGATCTCGTCGTTGAGCGACGACCCTTCGGTCGACGCCTTCGTGAGAACCAACGTCTGCATGAACACCGGATACTCCTCGATCCCCGTCGTCAACGGATTTCGCATGTGGAGCCCCGGGCCGAGCGGCACTTTGTCGACGCCGCCGCCCGCGCGATGAATCACGATACCGACGTAACCAGGGTTGACGTAGGTGACGGTCGTCGGCAGCAGCACGAGCACGACGATGAGGCCAACGATCAGCCCGACCACGCGTCGAATCTTCCGGCCCAAGCCACTATCCGGCATTGGAGCGAAGCCTATAGACGAGAGGCGGTCGCCAATCGAGCTACCCATTTGCAATCTCCTTGTAACAATCGGGGCACAACGTTTCCCCGCTGGTGAGGCGTACCAGATCCGAGGCGGCGCGCGGGCCATGAATAGGGCACACCAGGTCGGCCGCGCGATCGATTCGCCTCCGGTTCCGCGTCTGGCGGAGCCGAACACCGACCGGTGTGAAGTGCACGATCACCAAGTAGAAGAGGGTGCCTACTGCCGCGACCAGCGCGACGAACAGGACACCCTCGAGAATGATTTCGCTCATATGCTTCGA
This sequence comes from Gemmatimonadaceae bacterium, assembly GCA_035554995.1. Lineage (GTDB taxonomy): Bacteria > Gemmatimonadota > Gemmatimonadetes > Gemmatimonadales > Gemmatimonadaceae > JAQBQB01. The sequence goes on from DATMHK010000279.1 coordinate 18,075, forward strand.
TGACAGATAACGCGGGTGACGAGCGGGTAGTTTCAAGGGGCTGCAAGCCCATATGGGTGGCCGAGATAGATAGGCAGCCACGGCAGCGCGGCTTGCGGACGCCTCACGAGGCTGTCATCCTGAGCGAAGCGAAGGACCTACCGTCCGTATCTAGTTGCCCGCCAAGGACAGTAGGTCCTTCGTCGCTACGCTCCTCAGGATGACAACGCCTCCCCAACAACCATGTCTGACACCGCAGTCGATCGCCGCGCCTTCATGGCGTACTTCAGCAGCATCGGGCTTGGCACCACGCTTCTCCCCGGCGTCCTGTGGGGTCAGGCCGCCCAGCAACAGGCTTCAGAGATCTCGAAAGAGATGATCGCCGACGCCGAAGCGATCGCCGGCCTGTCCTTTACCGACGAACAGCGCGCGGGGATCGCGCAGGGTCTGCGCGGCCTCAAGTCGGCGACGCAGGCCTTGCACAAGGAACCGCTCGACATGAGCGTCTTCCCGTCGATCGTGTTCGAGCCCGTTCCGCCGGGCAAGAAGCTCGCGCCCAAAGCGAAGGCGCCGATGCAGCGCAGCCGCGTGCCCATCATCGCGCGCCCGGGCAGCCTCGACGAGCTGGCGTACCAGCCGGTGACCGTGCTCTCGGACATGGTGCGCACACGCAAGGTGAAGCCGTCCGAGCTCACCGAGATGTATCTCTCGCGACTCAAGCGCTACGACCCGCGGCTCCATTTCGTCATCACGTTGACCGAGGAACGCGCCCGGAAGCAGGCCCGCGATCTGGATGCCGAGATCGCGCGTGGTCACTATCGCGGGCCTCTGCACGGCATTCCCTGGGGCGCGAAAGACCTGCTCGCCGTGAAGGGCTATCCGACGACGTGGGGCGCCCTGCCCTACAAGGATCAGGTCTTCGACTACGACGCCACCGTCGTGAAACGTCTCGACGACGCCGGCGCGGTGCTCGTCGCCAAGCTCACGCTCGGCGCGCTGGCGCAAGGCGACGTCTGGTACGGAGAGCGCACGCGCAACCCGTGGAATCCCGCGACGGGCTCCAGTGGCTCATCGGCCGGCCCGGCGTCGGCAACGGCAGCCGGGTGCGTCGGCTTCTCGATCGGATCCGAGACCAATGGCTCGATCACGTCGCCGGCGCGCACGTGCGGCGTGAGCGGCTTCCGGCCGACGTTCGGCCGCGTTCCGCGCACCGGTGCCATGGCGCTCTCGTGGACCACCGACAAGCTCGGCCCGATCTGTCGGAGCGCCGAGGACGCCGCACTCGTCTTCGCGGCCATCCAGGGCCCCGACGGATACGACTATTCGGTGAAGGAATACCCATTCAACTGGAACGCTTCGATCAAGCCGTCGCAGCTTCGCATCGGCTACTTCAAGACCAGCGGCCAGCGCAACCTGTTCGAGCGCCGCGACGCCGAGGGCAACACGGTGCCCAATGCCGAAGCGCTCAACTTCATGAAAGTTCTCGAATCACTTGGCGCGAAGGTTGTCGAGGTGGAGGACCCGACGCCGAGCAGCGGCTTTCTCGACGACCTGATCCTGCACGCCGAAGCCGGTGCGGCGTTTCAGCAGCCGACGCTCGTCAGCCAACTCGACGTCATGATGCGCGGCAAGACGGAATTCCCGAGCACGTGGCCCGACTACTTCCGCGCCGCCCAGTTCTATCCGGCGACGGACTACGTGAACGCCAATCGCGCGCGCACGTTGCTCTGCCAGAAGTGGTGGGACCTGTTCGAGAAATACGACGTGATCTTCTCGCCGGCGGAGAACACATCGGTCACGAACGTCGTCGGCACCCCGTCGATCGTCGTGCCGACCGGGTTCGCGATCCCTCAGCCCTTCCAGGGCCGCGGCGGCCCCGGGGGCGGTGGGGGTGGCGGGGGTGGCAGAGGTGACACCACTCGCACGGCGGCACCAGCACCTCCGCCGGCGCCGGTCGTTCCGCTCCCCACGTCGATGTACATCATGGGCCCGATCTTCCAGGACGAGAAAGTCCTGGCCGTCGCACACGCCTTCCAGACGGCGACCGACTTCCACAAGAAGCGCCCGCCGCAGTTTTAGAGACGGGCGGCGATGGGCGATGGGCGATGGGCGGCGGCCGGAGGGAGACGACCTTTTTGAAGTCGGGAACCGGTCGCTCAACGCGCGGGATTCGATCGGATCGTGCGTCGCGAATGCGTTGAAGCCTTTGCCGCCGCCAGTCGCCGGGCGCCCATCGCCCATCGCCCATCGCCCATCGCCGGCTTTTACAAAAGTCCTACACCGCCGAAAAAACACTTCGCCAGGTCTTGGTGTCTAATGGACGTACGCGGTGACGAAACACTTTTGCCGCGGCGCCGGTAGTACACGTACGCCCCGAACCCTCCCATCGATGAACGCAAGGCCGGCACGGACCCGAGAAGCGAGCCCAGCACCAGCCTTCCGCGCCATCAGTGGTGCCCCGAGGGTGGGCGACTCGATCGCACAGACAAGCGAGTACAGCATTTACGGCCTCACCCGCGACGTCGACCAGGCGCTCATCCGCGAGCGTCGAGTCGGTTTTGCGGCGGTGTTGTTCATCTCGGCGACCGTGATCGCGGTCCTGTACTCCCTCGAGCGGTACCTCTACAGCCGCTGGGTGGGCGAGCCGATATCGCTGCGAAGCGTCCTTCCAGCCGAGCTGATTTTCACCTACGCGGGGGCGCTGCTCGCTCCGCTCGTCATGCGGCTCGCACAGCGATTCCCGCTGCGAGGCAGCGAGGTCAACCGGAATCTCGCCGTTCATGCCGTGGCGATGACCGCGTTCGTGTTCGTTCACGTAACGCTGTTCTCCGTCGCCACGGTGTTGCTCGCGCCTGGAACGAACCTGGCGACCTTGCCGGGCGTCCTCGGCCGGTCGCTGCTTTCGTGGACCGTGTTCGACGCGATCGTTTACTGCGCGCTCGTCACGGTCAACCACGCCGTGATCTACTACCGCGTGTCGAAGGATCGCGCGCTGCGCGCGTCCCAGCTCGAGGCCAGCCTCGCGCAGGCGCAGCTGCAAATGCTGCGTATGCAGCTCCAGCCGCACTTCCTCTTCAACACCCTCCACTCGATCTCGGCGCTCATGCACAAGGACGTGCGACGCGCCGACTCGATGGTCGCCGCCTTGAGCGATCTGCTTCGCATGTCGCTCCAGAACATCGGCGCGCAGGAAGTGGCGCTGCAATCGGAGCTGGACTTCCTGCAGCGCTACGTGGAGATCATGCGCCTGCGCTTCGGCGAGCGTCTTCGCGTGTCGATCGACATCGACCCCGAGACGCGCGACGCGCGCGTGCCGAACTTGTTCTTTCAGCCCCTCGTCGAAAACTCCTTCCGTCATGGTTTCGGCGACCTCGGCCAGGGCTCGATCACGATCACCGTCGTGCGCGACGGTGACATGTTGCGCTGCGACGTCGTGGACGACGGCCGCGGGCTGCGAATGGGCCACAAGGAAGGCGTCGGTCTCGCGACGACGCGCCAACGTTTGGCCCATCTCTACGGCGACAACAACTTCGTGTTCACCATGCGTGGCGCTCCCAATGAAGGGGTCCACGTGACCGTAGTCATTCCCTTCAATCACCCCGAGCGGATGGCGGCAGACTGATGACTGACCAAAGGAAGATTCGTACGCTGGTCGTGGACGACGAAGAGCTGGCGCGCGACCGCATCCAGTCCCTGCTCGCCGAGCAGCCGGATGTCGAGATCGTCGGCGTATGCACCGACGGTCCGAGCGCCGTCGAGACGATCGACAAGACGCAACCCGACCTCGTGTTCCTCGACGTGCAGATGCCCGGCATGGACGGCTTCGAGGTGATCGACAACATCGACAAGAACCACGCGCCGGCGGTGGTGTTCGTCACCGCGCACGACGCGCACGCCCTGCGCGCGTTCGAGATTCACGCGCTCGACTTCCTGCTCAAGCCGTTCGATCAGACGCGCTTCGAGAAGGCGCTCGATCGCGCCCGCGGGCTTCTCAACCGCGATCGCGCCGGCGGCCTCGATCCGCGCCTTGTCTCGCTGCTCGAGGAGCTCCACGAGGAGCGGAAGTACTCCGAGCGGCTGATCGTGAAGTCGGGCGGTCGCGTCTTCTTCGTGCGAACGGAGGAGATCGATTGGGTCGAGGCGTCTGGCAACTACGTGAAGATTCACACGAAAAACGACGCCCACCTGCTCCGCGAGAGCATGAAGAACATGGAGGCGCGGCTCGACCCCAAGACGTTCGTCCGCATCCATCGCTCGGCGATCGTGAACATCGATCGCATCAAGGAGCTCGAGCCGTGGTTCCACGGCGAGTACATCGTCATCATGCGCGACGGCACCCGTCTCACCGCGAGCCGTGTGTTCAGCGATCGGTTGAGCGCCGCTATCGCATAGCTGGCGCCGCGAGACGGGCTGTCATCCTCCGGGTGCGGAGCGCCCGGAGGATCTACCGTCTGGTTGTAGTTACAGGTTGAGGGGGCGGGTTGTCATCCTCCGGGTGCGGAGCGCCCGGAGGATCTACTGTCCGGTTGTAGTTACAGGTTGAGGGGAGTAGATCCCCCGCTCGCTCCGCTCGCGGAGGATGACTGCAGTTCTCGCCGGAGCGCCGTCTCCAGCGTCGGCAGCTGGAACCGAAATCCATTCTCGCTCAACCGCCTCGGAATCAACCGCTGGCTCGCGAGCGCCGTGTCTTCCACCATCTGGCCGAGCGCCAATTTGAGCGCGAACGCGGGAACCACGGTGAATGTCGGCCGGCCGAGTACGCGGCCTAGCGTATCTGTGAACTCCGCGTTGGTCACCGGGTTTGGCGCGACGACGTTCACTGGGCCGGCAAGCGCTTCGTTCTCGATCATGAAGCGCAACGCGCCAACGACGTCGGTGAGTGCGATCCAACTCATCCACTGACCACCACCCCCGAACTTCCCACCTAACCCGAGACGAAACGGCAGCAGAATCTTCGCCAGCATGCCGCCGTCGCGGCCCAGCACGAGCCCAGTGCGTGAAAACGCGACCCGCACGCCCGCGTCTGAAGCGGGTCTCGCCGCGGATTCCCACTCTTTGCACACGGATGCGAGAAAGTCGTCGCCCAACGAGGCGGTTTCGTCGGTCGGGTCGTCGCGGTGTGTACCGTAGATGCCCATAGCCGACCCGCTGACGAGCACGCGCGGCCGGGGGTTTGACTTGGCGATCGTCCGCGCCAACAGTGTCGTCGCCTGAATGCGGCTGTCGCGGATGCGCCGGCGTGCGCCCGTCGTCCACCGCTGCGACAGATTCTCGCCGGCGAGATTCACGACCGCCGTCACGCCCTCCATCGCACGCGGGTCGATCTCGCCGCGGTCGGGATGCCACGAGACCTCATCGGCGCGCGAGGCCAGGCGACGCACCAAACGTTTCACTTCGCGGTTTTCAGACCGCAACGAGCGAACGAGTGCCGAGCCAATCAGGCCGCTGGCGCCTGAGACGAGAATCATGGGCGAGCTGAGAGCTATCCAGCTCGCGGCTTTTTAGCTACCCAAGATCTCCGCGCACCACGATCCGTCGCGCCACGACGTCCGCAACGGCCGGCGTTTGATAGAATCCGCTGTCGACACGCGCGCGGATTACTTCGTCGGGTATCCGAGCCCCGGTCAGGCGCACTTCACGTTCCACGGGCGCGTCCTGTTGACGCTCCGGCGCGGATTCTCGCCGAGTGCGAGTTATTTTGTCTGGTAGTCGTTCCTGCACGATCCTTCCTCCCTGCGGCGTAGCCGGTTCCGCCCTTCCCCGGGTTGCCCCAACGACGCTCCGCGCGTCCTCCGAGAAGTATCGGCTCCAGCCTTTTCGGGCTTGAGAGCCGCGCCTGAATTAGACCCCATGGCAAGGATTCTTTGTCTCGACGATGAGCCGGCTGTCGGCTTAATTCTCCAGGATACGCTGGAGCGTGTCGGCCACGAGGCCGTCCCGGCGCATAATGTCCCGCAGGCGCTTCAGGCGTTGGCCGTCGGCGGCATCGACCTGATCATCTCGGATTATCGGATGCCGGGGCTGAGCGGCCTGGAGTTTCTGGGCCTGCTCCGCCAGCAAGGCTACGATACGCCGCTCATCATGCTGACGGGCTACGCCAGCATCGAGCACGCGGTCGCGGCCATCAAGGCCGGCGCCGTGGACTACATCACGAAGCCCGTCCAGCCCGAGCAGCTCGAGCTGTCGGTGAATCAGGCGCTCGAAGTCGTGCGGCTTCGCCGCGAGAACGAGCGACTCCGCCGTGAAGTGATGCAGTTCCGCAACGAGCGACAGGTGATCGGCGAGAGCGCCGCCGTGCGACGTGTGCTGCAAACCGTCGCCACCGCCGCGCCGACGCGCGCCACCGTTCTCCTCGAGGGCGAATCCGGCACGGGTAAGGAACTGTTCGCGCGCACGATCCACGTGCAGAGCGAGCGCCGCGACGGTCCGTTCATTCAGCTGAATTGCGCCGCTCTGCCGGAGGGTCTGGTCGAGAGCGCGTTGTTCGGCCACGAGAAGGGCGCTTTCACCGGCGCGATCAAGCGCGTCGAAGGCGCGTTCGAACGGGCGGACGGCGGCACGTTGCTGCTCGACGAGATCTCCGAGATGCGCCTCGACCTTCAGGCGAAGCTGCTTCGCGTGCTCCAGGAGCAGGAGTTCGAGCGCGTCGGCGGCTCGACGCCGATCAAGGTCGACGTCCGCATCGTCGCCACTACCAACCGCGATCTCGCCGCGCACGCGGCGGCCGGGCATTTCCGACAGGATCTCTTCTATCGCCTGAGCGTGATCCCGATTCGCCTACCGGCTTTGCGTGAGCGCCGTGAGGACATTCCTCTCCTCGCCCACCGTTTCGCCACGCAATACGCGAATGAGATCGGCAAACCGATCACCGGCATCGCGCCGCAGGCGCTCGAGCTGCTGCAGGGCTATGACTGGCCCGGCAACGTGCGCGAGCTGCAACATGCGGTGGAGCGCGCGGTGATCCTGAGCGGCGATCCGGTCATCCCCGCGCATGCCTTCGACGCCCGGCGATTCAGTCTCACCGGTGCCTGGCGCGAGCAGCCCTCACTGGTCGATTATTATCCGGCGAACGGGGGCGGGGCCGGGAACGGCAACGGCAAGGCCCCGAGCGCGAACGGGGCAACAGACAAAGCGGTCGTTCTCACATCGCTGAACGTGGACGAGGCCGAGGCGAGGCTCATCGAACGTGCGCTCGAGGTCTCCGGCGGCAATCGAACGCGCGCCGCGGACATGCTGGGAATCAGCGTCAGAACGTTGCGAAACAAGTTGAACGGCTCGCGTCCCAACGGGGATCGCGGCGGAGGCGGCGGCGAATGAACCGAATCACTTCGGCACTAGCGATCCTCGGCGGGGTGTCGGCACTTGGGTGCCACACCCCGCCTTCCGTTTCCGCGTCGAATGCCCCGGCGAAGACCACGGCGGTCGCCTGGCCCGCGCCGGCGGCGGGGCGAACGCATTCGATCCTCCCCACGCCCACTACGGTTGCGTGGGGCTGGTACGATGCCGCGGGACAACCCGTGCTCCGCGTCGCTTCGGGCGACGAGATCGTGGTTCGCGCGCTGTCCACCTGCAGTCCGCGCTCGCTCACCGGCGCGGGCCTCGACACGAATCGCATCGAGCAATTGGCGAAGGACATGTATGCGGCCCGCGACAAGATGAAAACCGGGCCGGGCGGCCATATTCTCACCGGCCCGATCTACGTCGAAGGCGCGGATTCCGGCGATGTGCTCGAGGTGCGCTTCAAGGACATCCGTCCGGCGATCAACTACGGCTGCAATTCCTTCAGCCCGCGCAGCGGATTCCTGAAAGACGACTTCACGACGTCGCGCTCCAAGATCATCGAGCTGGATACGGTGCGGATGCTCGGAAAGTTCAGCGACGCCGTCACGATTCCGCTGCATCCGTTCTTCGGCAGCGTAGGCGTCGCGCCGCCGGCGTCGATGGGCCGCGTCAACAGCGCGCCGCCCGGCATTCACGCGGGGAACCTCGATAACCGGGAGCTCGTCGCCGGATCGACACTCTATATCCCGGTCTGGACGAAGGGCGCGCTACTCGAGATCGGCGACGGCCACGCAGGTCAGGGCAACGGCGAAGTGGACATTACCGCGATCGAGACCTCGCTCATCGGCCGGCTGCAGGTCGTGGTGCGCAAGGGTCAGCATCTCGACTGGCCGCGAGCCGAGACGCCGACGCACTACATCGCCATGGGCATTGATTCGTCGCTGATGAACGCCACGAAGCTGGCCATTCGACAGGGCATCCAGCTCCTCGTGGACGTGAAGGGAATGTCGCGCGAAGAGGCGTACCAGCTGATCAGCGTCGCCGGCGACGTCAACATGACGCAGCTCGTGGATGGTCCTTACGGCGTTCACGTCATGATTCCGAAAGCGATCTTCACGAAGCCGTAGACGCGAGCCCGGCAACTTTTTCCTACCACGCGCGGTCGGCACGATTTGCCGAAGCGGCAGAAAGTTCCGCATAGCCGCTTCGGCCCTTCGACGCCATCCCTCGACGACTGTCAGTCGCTAAGCCGATTCCATCAAACGGTTTAGCCGCTCTGAACCCGCGCAATTCGCCGCGGTCATCCATCGACATTCGACTGGTCCGGTAGGTGCCTTCAGCAACCGCAGGCCGGAGGTGTGCCCGGCGCCTTCCTTATCTCGCGGATGCGGAGCTGAATGTCGGATTCACGAAGCAGCAAGCTGTGGGATGCGCTGGCCTCGGGTGATTCGAGCGCCCGGGACGTCTTGCTGACCGAGAACCTGAGCCTCGTCCACCATGTGGCGCGGCAACTCGCGCGTCGCCTCAGCGACAAGGTGGACCACGACGAGCTGGTAAGCGCCGGAATCCTCGGCCTCATGTCCGCCATGACCGCCTTCGATCCGCAGCGCGGGCTCGCGTTCAGCACCTTCGCCGTCCCCCGGATTCGCGGCGCGATCCTCGATGAGCTTCGGCGCCAGGACCACGTACCGCGGTCCGTGCGCCGCAAGACGCGCGACATCGAAGCGGCGCGTCAGTCGCTGGCCGGCCGGCTGTGTCGAGCGCCGGACGACGACGAGCTCGCGGCCGAGCTCGGGGTCAGCCGTGCAACCTTGTGGAAGTGGCAAGCCGACGTCGAGAGCGCGGTGCGGCTCCCTCTCGATCGTCCCGCGCGGGCGCGCGGCGAAGCCTCGCCGGCATCGTTCCTCGACACGCTCCACACCGAGCCTTCGGAAGCCGTCGACGAACAGATCGGCCGCGACGAGGAGATCGCGCTCCTGCGGAAAGCGATCCTCGACCTGCGCGAGCAGGAGCGGACGGTATTGGGACTTTACTATTTCGAAGGTCTCAAGATCCACGAGATCGCGCAGATCCTCGGCGTGACCGACTCGCGCGTCTCGCAGGTGCGTTCGAAGGCGCTTTCGCGCCTGCGCGACATGGTGGGCTCGGCGCTCGTCTGCTAACGCGCGTCGCGGGTCGCTCCGGCCGGCGCGCGGTGCGCCTTGAGCGTCGGCAGGCGGAGCTCCAGCTGTCCGCCACCGAAACGCCACTCGGCGCCGACTGACGACGCGACAGACGCCGCATACGCGCTGATCGCCGATTCGCTGATCGGCTTCGACGACGCAAATCGGATCCGTGCCCATTGTTCGTCCGACTCCATCGACACGCGGACGGCATCGCCGGTTGCGCTTCCTCCGCTTCCGCCTCGCTCGCGAGCGCTTCGGCGAAGCCCATAGAGCGTCACCGACAACAAGCGAATGAGCGCCGCTCGTTCGCTCCACACCGGCTCGATCGGCGGACCGGGAACGAAGTCCGCCGTGACGTCTCGGACATCGTACAGCATCGATTGGATGCGAACGACGTCGGTCATGACCTCCTCGAGGATCAAGCCGCTCTTCGTTGGTTGCCCCGGCCGGGCCAGCAAGCGGACGACGCTCGTCGTCTCTTCGAGTCGCGCCAGCTCCTTCTGCACGCTGTCGGTGGCCGCGCTGGTGCTTCGCCAGTGCTCGTCTCGCAGCAGCTCGGCGAACGCGCGCAGCGCACCCAAACGATTGTTGAGCGCGTGATCCAGTCCGAGCAGCACCTGATCCACCAGGTCGAGCCAGTCGTCGGACGACACTGATCGAGGGGTGGGCGGATGCGACGGGGTAGTCGCGTTCGTCATGGAAGAAAAGCTACACAACCGGCGCGCCGGTGCCGGGAACGCTGCATGTGGCCTGACGGGTTGATGGTGAGACGGCTTGTCGGGAAAGTGAACCCTGACGTGATTCCTGCATGGACATGACAGTATTGGGCCTCTTGTGCTGTTTGGCGACCGCCGCCGCCCCCTCCGGAACGCCGGTGGCGGTGCCTGGAGCAAACTTTTCTGGTTGGGAGACGTTCGCCGCGGCTTTGGACACGGTAAACCCCCTGCGGTCACGCCTTCGGGTTCCGACGGACACGCCTAAGGCGCGCCCTCGGGTGATCGAGGTCAGCGATTGGTACGCCCGGCGGCTCACGATCCACCGCTACACCGCGTACGGCACCATTCCGGTGTTCGCGGTGCAGTGGGTGGCCGGAAAGAAGCTGTACGACGAGAGCCGCGCGGCCCCGGCGTGGGCGAAAACCGTACACCGGGCGGGCGCTACAACGCTCGCGGGTATGTTCACCGTTAACACGGTGACCGGGTTGTGGAACTGGTGGGACTCGCGAATGGTGGCCCAGGGACGCGTCCTCCGGACCGTCCATGTGCTGTCGATGCTCACGGCCGACGCCGCGTTCACGTACGCGGGGGCCAAGCTCTCGAACGAGGCCGAGACCGACGCGAGCAAACGGCGGTTGCATCGAACGGTCGCGCTGTCCGCAATGGGTCTGACCGTCGTGAGTGGTACCGCCATGAAACTCTGGAATCGATGAGCCTTCCTGAATCGTTCGTGCAATTCTTCCAGCCCTGGAACGACTACTACAGTCACTCCAAGGGCGCCGAGACCGTCGTGCAATTCCTGCACATCGGCGGTCTGGTGCTCGCCGGTGGATTCGCAATCGCCATGGACCGCGGCACGCTGCGCACCGTTCGCGGCGTCATTGCCGACCGCTCGCAGCATCTGCGCGAGCTGGCCGCGATACACCGGTGGGTAATCACGGGACTCGTCGTCGTGGTGATCAGCGGACTGGCGATGCTCACCGCGGACATCGAGACCTTTTTTGGATCGTGGATTTTCTGGACGAAGATGGGGCTCGTCGTGGTGCTCCTGTTGAACGGGCTGATGATGATGCGTGCCGAGACGGCGCTGGCGAAGGATGCCGCGCCGGCGTCGCCCGCATGGGTTTCCTTGCGCCGAGGCGCAATCGTCAGTCTCGCTCTCTGGTTCATCATCACGGCACTCGGCGTCGCCATCGTAAACCTGAGCTGATAACGCGATGTCAGGCAGCACATATAAAGAGAAGGAATTCGAAAATCAGGACTGCGACGGCTGTCCCCTCGTCCCGCGCCGTGAGTTTCTGCGCGACGCCGGCGCGATCGCCGCGGGCATCCTGATGGCCCTCGGCGCGTCGCCAGCCCGGGCCGCGGCGGCGCCCATCGGCGCGGTCGCGGGCCGTGGCGGCCGCCGTGACGAGAAGTCCTATCCCATCCCGGCGAAAGACGGGAGCCAGATCGACAAGGACAACGGCGTCATCGTGACGCGCTGGGAGGGAAACGTCTACGCGTTCTCCCTTGCCTGTCCGCACCAGAACACCGCGATCCGGTGGTACGACAAGGACGGCAAGTTCGAGTGCCCCAAGCATCATTCGCGCTTCGAGCCCGATGGCCTCTACATCAAAGACAGCGGCCGGGCCACGCGCGGATTGGATCGCTTCGCGATCCACAAAGACGGGAACAATGTGATGGTCAACCTGGATAAGCTGTACCAGGAAGACGACGACGAGACCGAATGGAAGGCGGCCGTCGTTACGGCTTGAACCCGACATCGAGCGCGCCATGTCCTGTCAGCATTGCCTGAACCGCCGTGAATTTCTCGCCCGCTCGGCGCTGGCCGCCGTGGCGCTCGCCGCGGTCGAGGCGTGCGGCGACGGACAAATCGGCCCGCCGCTTCGCACCACCACGGGCGGCGGCGACATCAACGTGCCGCCCGGTCCACCGCTGACGATCTCGCTCGCCAGCCATCCGGGGTTGGCGACGGTCGGCGTGCTCGTGGAGCTCGAGCGCGAGCGCGCGGTGATGCGAACCGGCGCGAACAGTTTCATCGGCTTGTCGCGCATCTGCACGCACGAGCAGTGCGACACCGAAGTGCGCAACAACCAGCTCGAGTGTCCGTGTCATGGATCGCTGTTCGCCAAGGACGGATCGGTCATTCATGGGCCGAACGTGGCGAGCGCTCCAATCACAGCATTGCGACAGCTGAACGTCACGATCGACGCGGCGGGCGGAACGATCACTATCGCCTGAGTCGAGCTCTCAGCTATCAGCTGACAGCTAAAGCGATCAGCTAATCGGAGTTGGCGGCGGCCCGCGGCCGCCGCCTTCTTTTTTGCTGATAGCTTTGGCTATTGGCTGTCTAGCTGTTAGCTCAGCCCCGAAATAGTTTGCCTTCCATGCTGATTGGCGTCGCCGGCATGGTCGGTACCGGCAAGACTACTCTCTCGCGGACGCTCGCGGCGCGGTTCGGCCTGCAGCTCGCGTTGGAGAGCGTCGACGCCGACAATCCGTGGCTCGAGAGCTTTTACGGCGGCCCGGATGAGATGCGCGCGTACGCGCTGCATCTCCAGCTGCACTTTCTCGCCACGCGCTTCGCCAGCATGCGTCGCATGCGTGGGCTCGGTGGAAGCTGGGTGCTCGATCGCACCTGGTACGAGGACGCCGAGATCTTCGCGCGCGGATTGTTCGAGCAGGGATACATGACGTCGGACGAGTGGCTGCTCTACCGCCGTCTCTACGCCGAGCTGCTGTATTCTCCGGCGGCGCGTCCGCCGCGACTCCTCATCTATTTGCACGGACCGCTCGACGTAATCGCCCAGCGAATCGCGACGCGCGGGCGTCCGAAGGAGAAGGAGACGTCGCTCGAGTATTGGGCCGCGCTGCATGACCGGTACGAGCGATGGATCACCGGGTTCATTCAGTGTCCCGTGCTCTCGCTCGACGTTCGCGAATACGACCTCGTCGCCGATCCAGCGGCGGTCGACGAGATCGCCACACGCGTACGCAATGAGCTCGAGGGAGAGTTGCCGCAGACGGAGTTGTGGCCGAACGTTACGCGCCAGCGGGCGTTCGCCTAACGAGGGAGCGGAACCGTGAGTCTTCTCGGCAAGCTGCTCTTCTTTCCAATCACGGGTCCCGTCGCGGGGATCCGCTGGTCGTTGGGCAAGGTGCAGAACGTCGTCGAAGAAGAGCTCACCGACGACGCGCCCGTAAAACAGGCGTTGATGGAGCTGCAGATGCAGCTCGAGCTCGGGGACATCACGGACGACGAGTACGTCGAGCGTGAGGCGGTGCTGATGGCCCAACTGCGCGAAGTGCGCGCGTGGCGCGAGCGGCTCGGCAAAGGGACCAGCGGCGGACCGGTCCGCGTCGCACGAGACGACGAAGCGGAGTGACCGCGCTCGATTCTCTCGTCGAGCGACTACCGCGAACGTCACTGATTGTCGGCAAGGGCGGCGTCGGGAAAACGACGTGTGCCGTTGGACTCGCCGTCACATTCGCGCGACGCGGCGAGTCAGTGATACTCCTTTCGACCGACCCCGCCGCGGCACTCTCGGAAGTGACTGGCTCGCCGGTCGGGACGACCGCCGCGCCGGTAGCCTCGGTTCCGGGACTCGACGCACGGCAGCTCGCGGCGAGCGAGCTGCGGCGCGATTTCCTCGATCGCTGGCGTGACGTCATCGCCGAAATCATCGATCGCGGCACATACCTCGACCGCGCTGACGTGGACGGACTCGTTGACGCGGCCCTCCCGGGCGCCGACGAGATCTTCGCGCTCCTCGCGCTCGCCGACACGCTGGCCGATCCGTCCGCCACTTATCGGCGGATCGTGGTGGATACGGCACCCACGGGCCACACGCTCCGCCTCCTCGCGCTCCCCGACACGTTCCGCGCGCTCCTCGCGATGCTCGACCAGATGCAGGATAAGCATCGCTTCATGGTGCGCGCGCTCACACATCGGTATCGCCGCGACCGGGCCGACGACTTCATCGACGAGATGCGGGTGCGCATCGGCCGGCTTCGAGAAATCCTCGCCGATCCGGCGTCGCTCGCGGCGATCGTCGTCATGCGCGACGAGCCGATGGTGATCGCCGAGACCAAACGCTATCTCGAAGAGCTGACCACGCTTCGCATTCGCGTGGCCGCCGTGATCGTCAACGCGGCCGACGCGAAAGCCGAGTCGTCCGCGCTCGCTGCCTCGCTGGCGAGTTATGTCGTCCCGCGGGTCGAGCCGCCGCGTGGCGTCGATGCGGCTGCCGCCGCGCTGTCCATGATGCGCGAGCCACGAAGCCCTCGCGCCGCGAAGCGGGCCGAGAAGGAGCGAGTGTCGTCCGCGACTTTCCCGTCCGGCAGCGCTGGATCGATCGCCGGGCTCGTTCGACCGTTGACGATCGTCGGAGGCAAAGGAGGCGTCGGCAAGAGCACGATCGCTTGCGCCCTCGCCATCGCGGCGGCCGACGAGAATGCAGGCGACATTCTGCTCGTGTCCACTGATCCGGCTCCGTCGATAGCCGACGCGCTGGGAGAAACGGGAGCGGCGTGGGCCCAAGCCGACGCGGAGCCCGCGGTGGAGGGAGTCCGCGGTCTCGTTGCCCGACAGATGGACGCCGCGGCCGCCTTCGCGCGTCTTCGCGACGAGTATCAGGATCGCATCGACGGAATGTTCGAGGCGATCCTGCGCCGCGGCGTCGATGTGGATCGAGACCGGCGCATCATGCGCGAGTTGCTTTCCCTTGCGCCGCCGGGAATCGACGAGCTGTTCGCGCTCTCGCTGCTCGGCGACGCGATATTCGAGCGCCGGTTCACTCATGTGATCGTCGATCCCGCACCGACCGGGCATCTGTTGCGGCTTCTCGAGATGCCGGCAATCGCGCTCGACTGGACGCATCGCCTGATGCGTTTGATGCTCAAGTATCGCGAGGCCGTCGGACTCGGGGCGGCAGCTGAGGAGCTGCTTGCTTTCGCGAAACGAACTCGGGAGCTCGACGCCCTGTTGCATGACGCCGACCGCTCGGGCGTCCTGATTGCTTCGCTCGACGAGCCAGTCGTTCGCGCGGAGACGAGTCGTCTGGCGGCGGCGATCGCAGCGCTCGGTGTCGACGTGATCGGCATAGCGTGGAACCGGGTCACAATTGCGGTGTCCCCTCTTCCTGAGTCACGCGCGCCGCGACAGTTTTGCGCGGATCATGTGAGCCCACCGCCAATCGGCGTTGCGGCGCTGCGCGCGTGGGGTCGTTCATGGCGCGAGATGACACCGGTCAGCTGACTTCAACAATGTCGTCGACGCTCGAGTCAATCTGGTACGTGTACGGCATCGTGCCCGGCGGCGCTGATTTCACGAGCGGCGCTCTCCCGGAGGGCCTCGACGACGCCGGTGTTGCCGTCGAGCGGCGCGGCGACCTGGCCGCGCTCGTGTCGGTGCTCGATGGAGCGTCGTACGCGCCGAGTCGGGTGGAGGAAAGCTCGGGCGATGTGGAGTGGCTGAGTCCGCGCGCGACGGCGCACGACCGCGTGCTCACGTGGGCGAGCGACCGGGGAGCCGTCGTCCCGCTGCCGATGTTTTCGCTCTTCTCCGGCCGCGATGCGGTCCGCACGATGCTCGACGACCGATCGGCGCAGCTTTCCAGCGCGCTCGAGCGGGTGAAGCGAGGGCGCGAGTACGCATTGCGTGTCTATCGAGTGGACGCCGAGCTTCTCGACGTCATCCCGGAGATGAGCCCTCGCCTGCGCGAGCTCGCGGAACAGGCGGGGAGCGCGTCGCCCGGTCAACGGTATCTCCTCGAACGAAAGCTGGACGGTGAAAAACGTGGCGAGCTGCGAAGCGTGACCCAGCAGGTCGTGGATGAAATCGTCGAACAGCTCGGACGCAACGCCGCCGAGTCGGTGCGCTCACCGATCCCGCGGGCCGCGGACCGAACGCCGGCGAGCGGTACGATGGTGCTCAACGCCGCGTTCCTCGTGGCTCCTTCCGCGTTCGAGGCGTTTCAAAGAACGCTCACGTCGATCGTGGAGCGACACGACCAGCGCGGGTTTCGCTTCGATTTCACGGGGCCCTGGCCCCCGTATCACTTCTCCCAACCTTCAACCGCCGACGATGGCGCCTGACGACGACGAGATCGAGACCGAGGAGTTGGTGCTCGGCGATCTGCTGAATCACGTGCTCGACAAGGGCGTCGTGATCGGCGGCACCGTGACCATTTCCATCGCCGACATCGATTTGCTCGTGCTCGATTTACGACTACTGCTTTCGTCCGTGGAGACAGTTGTGCGACGAAACATCGATCAAACGTTGATTCAGTTAACCGCCGGGGAGGTCCCGTCGAAGTGACGACGCATCTGTACTGCGTGTTGCCGAACGAGCGTCGCGGTGATCTTCCGGCCGATTTGCGCGGAATCGACGGGGCTCGTGTGCGGTCGATGCAAGTGGATGGTCTGGTGGCGTGGGTCAGCGACGCCGAGCGCGGTGTCCCCGTTTCGATCGATGGGGTTCGCGCCCACGACGCCGTCGTCGAGGCGGCGCTCGAGACCGGAGCGACGCCCGTACCGGCACGATTCGGCCAGGAGTTCGCGAGCGACGACGCCTGCCGCGGCGCGTTGGAGAACTATTCGAATTCGGTCACGTCGCTCCTCGCCGACGTCCAGGGCTTCGTGGAGATGACGCTCATCCTCACGCCGTCCACGCGTCGCATGCTGCGCGATCTCGAGCCGGGTTTCCCGGCGATGATCGATCCGGAGAGACCCGGCGCCGGTCGCGAGTACATGGAATCACTCCGGGCTCGCGAAGCGTCCACCGGCTCAGTCCGCCGGTCGCTCGACTCGCTCGCGCAGACACTGACCGAGGCTACGATGGCATTCGTCCGGCGGCGCGCGGTTCACGATCAGGTGACCCGGCTGCCCCTGCGTACGATCTCCCACCTCGTTTCGCGAAACGATGTTGCGAACTACAAGGAGGCGGCGTTCGAAGTGTCCTCGACGACTGAGTTCCGGTTCCTCGTCATCGGTCCCAGAGCCCCTTACAGCTTCTGCGCGCTCGGAAACCGGGATACCGGGCTCCACGGCATGAAACTGGCGGACTGATGTATGCCGGATAGTAGCGGACTGAGGCAGTCGTCGGGGTCGGAAGACGGGGAGGATCAGACGGTGGCGGCGCTCCACGCCATCGCCCGAGCGCTCCCCGAACGCATCAACGCCGATCCGGACCGAGTCGAGCAAGGTCTTGCGCGACTCGTCCTCACAGTTGTAGAACTGCTACGCGAAACCCTGGAGCACCAAGCGATTCGGCGAATGGACGGTGGAACGCTGAACGAGCAGGAGGTGGAGCGCCTGGGTCTCGCGTTGCTCAAGCTGAACCATAGGATGGACGAGCTGAAAGAGGTCTTCGGTCTCACCGATGAAGACCTCAACATCGACCTCGGGCCGTTGGGCAGGCTGAGGTAGTCGAGACGCTACTCACCCACTGACAGATGCCCGAGTTCGTAAATCCGACGCGGACGCATGGCCTGGTCGACATCCTCGATCGCGTGCTGGACAAAGGCCTCGTCATCGCCGGCGACATCAAAATCAACTTGGCGAACGTCGAGTTGCTCACGATTCAGGTTCGCCTGCTCGTGTGCTCGATCGACAAAGCCGAGCAGATCGGTCTTAACTGGTGGCGCAACGATCCGAGACTCACTATGTCGGGAGCCGCCTCGGCCGCGGCTATCCCCGAGCTCGACGCTCGTTTGACGCGAATCGAAGAACAGCTCACTCGCCTCGCCCAGTCGGCGGGGCCGGCGAGCGGATCGGTGTCGAAGTCGTCTCGCAAGTGATGAGCGCAGCTCGACGCGACATTCTCTAACCGGACTCTAGCCCCCAAGGACTCAAGAACATGGCCGTCGAACGCACCCCTAGCGGCAGTTCTCTGATCGATGTTCTGGATCGCGTACTGGACAAGGGCATCGTTATCGATGCCTGGGTCCGTGTCTCATTGGTCGGTATCGATCTCGTGACGGTGGAAGCGCGAATCGTCGTGGCGTCCATCGACACATATTTGAAGTACTCGGAAGCGGTCGGCATTACGTCGCCGATTTCGCGCCCGCGTGAAATCGGCGCGGGCGATGAGCTCGAACGAATGCAGCGCGAGAACGCGGAGTTGCGCCGCCAGCTCGAGCTTCGAAATGGCTAACATGGTGGAGTAGCGTAGTATGGCAGTTCTCGGAGACCGCTCGATCGCCGGTCTCCTCTCGGGCTTGGCCGAGGCGCCTGATTTTCGCGCCGCAGCGTCATTCCTTCTGGCGCAGCTCGCCGACCTCGCCGGCGCACGTCGCGCGGCAATGTTCCGCCTGGACTCCAGCCACGAGAACGCAGTGCTCATCGCCGCCGTCGGACTCGAAGCCGAGCCGGGCGAGTTGGCCATTCCCTTGAGCGATTTGTCGAGCCCGTTGGTCATCAGCGCGCTCGCGCTCGTTCGAATGCACGGCACCAGCTCCCTCGGACCACGCTCACTCGGCGGCTTCGAGCGATGGATCGCTCTGCCGATGTCGCAGCCGCGATATCGCGGCGCGCCCGGCGCGATGTCGGCCGAGCGTGCCACGGAACTGGTGTCGTCTAGAACGATCAGCGTCCTGCCGACCCCCGATCGTCGCCTTGGCGTGGCTCCCGCCGGCGTCGTTCTGCTCGAGAGCCCGGTCGACGCGACAGTCATCGACGAAGCCGGTGAGATTCTGGCGCTCGCCAGTCCCCTGATGGGTCGCCTTGCAGCGCTCGAGGAGGCACGCGACAACACCGAGCGACTATCGCAACAGCGCGAGCGACTTACGCTGATGGTGGATTCGCTCCCCGATCCGGTGGTCATCACCAATGCCGCGAACGACATCATCACGCAGAACCACCGCGCCGAGCGTCTGCTCCACGTTCGCGACGACGACTCGGCGGGCCGACGCCGCGCCATCGAGTTGAACAACCTGCTCTTCACGTCGTTCCTCTCGAAGGCGGCGATGATGGGCGGCGCGCAGGGTGGTCCGCGCGAGCTCAACCTCGTCGATCCTGACGAGGGCAACGATCTTTTGTTCGAGGTCCTGGCGCACCCGCTCGGCGAGCGCGTCGGCCCCGAGGACGCGGTGCTCTCGGTGTTGCGCGACGTGACCGACTTGCGACGCGCCGCCAACGAGCTCGAGCGACAGGTACAACGCGTACGCCAAGCTGAAATCTCGGTGCGCGGCGAGCGCGACCGCTTGAATCTCGTGCTCGAGAACGTGGCCGATCCGATTCTCGTGACCGACGAGCGCTCGAACATCATCCTGATGAACGATCAGGCCGAGCAGCTCTTCCAGATGACCGAGGCCGAGGCCCGCACGCGCGCCCAGCTCGCTGCAGTCCGAGGCAACGACACGAAGTTCACGTCGTTCATCTCCGAGTTCGCGCTGCTCGATGACGACTCTCGACGCGAGCGGATGACGCTCGTCTACCCGCGCAGCGGAATCGAGCTGCCGGTCGAAGTCGTGTCGGGCAAGGTGAAGAACGAACGCGGCGAGCCGATCGCGATAGTGTCGGTGCTGCACGACCTGACCAAGCAGGTCGAGAACGAGCGATTGTACGAAGCGCTCAAACGGTTGAACAGCGAGCTCGAAGAACGAATCCGAGAGGCGACGGCCGACCTGGCCGAGCAAAACGCGCGGCTCCAATGGCAGTCTCAGGAAGTCGAGCGCGCGAACAAGCTCAAGTCCGAATTCCTGGCCAGCATGTCACACGAGCTGCGCACGCCGATCAACGCGCTGATCGGCTACTCGGCGCTCATGCTCGACGGCGTGCTCGGAGAGGTGAATCCCCGTCAAAGCGACGCGTTGCTGCGAGGCCGCGCCGCGGCGGAGCATCTCCTCGCGCTGATCAATGACATCCTCGACCTGGCCAAGATCGAGGCCGGCAAGATGCCCCTGCACCTGGAAGACGTATCATTGCGTGAGGTGGCGACCGAAGTGTCGCAGCAGATCGAGCCAATGGTGCGCAAGAAACAGCTCGAGTACACGATCGACGTTTCGCCGGACTGCCCGCTGATCTACTCCGATCGCACCAAGATCAAGCAGGTGCTCCTCAATCTCATTTCCAACGCCGCCAAGTTCACGAACAAGGGCAGTGTGGCGGTCCGCGCCGAGTGCGCGCCCGGCGGAGTTCGCATCGACGTCGTCGACACCGGCATCGGAATCCGTCAGTCCGATCTGCAGGCGATCTGGGAGGATTTCCGACAGGTGGACCAGTCGCGAACGCGTGAGTTCGGTGGAACCGGGCTCGGGCTCAGCATCACGCGGAAGCTCCTCGAGCGGCTCGGCGGTTCCGTCGCGGTGCAAAGCACCTATGGCGAAGGGAGCACGTTCTCCGTCTACCTCCCCGTGCGCGTCCCCGTTCCTGGACCGTCAGAGTATCCGACAGCAAGCGTGTCCGTCTAAGAAAAGATCCTGGGTGCTAGGTCCTGGGTCGTGGATGAAACGGCGGGCGCTGTTTCTCCAAGATCCAGGACCCAGGACCCAGGACCTGTTGTCCCGAACCTGGGCCGGAGGACGGGGTACGATATCGGGCACGCTTGCTCTTGGAGAACGAACGATGGCGAAATACCGGGTGGTGGGGAGATGGGTGTCCCTGGCGGCAGCAATGACGTTCGCGGCGGCGTGTGGTGACCGTGCCGCGCAGAAAGCGGCTGCCGACTCTCAATTGGCGCGCGACCTCGCACTCGCGTCGCAACAGCCTTCGGCGCAGCCAACCTTTCAGGATACGGCGGTAGCGCCCACACCCACGCCGGCGCCGGCGAAAGAGACCGCGCCCGTTCCGCAGCCCAAAACGCGGACGCCGCGTCGAGCGGAGCCGCGCACGCAAGCACCGCGGCCGGTTTCGCCGCCGCCTCCGACGCAGACACCGGTTGTCCAGCCGACACCGGTCGCTCAGGCACCGGCGCCAGCGCCGACTCCCGCGCCCACGCCCGCGCGTGGCGAGATCGGCACCGGCACGGGTTTCGGACTGACGAGCGGCGCGAAGGTGTGCACGAACACGAACCGGGCGGGTGACAAAATCGTCGCGACGTTGAACTCGGCGGTCACCGGGTCGAACGGCGCCGTGATTCCCGCGGGGTCGACAATCGTGCTCGAGGTGGCGTCTACGAGCGCTGGCCAGAACGGCGAGGGCGCGCAGATCAACTTCCGCATCCGGTCGCTCGTCATCAACGACAAGACGTATGATGTGAACGGCGATGTCTCGACTGTCTCGCCGCTCGAGAAGAC
The DNA here is from genome assembly GCA_035554995.1 of Gemmatimonadaceae bacterium. Lineage (GTDB taxonomy): Bacteria > Gemmatimonadota > Gemmatimonadetes > Gemmatimonadales > Gemmatimonadaceae > JAQBQB01. Next base: position 39,456 of record DATMHK010000279.1, read on the forward strand.
GAAAGTCGCGAACGGCGATCCCAATGCCGAGAAGAAGAAGGTCGTCGGTGGCGCGATCGCCGGGGCCATTCTCGGCCAGATGATCGGACATAACACCAAGGGTACGATCATCGGTGCCGCGGCGGGCGCCGCGACGGGCGCTGCGATCTCGAGGTCCGGCGAGTCGTACGAGGGGTGCCTGCCCGCTGGGTCAGCGCTCCATATCACGCTGAATTCGCCGATCCTGATGTAACTCGCGGGGCAACGCTTAGGGCCGTTAGTCTATCTAAATGGCCCCTCGCGTTCCGCCCGCGCTCAAGTCGTTCCACCCGATCGTCCGCGCCTGGTTTCGCGAGACGTTGGGTGACCCGAGCCCGCCTCAGCGTGAAGGCTGGCCGGCGATCGCGAGTGGAGCGAGCACGCTCATCCTCGCGCCGACGGGCACGGGCAAGACGCTCTCCGCGTTTCTTTGGGAGCTGAATCAGCTCATCGTGGACGGCGGGAAAGAGCCGCTGCCAAACGCAGTCCAGATCCTCTACGTCTCACCGCTCAAGGCGCTCAACAACGACATCCAGCGCAACCTCGAGCGTCCGCTCGCCGAGCTGCGCGAGCGATTCGAGGCGGCGGGCAAGGCGTTTCCGGAGATCCGCGTCGCCGTGCGCACGGGAGACACGCCGCAATCCGCGCGTGCCCGCATGATCCGCAAGTCGCCGCACATCTTGATCACGACGCCGGAGTCGCTGCACATCATGCTCACGTCCACGCGCGGCCGCGGCATGTTCAGCGGCGTCCGCGCCGTGATCATCGACGAGATCCACGCGATCGCCGGGACCAAGCGCGGCGCTCATTTGGCGCTCACGCTGGAGCGCCTCGAACGCTTGTGCCAAACGCAACCGCAGCGTATCGGGCTCTCCGCCACGCAGCGCCCGCTCGACGAGATCGCACGCTTTCTCGTCGGCTTTGATGTGACGGCCAACGAGCCGCGGACCTGTCGCATTGTCGATTGCGGACTCGTGAAGCAGCTCGAACTGGCGATTCGCTCGCCGGTGGAGGACCTCGCGCACCCGGGCGGTACGATCTGGTCGTCGGTCACGCCGATGGTGTTGCAGTACATGCGCACCGCGCGCACGACGCTGATCTTCGTCAACAACCGCGCGCAGGCCGAGAAAATGGCGGCACGCATCAACGCGCTCGCCGGCGAGGAGCTGGCGCTCCCCTATCACGGATCGCTGTCGCGCGAACGGCGTCTCATGCTCGAGCAGTCGCTGAAGGCGGGGAGCCTGCGCGCACTCGTCAGCACGAGCTCCCTCGAGCTCGGGATCGACATCGGGTCGGTGGATCTCGTGCTGCAGCTGCAGTCGCCGAAGCGCGTTGCGAACGGGCTGCAGCGCGTCGGTCGCGCCGGCCACTCGCTCGACGCCGTCAGCCGCGGCGTATTCATGCCGACTTTTCGCGACGACGCGATGGAATTGCTCGCCGTCGTCAAGGCGATGGGCGACGGCGACGTCGAGCCGACGCGTGTCGTGCAGAACGCGCTCGACGTCCTCGCGCAGGTGGTCGTCGCGGCGGTCGCGATCGACGATGACTGGACCAGTGCCACGCTCTTCGACCTGGTGCGGTGCGCCTACCCGTATCACGCGCTCACCCGCGCCGCGTTCGACGAAGTACTGGCGATGCTCTCGGGGAAATACCCGTCCGACGTCGCCGCGGAGCTCGACGCGCGCCTGAGTTGGGACAGGGTGACGGACACGCTCATCGCGTCGCGCGCGTCGCGGATGGTCGCGGTGATCTCCGGCGGGACGATTCCCGATCGGGGCCTCTACACCGTGAACCTTCCCGATCGTACCCGAATCGGCGAGCTCGATGAAGAGTTCGTGCACGAAACGCGCGTCGGCGACGTGTTCCAGCTCGGGTCATCCACGTGGCGCGTCAACGCGATCGAGCACGATCGGGTGATCGTGACGCCGGCGCCGGGCGCGCCGGCGCGGATGCCCTTCTGGCACGGAGAGTACGCCGCGCGATCGGTCCACCTTGCGCCACGCGTCGGTGAGTTGCGTCGCGAACTGGACGCCGTGCGAACGGACGAGCAGACCACCGCGCTCGCCGAGCGATATCAATGCGACGAAGCG